>JBEBHD010000358.1:0-3605 GCA_040080915.1 Saprospiraceae bacterium
GTCTGGATGCATTTTTTTTAGGTTGATGGTGAGAGGGTATCCAGGGTTTCTGGTTTGACGGTTTGACGGTTTCTGGTTCCGCGATATTTCCAACCAGAAACCTTCTAACCCTCTCACCAGAAATCCTTTTTAAAAGCCCTCAAAGAACTCGGTTTTTGGCGGGAACAAATCAAAAAATCTAACAGAAAAACCAACGAGCCCATGAACAAGGAACGGTGCGTTCAAAAAATCGGCACCTTCATCGAGCAGATGAACCTGCCGGAGGCGACACTGGAGCAGGTGTTTTACAAGGATACGTTGGAGTGGCGGTACGGCTCGTTGTAAAAATTTTGCCAATGGCAGGTGTGTGCAAAATATGTTGAGTCAAGTGCCAGAAATGGCAGTTAATGCGACTTCTTCTATAGTATTGTTGCTACCTTTCGCGTGATATTTGCTCGACAATCGCTTTCGTTTACTAAAAATCACTACCGATGAAAAAGCAACTCCAGCCCGATTCCGCCCTGCTGACAGGGGGGGGCAACCCGCATCATCCCTCAAAACCGCTCTAATTCTTCTCACCATGCTCGCGCTTAACCTATCCGCGCGGGCGCAAACGTTCACCCCGCACTACACCGGCCCGTACGATACCGTTCAGGGAAAATTCTTTGTGCGGTTGTACATTGTTTACTGTCAAGATTCTACGGACGCTTGGGCGGACAGCCTTGGCGCAGCGGAACTACACCGCCGTACCACACGGACGTTTGCGATGTTGAACAGTGTTTTCAACCAGTACGATATTTACTTCGTACCGGGAGAGGCAAATCCGGGGGAGTGCCACCTCGTCTATACCAAAGCCCCGAATGCCTCTTGCCCCAAGTTTGCTCAGGGAATCACCATGCATGTTCTTTCGGACGACAATGAAGGCTTTCCGTACGCCAGAGGTTACACCTATGACACTGATTTACCGAGTACCTCTTTTTACGTTCAAGGGCGCGAAGCCAATGACCCGGGGAGCAATCTGGCTGTCACAATCCATGAAATAGGCCATTGTTTTGGCCTTGCGCATACGTTCGCAAACACAAGTGCCGGGGAACACAACGGGCCGTCGCCTTCGTGTGCTGCACCCAACGGCTGCCAAAGCGGATATGGGAACGACCCCGATCAGTGCTGTGGAGATCTGGTGGGCGATACGCCCAAGCACAGCAACAGTACCCACATCAAAATCAGCAGCGATTGTGATTTGTCAGATACCCCTTCCGGCGTGTCACCCGTAATTTTCAAAAACTACATGTCGTACAGCTACCCCTCTCGCTGCATCGACCGATTTTCAGATCAGCAGGTGCGGCGTATGCGCATGTACCTGAACAACTCGCCCGAACTGGATACCATCAAAATACAGGCAGCCACCATGCCCACCGACACCACCATTTGGAGCACCCCGACGAGCAAGTTCTCGAACATCGAAGTGCCGTCCGGCTCCACACTGATCGTGAACGATGTGTTGGAAATGGCTCCCGGAACATACATCGTGGTGCGCCGGGGCGGCACCCTGATCGTGAACGGCACTGTCACCGCCGGATGCGGGGGCATGTGGGGCGGGATCGTGGTGGAGGGCGCGGCCAACCAACCACAAAAAAACTCGAACGGACTTCCCTCCACGGCGCAGGGTCGGTTCGTGCTGAACACCACGGGGATCGTGGAGCACGCCGTGGACGGCGTGGCCGCCCGCGAGTTCGCACCACAGGCTAACCCGCACCTGTTGGGCGGCGGCATCGTGGAGGTGTACGGACGGATACGAAACTGCACGAACGCCATCAGCCTTTTCTACTACCAGAAAGACCCGAAAGCCAATACGGTGAGCGGCGCTTTTTTGACCCTGGACAACAACTATCGAGGCGATGCCGCAAAGCAGCCGACCCTGTTGTATATGCAGGCACAGACCCGGCTCGATGTTCTGGGCACCTGGTTTTACGATTTCCGAACCCAAGGCTGTGCGGGAAGCGCATCGCGAGCGAAGGGTCTCGTGGCCGACGAGTCGGCTTTTCAGGTACGCTCCAGCCTCTTTCGCAACCTCGACCGGGGTGTGCAGGCGTATGGAAAAACCTTGGGCTTCGGCACCTACACCGTGGAAAACACCTCGTTTTTCACCTGCTACACCGACATCGAATCCAACCTGCCCGACAACTTCCGCATCGACGACAGCTACTTCCACGTCGGCCGCCCGCCGATGTGCCCGCAGGAGTCGGTGGATTTCACCGGCGTGCGCCTCTTTGGCTACACCTTGCCGATGGGCATCGTGCTGGCGAACAACTCGTTTTACGGCGGCGACACGGAGGACGACTCTTACGTCGGCACAGACTGCACGGGCACCGGCAGCATGGAAAACTTCATTCGGAAAAACAACTTCTGGGACATGGACACCGGCAACGATGCATCTGGGTTCAACGGTGGATTCAAAGGCCTTCGGTACGAGTGCAACGAACACTACGACAACCGCTTCGCCAATTTGGTGAACGAAGGCGCGTCGGTGAGGAATATTCAGGGAGACGTTGATCTGTTTACACAAAATAGCACCGCCGCTGGCAACCGCTTCAGCGGAAGCGGGTACACTTGGTACAACTCAGGTGCGCCGATCACCTATTATTTCTGGGACACCATAGGCCAGGTACTGACGACTGGTGACGGTTTTTTTAATGTTGACACGGTGCCAGCGACCTTCCCCAACCCCAATTGCTCCACCTATATCCATGAAGACGAATGCCCGCCCCCTTGCCCGATGGAGGATAGTGAGATTTGGCAGGATTCGTTTTTTCAGCACCACACGGAATGGCTGACCATAAAAGCCGAGTACGACAACCTGACCGACACGGCCGCTCAGGCGGCCCTGCTGCCCGAAATCAATGCCCACCGTTCGGCCATGGACATTTGGGGCGGGCGGGTCATCCGCAATTTCGCGCTGGACTCCACCGGCACCAAGGTGGACTCCGTGCTGGCATGGACGGAGCGCCTGCACGCCTACGAGGCCGACCTTCGGCTGGCCCGCCACGCTTTTTTCACGGGCGATTTCGAGGGCTATGACCAATGGTTGGAGGACATCCCCGAACGCAACGACCTGACCGAACGCCAGTCGGACGAACTGGCCGACTTTGCGGAAATGCTGGCCGTGTTGCGCCCGTACGCCGAGACGGAAGCGGATATGCACCGGCTGGCAGCCACGGTAGTGGACAGCCTCGAAGTCTGGGCAGCAAATTGCGACGAACCGGGCTTTTTGGCCCGGGTGCTGCTGCTCGGCAACGGCTGGGAAGCGACACCTGATTGCGGTGGCGGCTCACTCCGGCCCGTGAAAACGCTGTCGGTTTCCAATGCTGGCAAGCCCACTGTTCGCATATTCCCCAACCCGACGACGGGCCAGTTTTTCGTGGAATTGCCTCAAGGTGCCGCTCCTGTCCGCGTGCTGGTACATAGTCTGGACGGTCGAACGGTGCTGGAGCAAACACTCGCGGCCTCCGCTGAACTGGACGGAAGTAAGTTGCCCCCCGGCCTGTACTTCTGCCGCGTTATTGACCCGACCGGGCTGCACCTGGTAACCAAATTGATCATCTCCCGATAATTTCATCCAGCCTTGG
>JBEBHD010000142.1:0-13369 GCA_040080915.1 Saprospiraceae bacterium
AAGGAAATAGCGGCGAACCTGGCCAATTACCCCGAGTTGCCAGCCTCGGAGCAGCGGCCATGTTTGTTTACCGGCAGAATGGGGGAAGCCCTTTTTCTGATGAATTATGCTCAATATCTCAAAAACGACTTCTATTTTGAACTGGCTATACAACGTGTTGAAGAAAGTTTCGAACTGGTTAACAACGGTTACCCATATCTACACTTCAGCGGCGGACTGACTGGGATTTTTTGGGCGATAGAGCATTTTATTGAGTTGGGTTACCTGGAAGAAAACACCCGGAAATCTTTGCAGCCTTTCGACAAGCATCTCGCAGAAAAAATGCTGGAGGATATGACCAAGGGCGGCTTTGATTTTATGCACAATGCCTTGGGCATTGCATTTTACTTGTTAAAGCGACGCAAACATAACCCCCGTTTGGATGCCTACCTCGTAAAGTGTGTCAAAGCGTTATCGGATTGCGCACTGCAAGCGGATGGGGGATCCTTGAAGTGGCTCTCGCTTTTGAACTCAACCACCGGTGAAACAGGCCCCAATATTTGCCTGTCGCATGGGATGTCAAGCATAGCCATAATGCTCACCAAATTTATCGAACATGGCATTGCCAAAGAATTGTCGGCCGACCTTTTACACCGCACTGTTTCTTATATTCTGGCACAGGAAATAGACTCTGCTCAGTACTTGTCCTACTTCCCTAGCATGTCGTTGGAAAAACCCAATTTGTCAACTTTGACCAGCAGAATGGCCTGGTGTTATGGTGATCTGGGTGTAGGTTTGGCGCTTTGCCGAGCCGGTAAAACAACAGGCATACCTTCCTGGAGCGAGAAAGGAATGGAAGTTCTGACTTTTTCCTGCTCAAGAAAGGAACAGTTCCAAGATGCAGGGATATGTCATGGCACAGCCGGCGTGGCGCATATTTTCCAACGCATTTTTCATGATACCGGCTTGCCCGTTTTCAAAGACACTGCCGCCTATTGGTATAAACAAACGCTTACCATGGGCAACAACCCCGTAGGACTCGCCGGTTACTTACCGTATTTTGTCAACGAAGCAGTTCATTTAACGCAGGCTCGTGGCTTTTTGGTCGGCATTTCCGGTATTGGCCTGTCGCTCCTTCATGCCGTCTCGGATACCCCGCCGAATTGGGACGAATGCCTGTTGTTGAGCTAATCCTTTTTCTGATCCTGTCGTAAACATAACCCGCTGTTGGCCATGCAACAATATCAAGCGCATCCCAAATTCTTAATCCGCACGCCGCTACTGCCACTCGACGGTCCGCTACAGGCACTTTTGGCCGCCACGGATCCAACGGAGCAAATAGCGCTGCTTTATCAAATTTATCAACACCCTGCGGTCAATGATGCCTTGTTTTTGGCTTCGCCGGTACTGCACGAACAGTTGAAAAAAAAAGCGGGCGGCAAATCTATTTCGCCGGAAGAAGAAGAACAGTTGGCTGTATCGCTGACACGTTACCTCCTTCGCATGTCGACCCGCTGTACGCCGTTCGGTCTGTTCGCTGGCTGCACACTCGGTACATGGGCCGAGGTAACGGATATCCGATTGTCGACTCCGGAGTATATGCATCGGCACACCAGGCCCGATATGGATTATTTGTGTCAACTGGCGCAAAACCTGGCGGAGATGCCAGGCATTAAGGAATTCCTCCGGTACTACCCCAACAGCAGCTACTACGCCAGTGGACAACACATTCGTTTTGTAGACTATCACTATCGCCGGAAAATGCGCTTTCACCGCCTGGCGGCCGTGGAAAGTTCGGAATACATTAACCGTATCCTGCTTCGTGCGGCCAATGGAGCCGTGCTTGAGGATCTCGCCAATGAACTCGTCGGCGATGACATCGAAATGGAAGAAGCCATTGAATTTTTATACGAAGCCATCGAAGGCAAATTGTTAGTCAGTGAACTAGACGGCAATACGACCGGGCCTGAAATGCTCGACCGAATGATCGCAGTACTAAGTCGTATCACCCACTCGCCCCTGGCGCTCGAAAAATCCAGCCAACTGCAAAGCTTGCGAAATGAGATTGGCCGGATTGATCAGGCTCCGCCGGAAGACGGGGCTGGGCGATACAAAGGCTTGATTGGTTTGTTGAACCAACTTGAGTACAATTACGACATTCAGCGGCTCCTACAGGTGGATATGTTTAAACCCGCAACAACCTGCACCTTTGACTCTGGGTTGCTCCGCTCCATTCAACGCGGGCTTGCCGTACTCAATCGGCTCACTATGAAAGCCTCGACCAACGACTTGGAGCGGTTTAAAACAGCGTTTGTCGCCAGATATGAGTCGAAAGCAATACCCTTGCTGGAAGTACTTGATGTGGAAAGTGGTATCGGATATAAAGCTGCTAACCTGGGTGATATCAATCCCTTGATTGACGACATCCGGGCAATGCCGGAACAAGGCCTGCCACCTTCATCCCAGAACCGCCTGCATTCATTTTTGATGCAAAAGCTGCTGCAGGCCAGCAAAGAACAACTTTATGAAATACACTTGACTGACCCAGAATTGGAATGGCTTGGCGAACCCAACTGGGATGACTTGCCGGACTCAATTTCAACCCTGGCCGCAGTTGTGCCAAACACATCGGAAGCGGGTGCCCCACCAACCGTTCATATCATTCGTGCTTTCGGGCCTTCCAATAAAATATTAGGCCGGTTTACGCATCTTCACCCCGAAATTCATCGCTGGGTACGGAATATTGCTGAAATAGAGGAAGCGCTAAACAATAATGCTATACTGGCCGAAATCGTGCATTTGCCGGAGTCGCGCTTAGGCAATATCCTGATGCGTACGCAAATTCGAGGCTATGAAATACCCTATCTGGCGCATTCAACTGTTCCGGAAGAACAACAGGTAAAACTTCAGGACATTATCGTGAAAGTAGACAAAAATGAAATCATCTTGTTCTCTAAGATGTTGGGGAAGCGTATCATCCCGACGATGAGCAATTCTCACAATTACAAGGCAAAATCTCTTCCCGTGTACCAGTTCCTATGTGACCTGCAAACACAAAATAAACGCTCCGGGTTAATGTTTTCCTGGGGAAACGCAGAAGCCGAATTCTCGTTTTTGCCCAGAGTGACGTATGAAAACCTCATCTTATCCCGCGCTACCTGGCAAATTAATTACCTTGAGATTAAACCATTGCTGGGATTGAAGAAAACCGACGATGTGCTAAAAAAAGTGGTCGCATGGAAAAATCATCTGAATATGCCAGACCGGGTGTTGGTAGAACGCGGCGACAATGCGCTCTACGTCGACTTTAACAATTATCTGTGTGTCAAATCTTTTTTACATGAAATCGGCAAAACGTCTTCTGTACGCATCGTCGAATTTCTCTTTGAAGACCAACAAGGCATCGTAAAGGACGAAAACGGCCAAACCTACACCAACGAACTGATTGCGGTATTCACCAAAGAAAAAAAAGCGGAGCAACAAGTGAATCACCCGGTGTTTGAACCGCCCGTACTTGAAATAAAACGCTCCTTTGCAGTTGGCTCCGACTGGCTGTATTTCAAACTGTACTGCGGCCACAAAACGGCCGACGAGGTTTTGGCACAGTCGATCCTGCCCTTAGTTCAGCGACTTGCTGCAGAACGCCTTGTTGACCAATGGTTTTTCATCCGCTATTCTGATCCCGACCACCATATCCGCTTGCGGTTTCACCTAACCGATCCAGGCGCGTTGGGGCCCGTTATCCAGGCTACTCATGAAGCGCTTCAAGGCTACATGGAACAAAAACAAATCTGGAAAATCCAGACGGATACCTATGAGCGAGAAGTAGAGCGATACGGCTCATATACGATGCCTCTGGCTGAAAAGTTGTTTCACGCTGACAGCCTGCACACCTTGTTGTTCCTGGAACAAGCCGGTGAACTTTCAGAAGAGACGCGATGGATGTACGGTTTGTTAGCTGCTGACGACCTGTTGGAATCCTTCGGGTTTTCATTGGCGAAAAAGATCGCCTTTACCGAACGAATGAAAAATAGTTTTGAAACCGAGTTCAAGGTTTCTGAAAACGTACATTTACGTAAGCAGCTCAACGGCAAATTCAGGGAACATCGACCCAAAATAGTGTCTTTGCTCAATCGTACTGGTGATGATGTTTATTCAGATATTTACGCATTGCTGCATGCCAGACATACGGATATGTTGCCGTTGGTTCAAACCATTTTATCTGTATGCCGCGAAAAAAACCTTCCGTTAGACCAATACATTTCCAGCTACCTGCATATGCATTTCAATCGTTTGTTTACTTCCGGCCAGCGTTTGTATGAACTTACCTTGTATTCCTTGCTTTTTAACTATTACCAGCAGGTGCTACACATGACAAAACAGCAGACAGAGAACAAGGATCATGTTTCAATTCCGGGGTAGTCGATCTTTTTTGTCGCTACCACATTACCACTTTCCCAAAAACCAAACCCTGTTCCCCCTCAATCGAATATACATACACCCCCGTACTCAGCCCGTGCAGCCGTACCTCGGTTTGCCCTTGAAATTTTTCCACGCGCACGGCCCGGCCTTTTTCGTCGAACAGACGGAAAACCACCGGCCCCGGCTGCTCCGTTTCTACCCGGAGCAGGCCGTCAGCTGCCACTGGATTGGGAAAAACGCGCCCCACGAAAGCGCGACTGCCGTTTTCCAAACCCCTGCCAAGTGCTTGCGGTGCATCTTCCACGAGGTTAGGCACGGGCTTGGACACCACAAACTGCCCGAACGCACCGACAGGCAAGCCATCGCTGAAAATGACAGAACCGTTTGAGCCGAACTTGCGGTGGTCGCCCGTATCCTCCTGCAGCCAGAAGCTCCCTTCGC
This sequence comes from Saprospiraceae bacterium, assembly GCA_040080915.1. Classification (GTDB taxonomy): domain Bacteria; phylum Bacteroidota; class Bacteroidia; order Chitinophagales; family Saprospiraceae; genus M3007. The sequence continues at coordinate 4,843 of JBEBHD010000142.1, forward strand.
CGTTGGCAGGGCGCGACCACAGTTTGTACGCGCTCGCCGAAGTGGTCAGCGGTACGCGTCCTATCCGATAAAAACGCATTTCGCGCAACGGCGTAAAGGCTGCGTTGGGGCCGTAATTGCGCACAACCCAGTAGGCGCGGCTCAGCGGATCGGTCCCTGGTGTCGCATCGGGAGCCAAATTGATTCGGGTAGCGCATACCTCGCCGCCGGGCAGAGCACCCATTCCCGCTGTAGTACACTCGAAGCCAACGTTTTCACCAAAAAAATACGTCCCGGCGGCGGTCATCGCCCGGCGGGCGCTGAAACCAGGGCCAACGGCAACAGTTGAAGCCACGCGCCGGGCCTCGCCGTTTAGGCCGAGGTGGCGGGTGCCGCTTCGGTCGAGTACCGGCCCGGTGGCCGCAGGTTCGTTGAACTGGTAGTAGGCCGACAGGCTGGGGTCGCTGGTGTCGAGTTTGACCAAATGCATCTGCTCCCGGATTTCGGCCTGGCTGAGCGCTCGGCGGTACACGCACACCTCGTCGAGCAGGCCGTTGAAAAAACGCCCACCGCCGTTGGGATCCTCGCCGAGGGTGAGCGGGCCGTCGAACTGCTCGGCACCACGGGCGGAATTGTCCACTGCCGGGCGGCCGTTCAGGTACATCGTCACACGGGCGGGTTCCACCACGAGCGCCACGTGTGCCCACTCGTTTTGTGGCACGGCAAGGCCACTGTTCCACCACCAGCCAGCGTCGTTCCAGTGGTAACTGAGATTGTCGCCGTCGAAGCCGATGCCCGCCGTTGTGTTGCTGCTGCGGCAAAAAACAATGCCGGCACGTCCGTCTTGCGCACCGAAGCGTTTGATCCAGGCCGTGATGGTGACGGTGTCGGAATTCAGTCGAAGCGGCTCTGTAGCCACGGCATTGTCGCCAGAGCCATCGAAAAGCAAGGCGCTGCCGGGCAGGCTGTCGCGGTCGCAACCGTTGCCCACACGCAGCAGAAGGGTGTCGTAAAAAATGCCTTGCGGTGTTTGCAGCATCATTTCGGCGCGGTATTCACCCGGTTTACCGAACACGGCTTTAGGTGTACGCGTGTTTTCCCCGGAAAAAAATGTCGCACCGGGGAATGCCCACGTCCACGTCGCGCTGGCGTGGTTAACGACGGAGTAGTCGTCGAAGAAGAAAGTATCGCGTGCGCAGCCGCTTTCGAGTTTGTCGGTCATTGCCTGCGGCAAAACGGCAGACGGCTCGAACAGCGGGGCTTCCCATACGCCAAAACCCCAGCAACCATTTCGGATTTTGCCGTCGCGATAAAACGGCTTGAGGCGGTTCGTTTCGGCACTCAGCGGCATGCCGTCGGAGTAGGGTTGCCAATCGGAATGGCTGTTGTTTCGGTAAAAAACACCCTTGTTGGTGCCGAGGTAGATGCCGCCGTCGGTGCCGTACTGGGCCATGATATTTGCGATGCGAACACTGTTCAGCAATGCCGTGGTCAGGTTGATCCACGACTGCCCGCCGTCGATGCTTTTGTAAATTTTTCGTCCATTGGAGCCGTAGGTTACGGCGCACCAGAGCACATCTGCGCTTTCGGCGCTGACGGCCAGTTTTGCGCGGTCGTTGTTGTTGGGCAGCGGCAATGGGGTGCAGAGCGACCACGTTTGGCCGCCGTCGGCGCTGCGCCAAATGGCATCGTCGGTGCCATTCCACTGGGAGCAGTACATGACCTGCGGGTTGGAACGAGCGATTTCGATGTCGAACACCGTGTTATCGGCGGTACCGGGGAACGTGTACAGTGCAGCAAACGAAGCGCCACCGTTGGCGCTTTTCCAGATTTTGTTGTCCTTGCCGAGGAACACGATGCCCCAGCACTGCGGGTGCCATACCATCTCGCTATTGGCATAGTAGGCGTAGCTCTCGTTTGGAAAAAGCCCTACGGAAAAGTTGGTGCGCCCGCCCGCAAGCCCGCCTGCGAGGCTATACCCACCGATATCGGAATGGTATGTTTTGAGACCTGGGCCGGGGCTGACGTAGCCGGTAGCGGCTTCAGCCCCGCCCATTCGGTAGTAGGTGTTGGGTGGGAATGACTCGTGCCAGGCCATGTTGCCGTTGTGGTAGCGGCCACCCACGAGCAGGTCGTCGTTCCAGCCGCTGTCGAAGCCCCACATGTCGGAGCCGGTAATGCCGTTCATGCGGGCTTCATGGGTTTGGCCGAAATTGTTGGAGTAGTTCAGCCCGCCGTCGCTGGCAATCCACAGGTCGGAGCCTTGTGCAGCGAGGGCCTGTAGGTCGGGATGGCTCCACGGCAGGCCGCTGACATAGCCGCCGAGAGTTTGCCAGGTAGCACCGCCGTCGCTGCTTTTGAACCACGATGTACCGCCCGCGATCAGCTGTTGGTCGTTGTTTGGATTAACAATGATGGCCATGTCGTAAAAACCCTGGTCGAAGCCCGTGGTGCCGTTGTTGGCCATGAGGTTGCTGTGCGCCGGTATGCTGTAGGGCTCGCCGATGGCGTTGGTCGGGTGGGTGTTGGCCCAGGTAGTGCCGCCGTCGTAGCTGACGAAAACGCCAACATACCCATACAACGTAGCCCCGCTGCCACACAGGTAGGCGTATAGTTTGTCGGGTTTGGAAGGGCAAACGGCGATATGAATGCCAGTGACGGCTTGCCCGGAACCGGGTGTCCACCAGCCTGTTCCGACTGGCACCCACGAGGCGCCGTTGTCGTTGCTGCGCAAAAAGTCAGAGCCGCTGCCGTTTTTTCGTGCCGCAAATGCCACAGTCGGGTCTCCGGGTTTGAATTTGACGGCCCAGGTCTGATTAGTGAATTTTTTGGTCCATCCGGCACCGCCGTTGGTGCTTACGAGCAGGCCCTGATCGGCGGCTGCGAGGATGAGGTTCGGGTTGGCCGGGCTGATGGCCAGTTCATTTATCCAGAGGTTGGTTTCGGTATAGGCGTTGACCCACGTGCTGCCGCCGTCGGTTGTTTTGATGATTTTTCCGTCAGTTGCGGCGAAGGCTGTATTTGGGTCGTTGGGGTGGATTTTCACGGCCCCGAATGCGCCGTGCAGGATGTCGCGGGTGAGCAGGGTCCAGTTTTGACCCTTGTCGGTGGTTTTCCACAGACCGCCCGTTTCGCCGCCGGCGTACAGCACGTTGGGGTTGGATGGGGCGATGGCAATGGAGTACAGGTTGGTTTGCCAGGTAACCTTGGTGGTGCCGTCGGTGTGGTAGGTTTGACTCGGGCCAGCCCATGTCCAGGTGGCTTGTTGGTTGGATGCGGGAGGTGCGGGCACGTTTTCCGGTAAAATATCAACGGATAAACTTACTCGCCCGTTGCTGTTCGTACGTGCCCGTGCCCAATGCATCCAACGTTTGTAATACTGGGTGTAGGTGTTTTTTTCAAAAGGCCGTTCGGTGTAGTAATCACGGTAGGCTTTCTGCACGGCGAAAACATCGGGGTTATCGGTTTGCAGGAGTCGCATCCAGGCCGGGGCATCGGGGGCGATGAAAACGGGAGCCGGGCGTTTTTGGGCGAATAGGGTAGGGGCGAAACAAAGGGCAAGGGCAAGTGGGAAAAGGTAGCGATACATGCGTGCAGTGATATTTTGTGCAAAAGAACAAAAAAAGCAGTGCCCGGCAAGGAATTCCACTCGCCCGAACGCCCCCTTTCGCCCTCGTACACATAGCGCCCACACATCGGCGCTTGCTGGCAGCGCGAACAGCCGATAAGTTTGCCCGGCTTGTGCATTTTTCAAAACCGGCGCATCCAGGCCGCCAAAACAACTTCCGTTATGCTCTACCCGATCACACTCCTGCTCTGGGCCGTGTTTTTTCCCGCCCAACCTTTGACTCAACCTACCCCCGCCCAGCCGCATTTTTCTTCCGTGGTTGTCGGCGACTCGTCTGTTTTTAAAATACTGGCCGCCCGCCTAGAGCGGCGCGGCGATGAAACCCGCCCTGAAAAACTGTACCTCCACCTCGACCGTACTTTGTTCCAGCCAGGCGAGACACTCTGGTTCAACGCCTACCTGCGCAACGCCGGCGACCTGCTACCGGCGAAGGCCAGCGAGATTTTGTACGTTGAACTCCTCAGCCCGCAACAGGTTGTTTTAATGAAAAAAACGATTTTGGCTGAAAACGGCACCGCGGCGGGCGAGTTCGATTTTGCCGATAACCTGCCTGGCGGCCTCTACAAAATCAAGGCCTACACCAACTGGATGCGCAACACCGGGGCCGTTTTCGAGCGCACCATTACCCTGCAAAAAACCGTATTGCCCAACCTCAACCTGCGCCTCCAATTCGAGCGCAAGGCATTCGGCCCGGGCGACGTGGTCGTCGCCCGCCTCGATGCAGCCGGGCTGGACAACAAGCCGCTCGCCGAGCGTGTACTTCGTGTATCTGCCCACGTGAGCGGGCAAAATTGCCACAGTTCCGAAGCTCGAACCGATGTTTCGGGGAGGGCGTATATCCGGTTTTCCTTGCCGACCAACCTGGCCTCCACCGACGGCCTGCTGAACATCCAACTGGAACACGAAGGACAGCAGGAGGCCATTTCGAGGGCTATTCCTATCGTGCTGAACCGTATTGACCTGAAATTTTTTCCCGAAGGGGGCGACCTCGCCGCCGGGTTGCCGAGCCGTGTGGCTTTCAAAGCCGTAAACGAATTCGGCAAGCCCGCCGATGTACAGGGCCAGGTGCTGGATGCATCAGGCGACGTAGTAGCCCAGTTCGAAAGTTTTCACGACGGCATGGGCGCGTTCGATTTCGTACCACAGGCCGGAGTGCTGTACACCGCTCGTTTGCAAAAACCTGTAGAAATGCCTGCACCGTATTACCTGCCTGCCGTGCAGACGGAAGGTTGCCGGCTGCACATCGAAAAACAAACCAACGACGCGCTGCACGTTTCCGTAGCGGCTACCCGCCCGGGAAAGGTCATCCTCGTTGCCTCTGCCCGCGACGCGTTGTTTTTTTTCAAAGAAATGACATTGCCACAGCAGACAACGGTCCGCATCCCGGTGGCCGATCTGCCACCCGGGATCGTGCGCGTCACCCTGTTCGATGCTGCTACGGTGGAGCAGGCCGAGCGCCTTGCTTTCGTAAACAGAGATCGAGGCCTCCAAATCGAGATCAAGCCCGACCGCGAGCAGTACCTGCCCCGCGACAAGGTGCGCCTCGACATTCGGGTGCGCGACCAGGCGGGCCGTCCCGTGAAGGGCGCTTTTTCGCTGGCCGTGTCGGATGAAAAACTGCTCACCTACGCCGACGACAAGCAGGGCCACCTCCTCGCCGCGCTGTTGCTGGAGCAGGACGTGCAGGGGAAAATCGAGGAGCCGAATTTTTACTTTGACAAAGCCGAGCAGAAGTCCGCCTCCGCGCTCGACTACCTGCTGATGACGCAAGGCTGGCGGCGTTTTGCCTGGCGGGAGGTGCTGGAGGCCCCAGCTCTGAAGTACGCCCACGCCGCCGAACGCGCCGTGGTGGAGGGTGTTTTGTTGAAAGCCAATGGCAAGCCTTTCGCCGATGCCACCGTCACTTTGTACCCCAACGGCCCCAGCCAAAAAGCCGACCGGGATGGACGATTCCTCTTCGAACGCCCCGACCTGAACCGCTACACGGCTATTTTGTACAATGACAACCAGTTGCACCGGTTGAGGAATTACCAGCAGGGCATTGTGCTGCGAGGGGGCGGGTATGTAGGCTCTGGGGTTGTAGTGGAGCACAAAACTCCCAACGCTACCAACGGCTCTGTACTGACTGGCCACTTGACTGACGACATGGGCGAGGCGCTCATTGGGGGTACAATCAAAATTTTACGGAGCGGCGAATTGGTACGTGGCACCATTACGGATTACAACGGCGACTTCCGCGTGGCCATCGAACCGGGGACGTACCAGTTGGAGTTTTCCTACACCGGTTACCGCGCTCTCCGGACGGGCGATATTCGGGTAGAAACCAATACGATGCAAACAGTGGAGGCCGCCCTCCATTCGGGAATTGTACTGGAGGAGGTGGCTATTTCAGCTTACAAAGTGCCGCTCATTCAACAGGACAATACCCAAGGCGGACAGACGCTGACTTCTTCCGAAATTCGCAACCTGCCGACCAGGTCGGTGAACGCTTTAGTTGCTACAACCGCCGGAACAACTTCAATTGAGGGAGGGAGCGTCAATATCAGGGGAACGCGCTCCAACGTCACCAATTACTACATAGACGGCATCCGTATGAGTGGCCCGATGCCGCCCGTGCAGGATTTGGAGGTGAAGGAGTTTGTGGGCAACGGCTTGCCTGCGGAGTACGGGACAAAAGCCGACCGCGACGAACGGTTAGAGAAAAAGAAGATGGTTGAAGCGCCCCGGCGCACGCACGTACCTGCTGAGCGGTTCACCCGCGCCCGGGTGTTTTACGTGCCGCAGTACGGATCGCAAGAGCAGCCCAAAGAGCGCACCGATTTCCGCTTCACGATCTACTGGAACTCCGCCGTGCGCACCGATGGCGAGGGTCGTGCGCAGGTCGAGTTTTTTGCTTCCGACGCAGTCACCAATTTCCGCGCCACGCTGGAGGGCATCGCCGATGCTGGCATAGCCGCCCGCGCCGAACACAAGTTTTTTGTGCAAAAACCGCTCAGCATTGCCCTTAAAACCCCTTCGAGCGTGATCGCCGGTGATGTGCTGCGTTTGCAAATTGCCCTTTCCAACAAAAGCGATGTCCCGGTTGAGGAAGCGCTCGCGCTCGAAGCGCCCACGCATTTTTCCATGAAAAACGAATTGCCGAAAACGGTACGGCTCGCCGCTGGCGAAACCCGCGTACTGGCCGCCGAATACGCCATTGGGCAGCCCGAAAAAACCGAATTGTTGCCGTTTCGCGTGCGTTTTGGCGAAGCCGATGCCTATGAAACGGCCATTGTCACACAACACCGGGGATTCCCCGTTAGGCAGGTGTTTGCTGGCAAGGGGGCGCAAAACCTGTTCGACCTCCACCTCGCGGACCCGGTAGAGGGCACCGTTTCGGTCAAACTGACCGCCTACGGCAGCGCACTTGACGACGTGCTCAAGGGCATGGAGCGCATGCTTCGCCAGCCCAGCGGCTGTTTTGAGCAGGTGTCGAGCAGCAACTACCCCAACCTGTTGGTCCTTGACCTGCTGCGTCAGTCTGGTGCCGCCCGCCCGGAGGTGGAGGCCAAGGCGCTCCAACTGCTGGAGGACGGTTACAAAAAACTAGCGGCCTACGAGTGTAAGGACGGCGGTTTCGACTGGTGGGGTCGCAGTCCTGCGCACGAGGGCCTCACGGCTTACGGCATCCTGCAGTTTGGCGACATGGCACGTGTTTTTCCGGGTGTGGATAAAGGCATGACCGAGCGCTCGGTGCGTTGGCTGCTGGAACGCCGCGACGGTTCCGGCGGCTGGAAGCGCCGCGCCGACTGGCACGGTTGGCAAAGCGAGGGTGTGATCGGGGCTTACATCGCCTGGGCGGTGAGCGAGGCGGGTTTCGGCGATCAATTTGAGCCGGAAATCAGCAGCGCCTTTTTGGCGGCTAAGTCCAGCGGCGACCCGTACCAATTGGCACTCGTGGCCAATGCCCTGCTGGCTAAAAAAGACCCGCGTGGAAAAGAAGCGCTCCGGCTGTTGCTGGAAAAAAAGGACGAAAAAGGCGCTTGGACAGGCAAGTCGCATTCCGTGATGGGCAGCGGGGGTAACTGCCTGCGTATTGAAGCCACGGCCTTGGCTGCGTTGGCGATGATGAAATCCGGTGAGCGCAACCCGGCCCTGATCAAGGCGATGGAATTCATCGCTGCCGCCAAAAACGAGTACGGTTACGGCAGCACACAGAGTACAGTTTTGGCGCTGAAAGCCCTCGTGGAGTACGCCAAATTAAACAACCAAACGGTAGCGACCGATGGCCAATTGGTCGTGCTGGTGGACGGCAAGCGCGTGGCCGAGCAGGAATTTTCCGGCAAAAACCCGCGCACGTTCGAGATCAAAAACCTGGAAAAACACCTGACTGGTGACCGCTCGCGCGTGGAAATTTTTTTTGAGAATACGGAGGCCGTATTGCCGTTCGATGTGGAAGTGCAGTACGCTTCTCGCCAGCCAAATAGTACCAATGGTGGGTGCCCGTTCGCGTTTTCAACCCACCTCTCTGAGGCGCAAGTTGGTGTGGGCGGTACCGTGCGGCTGAGCGCTGTGCTGCAAAATACGAGTAAAGAGCAGCTGGCATCGCCAATGGTCGTGCTGGGTATTCCGGCAGGGTTGTCGCTCCAGCCTTGGCAACTCAAGCAATTGGTCGATGAGAAGCAGTGCGATTTCTACGAGTTGTGGGACGGTTTCGCGGTGTTCCACTTCGAGGGCCTGCCCGCAGGCGAAAGCCGGCGTATCGATCTGGATATGCGGGCTGATATTTCCGGCGCGTTCGAAGCGCCGGCGGCACAGGCGTTTTTGTACTACGAAAACGACAAGCGAATTTGGAGCAAACCGGAGCGTGTGGTGGTGGAGTAGTTTTTGAGGCCGTCTCACAAGTCACTTGATCATTTCAAACTATTAAATGTTCAATGC
>JBEBHD010000143.1:0-13308 GCA_040080915.1 Saprospiraceae bacterium
TCTGTGAAAATCTGTGGTGAAAAATGGTTCGCCGGAACAGGTGCTAAATAGTTACCTAATTTTAAACAAAACAAGCCGAAATTAGCATGCAACAACAATTCGTCGGGCGGCAACAAGAACAGGCTGTTTTGCAAAAAGCCCTTCAGTCTCACGAGCCGGAAATGGTAGCCGTGATCGGCCGTCGTCGGGTCGGCAAGACATTTTTGGTGCGCTCGACCTACTCCGAAAGTATTGACTTTGAGATCACAGGCATCCAAAACGGCAGCCTTCAGGAGCAGTTGCAGCATTTTACCGACCGCTTGAACTATCATGCCTGACCACTGCTGCCGTTCAAAGCACCGCATAATTGGCAAGAGGCGTTCCAGATGCTGATCGTCTATCTGGAAAACTTGGACAAAGGACGAAAGCCCATTGTTTTTTTTGATGAGTTCCCTTGGCTTTCCGGCGGGCGTTCCGATTTCTTGCGGGCATTCGGCTTGTTTTGGAACAGTTGGGCATCACAAAACAATGTCGTCATCCTCATCTGCGGTTCGGCTGCTTCGTGGATGATCGCTAACGTAGTGCGCGACAAAGGCGGCCTGCACAACCGCATCACACGGCGGATACACCTACAACCCTTCACCCTGCTCGAAACAGAACAGTTTCTCAAAAGCCGGGGGGTGTGGCTCGATAGGTACCAGCTGATCCAACTCTACATGGCGATGGGCGGCATTCCACATTACCTGAAAGAGGTGGAGACGGGCAAAACGGCAGTACAAAACATTGACCAAATTTGTTTTTCCCCGCAAGGGCTGCTGCGCGAGGAGTTTTTCCAGCTGTATCCAGCACTGTTTGAACAGGCCGAAAATCATGTCCGTGTTGTTCGGGCGTTGTCTGCAACATGGCTGTACGCGTACGGATATCCTGTCGGCGACAGGGCTGGCCGACGGCGGCAACACCTCGCGTATCCTGGAGGAACTGACTCATTCGGGTTTTATCACCGGGTACTACGCCTTCGGCAAAAAGAAAAAGGAGATGCGCTACCGGCTTACCGACGAGTACTCGCTGTTTTACCTCAAATTCATCGAAGAAAAGCGCAGCGAAGGCTCCGGCACCTGGGAACGGCTTGCGCAAACGCAGGTGTGGAAAAGTTGGAGCGACTATGCCTTTGAGAGTATGTGTCTCAACCCACACTACTGGACATTTTGGGAATGAGACCTTCCAGGTTTGACAAACCTGGAAGGTCTGGGTACACGAAAACAAAAATGTCCAGTAGTGTGGTCTCAACCATCTGACTTCGATAAAAAAGGCACTGGGCATTTCCGGCATTTATACCGAGGCATCGGCTTTTTACCTAAAAAACAGCGCGTTTGGCCGTGGTATCCAAGTTGACCTACTGCTCGATCGCAGCGACCATGCGATCAACCTGTTCGAGATCAAGTTATACCAGGGGCCCTTCCTCCTCAAAAAAGAACACGCTGATGACTTCCGACTGAAAAAAGCCATTTTCAAATCTGCCACAGGCACCTCAAAACAAGTTTTCTTCACCCTGCTTTCCTCGTTTCCACTGCAGCCCAATGAACACAGCCTCGGCACGGTGAACAAAGCCCTGGACATGGATTGCTTGTTCGAGGCGGTTTGAGTGTCTCACCCCGCTTTGGATGCCTGGGGCAAACTGTGAAAAAAACTACCTTGCGGCCAAAATCAGATCACACATTTCGACACATCCCGCAGGTTTCCCATGAAAAAAAACTGGCTTTTCGGTCTGATCCTGGCCTTGTACGTTGCCTCCTTCTTTGTCATGGGGCGTTGGCCAACTCTGCCATACGGCGGCGACGCGTGGGGCTATTACGCGCACCTGCCCGCTGCCTTTATCTACCATGACATCGGTACCTACGATTCCACAATAGCAGCCACGCGCAAGTATGACCCCAATATACCAGATCCCAAGATTGACAAGTACGGCTTGCGCGAAACGCCCATCGGGAAGCACATCATCAAATACCCCGTCGGCGTACCGCTGCTGGAAGTGCCGTTTTTTGGTGCCGCCCATATCTGGGCCGGTGCCAGCGGCGGCACGTATGCACCGGATGGATTCAGCCGCCCATACATGATGTTGGCCGGGCTGGGTGCTATTTTTTACGCCTTACTCGGCCTGATACTGCTCTGGCGTGTGTTAGCGCGGTATTTCCCGACTTCTACTGTGCTCGCACTTGTGGTGGGCATTTCGCTTGCCACCAATTTGTACTACTTCTCGGTGTACAACAGCGTCATGTCGCACGCCTTTCTGTTTTTTCTTCATGCCGCTCTGATCTGGACAACCATCCGTTTTTGGGAACGGCCGGGCGGGCTTCGGGCCGCCGCCGTAGGGCTGGCAGCGGGTATGATCGCCATCACCCGCACACAGGAGGTCATTGCCGCCATTATCCCATTGGTGTGGGGACTGACAAACTGGGCCTCGGTTCGGGAGCGCGTGCAGTTCATTGCCCTCCGGTGGAAATGGTGTTTCGTGGCAGTGTTGGCCTTTTTTGCAGCGCTTTTTCCGCAGATGTTGTACTGGAAAATGGTCGGCGGCAGCTGGCTGTACTTTTCGTACCAGGGCGAAACTTTTGATTTCCGGCACCCGCACATCTGGGGCGGGTTCACGGATTTTCGGAACGGCTGGCTGATCTACACACCTATTATGATACTGGCTTTAGTCGGGCTGTTTCGGCTGCGCCGCTCAGCACCTGCGGCGTTATGGCCGTTTTTTGCGTTCGTGCCGCTGCACGTTTTTATCACCTACAGCTGGTGGTGCTGGACGTACATCAACGGTTTTGGCTCTCGCCCCATGGTGGAAACCTACGCGCTAATGGCCCTGCCACTGGGAGCTTTTTGGCAATGGGGCAGCGAGCAACTTTGGAAAAAATGCCTGAATTGGGTCGCCCTGTTCTTTTTTGTCTGGCTCAATATTTTTCAAACCTGGCAGCTCCGCGAGGGTATACTTTGGACGGAAAACGGAAACAGGGCACACTACCTCGCCATTTTCGGCACCCTGCACCCACATCGCAACGCGCTCATAGCCTACGATTCGGGCGAACGGCAGCCCGACGCGATGGAGGTCGTACCGGTACGCCCGCTGGCACATCTGGGTTTTGAAGATTCAACGGCCGCCAGCCGGACCACAAGCCCGGTTTTTTCGGGACGATATGCGCTGCAACCTGCGGAGGAATTCAACGCCGAAGTCGAATTGCGCTGCGACACGCTCGGCTTGCAACCCGGCGACTGGCTGCGCCTTTCCGTGCGAGCGTACGTACGCGGAGCCGACAAAATCTGGAACCGCGACGCACTCGCCACCTTAGTCATAGAAATTGCCAATGCGGAAGGTACCCCGATAAAAATCCGCAGCATCCGCATCACCAGCAAGATTGGCAATCCCGACAATTCCATCTGGGACACCGGTGTCACCGACCAGTGGGGCGAAGCCGCTTTTTTTGTGAAAGTGCCCAAAAAATACCGGTCCGATGGCAGGATCAAGGTGTACATTTGGAATCCGCAACGGCAAAAATTGGTGGTGGACGACCTGAAAATCAGCCACTGGCGGAAATGAACGCAGCCGGTGCGGGCCGTTTTCCCTCCAGAGAAAAACTATACCTTTGCCGCCCATTTGGGCACCCTACTGGAACCAGACCTTCCAGGTTTGCAAACCTGGAAGGTATAAAAACTAAAACGTCCAGCAGTAGTGGGGCCAAACGCATCGTTCATCGCTCATCGCTCACAAATCTTGGGAATCAAAGTATTTGCCCCGGCATCCATTGGCAACCTCGGCGTGGGTTTCGACATACTCGGCATGGCCATTGAGCGGCCCGGCGACGAGGTAATCGCTCGCAAAAGCGACACGCCCGGCCTGCGCATTGTCAAAATCACCGGCCACGGCGGCAAACTGCCCTACGAGCCGGAGCGCAACACCGCAGGCGTGGCAGCCTTGCGCCTGCTCGAACACCTCGGTGAAACCGGCCGCGGTATCGAATTGGAAATCCACAAAAAAATGCCGCTCGGCAGCGGCCTCGGCAGCAGTGCCGCCAGTGCCGCCAGCGCCGTACTGGCCGTGAGCGAGCTCCTGCGCACGGGCCTGAGCAAACGTGAACTGCTCCCGTTCGCCTGTGCTGGCGAACAAGTGGCTTCAGGGGGTTTTCACGCCGACAACGTGGCACCGTCGCTACTCGGCGGCATTGTGCTTATCCGCGACAACGCAACGCTCGACGTTCACCGCTTGCACGCACCGCGCGGCCTGTACGCCGTGGTGGTGCATCCGCACATCGAAGTGCTGACCCGCGAGGCACGTGCCATTCTCCGGCCCGACGTGCCGCTGGCCGACTATGTGCGCCAAAGCGCCAACGTGGCCGGCTTCGTCGTGGGCTGCTACACGGGCGACCTCGCCTTGATCGGGCGCAGCCTGCGCGACGACATCATCGAGCCGCAACGAGCCGCGCTCATTCCCGGTTTCCGCGACGTGCAAGCCGCAGCGCTGGCCGAAGGGGTACTGGGATGCAGCATTTCCGGGGCCGGGCCGTCCATTTTTGCGCTCTGCGCAAACAGTCTTGTGGCCGAAAATGCAGGCCAGGCAATGCAGCAGGCGTTTGCTCGCCTCCGAATCGAAAGCACGGTGTACATCTCGCCGGTCAATCAGGAAGGAGCCGTAGTCTGTTAAAAAAATGGTAACTACTCGTATGGCAGTACATTGTCAGCAAGAACAGCAGCAATTTTACAGCTAAATATTATTTGACGACCCGCTTCATTTCAAAAAAACGAATGCGGAAATGACGGGCCAGTAAAAACAGATATGTACATGAAAAACAGAATCTTACTTCCCTTATTTCTGCTCACTTCGGCCTGCATTTTTGGGCAGGTTAGTTCGGCCATCACGGTCATCCCGCAGCCCGCCAAGGCGTTTATGAAAGAGGGCAGGTTCCAGTTGAAGGCCGACACCCGAATCTACTACCCGCAAGGGCAGCCCGACTGGGAAACGGCTGCACAGTATTTCATGGCCGTGGCCCAAGCCTCGACGGGCTACCAGTTGGTGGCACAGCCATACAAAACGGCCGCCGCACAACCGCGCCCCAACGGCATCTACTTTTTGCCCGACAACAACATTGACCAAACCGAGGGCTATCAGTTGGAAATAATCCCCAACAGCCACGTCGCCATCCGCGCTCGTACTGCCGCCGGAGCGTTTTACGGCATGCAAAGCCTGCGGCAACTGTTCCCGCCAAGGTTCAACAGTGCTCAGGTAATCAAAGACTCCACGTGGACAGTCCCGGGCTGTGTCGTCACCGACAACCCCCGCTTCGGCTACCGGGGTATGCACCTCGACGTGAGCCGCCACTTTTTCTCGGTGGATTTTGTCAAGCGCTACATTGACCTGTTGTCTCTGCACAAGTTCAATCGTTTTCACTGGCACCTCACCGACGACCAGGGCTGGCGCATCGAGATCAAAAAATATCCGAAACTGCAAACAGTGGCCTCCTGCCGCAAGGAAACCGTCGTCGGCCACGCCACGGATGCTCCGGCTAAGTTCGACGGACAAGAACACTGCGGCTACTACACGCAGGAGGAAATCAAGGACATCGTGGCCTACGCCCGCAAACGCTTCGTGACCATCGTGCCCGAAATCGAAATGCCAGGCCACTCGCGAGCTGCCCTGGCGGCCTACCCCGAACTCGGGTGTACGGGCGGGCCATACGACGTGGCCACTACCTGGGGCATTTTCGAGGATGTTCTTTGCGCCGGAAACGACAAGACGTTCGAGTTTGTCACGGGTGTATTGGACGAAGTGTGCGCCCTGTTTCCCGGCGATTACGTCCACGTCGGCGGCGACGAATGCCCGAAAGTCCGCTGGAAAGCCTGCCCCAAATGCCAAAGCCGCATGAAAGCCGAAGGGCTGAAGGACGAGCACGAGCTGCAGAGCTACTTTATCCGCCGGGCCGGGCAGGCGCTGGCCAAGCACAAGAAAAAACTCATCGGCTGGGACGAAATCCTGGAAGGCGGCCTCGCACCTTCCGCTACCGTGATGAGCTGGCGCGGCACGGAGGGCGGAACTGCCGCTGTGAAGGCTGGCCACAACGCCATCATGTGCCCCGGCTCCCACTGTTACTTCGACCACTACCAGAGCGACCCGGCCACGGAGCCGCTTGCCATCGGCGGTTTCACCACCATTCAGCGCGTGTACGGCTATGAGCCGGTGCCCGACACCCTGAACGAATCGGAGGCGCGATTTATCCTCGGTGCCCAAGGCAACGTGTGGACCGAATACATGACAACGCCCGCCCAGGTTGAGTACATGGCTTTCCCGCGCATATGCGCCATGTCGGAAGTACTCTGGACACCAGCCAACAAACGCACCTGGCCGGATTTTGCCCGCCGCCTGAAAAACCAGTTCAAGGTCATGAACGTGCTGGGTGTCAATTATGCCCGGAGTTTTTACGACGTCAAGTCCAGCTACTCCGGCGGCTATGTCCTGCTCAATTCCAACGACCGCACCGTACAAGTTAAGTACACCCGCGACGGCTCTGACCCTAAACCCACCTCCGCCGGCTTTTATTCGCCCATCGGTTTGCAGCAAAGCACCACGATCAAAGCGGTGTCCGTGGTGGACGGCGAGGTGGTGGGCAAAATCCTGACCGTGCGATACCTCGTACACAAGGCGTTGGGAAAATCCTACACCCTGACCACCCAACCCGATCAGTACACGGGCGGTGAGCGCCACGGCCTGACCAACGGCGTGAGTGGTGCCCTGCGCTCCTGGAACAATTGGATAGGCATCAAAAGCGACCTTGACCCCGTTATTGACTTCGGCGAATCAACCGCCTTCGCCAAAGTAAGCGCCAACTACCTGAACAGCAAGGAATCGTGGATATACCCGCCGCGCAGCATCGAGATTTTCATTTCCGACGACGGCCAAAACTTCACCTCCATCGGTAAAAAAGTGCTGGATGCAGCCGGAATGAAAGGCAATACGGTCGAGACTGTTTCTTTTTCCACTCCGGGAACCAAGGGCCGCTACTTGAAAATGGTGGCCCAGGCCTTCGGCCCCATCCCGGACAATGCCCCCGGTGCTGGCAACAAGGCGTGGTTGTTTCTGGACGAGATCGTGGTTGATTGACCTCAAATAAAGTGACCGGGTGACTTGAAGTCGCCCGGTCACTTGGTTAGGCCCGGTCACTAAGAGCGTGTTTAAATTTCAGTCGCCGGGCTGCAAGTGGCAAATTTTGCTTCATACTGCGTTAAAATTTTCGCCGTAGGCATCCGGCTACGGCTGCAAATTTTGCCTTGCCTGAAACAAAATTTGCTCGCTTTCGCCTCGCCACTGAAATTTAAACACGCTCTAATCAGGCTGTAGCTAACTAAACTGTTTTTTAACCAAACCCATTACACGTATGCGACCCACCATTCGAGTAGCTATTTTCTCTGCTCTTTTGTTTTCCTTCGGCAAGCCAGCATTTGCCCAAGAGGTTCAGATTCCCGCCGATACGACCCAACTGAGCGTGATCCAAACCAAGGACGGCAATGAGTTTGTCGGCTACGTCACCCGCATCGAAGCGGGCAACATTGTGATTCGCACGGAGAAATTCGGCGAGGTGCGCGTGCAGCGGCAGAACGTCCGAAACATTCGTCCCGTTGAAAAGACCAACCTTGTCGAGGGCGAGTACTGGCCCGAAAGTGCGCAGTCCACGCACTACTTTTTTGGTACCAATGGCTACGGTTTGCGAAAAGGGCAAGGGGTTTATCAAAACACGTGGGTATTTTTCAACCAGGTGAGCTACGGTTTCAGCGACAATTTTTCCATCGGTGTGGGCATCGTTCCGCTTTTTCTGTTCAGCGGTGCCTCCTCTCCCATCTGGATCACGCCCAAGGTATCTATCCCGATCAAGCGCGATCAGGTCAACCTCGGCGTTGGCGCATTGGTTGCCACGGTTGCGGGAGAAAACTCCGGCTCGTTCGGGCAAGTGTATGGCCAGTTGACGCTCGGCTCGCGTGATCGCAACATCAACTTCGGCCTCGGGTACGGCTATGCCGGCAATGATTGGGCAAACACGCCCCTTGTGTCCGTGAGCGGCATTTTTCGTACCGGCAAAAAATTCGCGCTGATGACCGAAAACTACATTTTTGACACAGGCGACCGGAACACCACCATGCTCTCTTTCGGCGGTCGATTCATCGGCAGGCGGATATCCGTGGATGCCGGCTTGTTTTTCCCCACCAATACCGACGGCAACTTTGTCGCGGTGCCCTGGTTGGGGCTTTCGGTGCCGTTTGGGCAATAGAACTGCTCATGCCGATATTTTTTATACTTCGCGCTGCGAGGTTTTGTGCATGGCCTTCGGCCTACTATTTTGATTAGCAGCGCTCCGTATGACAAAAGCGGCTTCGTACCTTGCGGTGCGCGGTATGAATTAACCGCAGAGACGCGCAAACGCGGAGTTTTTACTTTCAAATTAAACTTTTGAAAAATCTCCGGGTCTCTGCGGTTAATTTGAAATAGCCCGGCAATAGGGCAAACACCACTTCCCATGCTCAAGTTTTTCCCCTTCGCCCTTTTCCTCGGCGTTTTTTTGCCCACCCTCACTGCCCAGCAAAACACTATCCTCATCATAGCCGATGACCTCGGTACGGACTACTGCGGGTTTTACGATGACGGCCTTGACACGGCCAAAATGCCCCATGTACGGTCACTGCTCCAGCGGGGCGTTCGGTTCACGGAGGCTTGGTCGTACCCGCTTTGCTCGCCCGCACGGGCCTCCATGCTCACGGGGCGATTCCCGTTTCGCACGGGAGTCGGTACGGTGATCGCCAGCGCCCAGAACACACAATTGGACACCGCCGAACTGAGCGTACCCAAACTGCTGAAAACCGCAGCCCCGTCCGTGTACGCCACAGCCAATATAGGCAAATGGCACTTGCACATCCCCACGCCCGCCAACCGAAACAACCCCAGGGCGCTCGGCTACGACCGGTACTCCGGTATGTTCATCGGCCAAACACCCGATTATTACAACTGGCAAAAAATCGTGGACGGGGCCGCCGCCGTCACCGTGACCAATTACGCTACAACCGAATTGGTGGACGATGCCCTGGCCTGGCTGCAAAGTCTCGACCCGGCAAAGCCTTTTTTCCTTTGGCAGGCTTTCAATGCGCCACACTCGCCGTACCATTTGCCGCCCCCGGCCCTGCATACTGTACCGGGATTGACCGGTACGGACCAGCACATCGTACAAAACCGGCCCGAGTACTACAAGGCCATGATCGAGGCAATGGATACCGAGATTGGGAGGCTGCTTCAGTGGCTCGAAGATCACAATCTGCGCGACAGCACAAACATCATTTTTGTTGGCGACAACGGCGACAACAGCCAGATATGCCAATTCCCCAACGCCAATCGGGCCAAGGGCACCATTTATCAAAATGGTGTGCATGTGCCCCTGATCGTCTCCGGCCCGGCCGTGCGCACGCCAAACCGGACGAGTGCGGCCCTCGTCAGCAGCACCGACCTGTTTGCCACTGTGCTCGACATATCGGGTGCCACGGGCTGGAAAACACACATTCCGGCCTCCAGGCCGGTGGATGCCGTCAGCCTCGCACCTATTCTGTCCGATGAAAAAACGGCCGTGCGCGACTGGGTTTTTACCGAAATTTTTGACCCGATGACCACGCCCGATGAGGGCAAGGCCATCCGGGACACAGCCTACAAACTGCTGCACTTCGACGACGGGCACCAGGAATTTTACCACCTCGCGCTCGATCGCTTCGAGCAAAACAACCTCCTGCTCGCCCTCCCGTTGAGCGCCGAGGCGCAGGCACACTATGTTTACCTGTGCAATGCGCTGAGCAGTTTAGTGGGCACGCCGGCCTGCCTGTCGAGCGTCGGGGTTGCCGATTGGACCCGCGAGCAGGCCTTGACGCTGGTTCCGAACCCGGCGACCAACAGGCTAAATGTTCGCTTGAGCGGAACACCCGGGGCTGTTTCCGCAGAAATTTTTGACCTGTCGGGGCGGCAGGTGCTACTGGTTGAGCAAGCGGATGTCGAAAACCTGGATGTTTCGGCGTTGCCGCCGGGCCTTTATTTCCTGAAAATCCGGGCGGACAACGGGCAGATTTTTGCTGGCCGTTTTGTAAAAAATTGATTCGAACCGCCCATGCCGCGTTTCGAAGACATTTTTGAACAACACCAAAACTCGGTGTTCAACCTCTGCCTCCACTACCTCCAAAATGCCGAGGACGCAGAGGAGGCGGCGCAAGATATTTTTGTAAAAATCCACGCCCGGCTGTCCACCTTCGCGGGCAAATCCAGCCTGAAAACTTGGGTTTACCGCATCACCGTGAACCACTGCCTCGACATCTTGCGGGCCAGAAAGCGGCAAAAACGCCTTGCTTTCCTGACGGGCCTGTTCGGCCTCCCGCTCGAAACCGCCCTCGATATACCCCATTTCGATCACCCCGGTGTGCTGCTGGAAGACCGGGAGGCGCTCGAAAGCCTGTTCCGAATGATCAATACACTGCCCGAAAACCAGCGGACGGCCATCATTTTGCGCTACTTGGACGACCTGCCCCCGCCCGAGGTCGCCGAGGTCATGGGCGTTTCCTTGAAGGCCGTCGAGGCGCTGTTGCAGCGCGGTAAACAAAAATTAGAGGAAAAACTGAGCACCAGCGAAGGAAACTGACCCGTTTTGCCGTCCAACAAAACATGCGTCGCGAAAAAAAAATAGAACAACTGCGCCGGGTACAAAAAGTGGATGCTCCACCTTACCTGCTGACCCGCGTGCGAGCCAAAATCCGCTCGGAAGCAATCGCCGAACACTTGCCCCACTCGTGGTGGTGGGCAGGTGCTGCGGCGTTTGTACTGCTGTTGCTGCTCAACGCGACGGTGTTTTTTGCCCCAAGGCAAACGCCTGCCGCCGACTTAGTCGAGCAGTACGGGCTTCACCAAACACAACAAGTCTATGCTGACGAAAACTAATTTTTGGCGCATTTCGGTGCTCACTCTGCTGCTGCTCAACATCGCCCTGGTAGCCTATTTCAGCCTTCGGCAGGAACGACACCCGCAGCGACGGGGCGACGAGATCAAAAACTTCATCGTTGAACGCCTGCATTTCGATGCCGCTCAAACAGCCGCCTACGAGGGCCTCATCGAGCGCCACCGGGCGAGTATCCGGGCCAAAGAACAGGACGTGCGCGCGGCCAAGCAGCGACTGTACTCGTCCCTGCAAGGCAGTGATTTTTCGGAAAAAGACACGCTCATCCAGCAAATCGGGCGGCTACAGACCGGGATCGAACAGGTTCACTTCGATCACTTTCTGGAAGTCAAAAACCTCTGCCGGCCGGAGCAGGTGGCCGATTTTAGATCGGTGGCCGATCAACTGGCGAGGCTGCTCTCGCCGAGAAGGCCGCCCAAACCTGCCCGAAAATGAACCGCCTCGCCGTTTGTTTTTTTTACCTGATGCCGTTGGCTTCAGTAGCCCAGATTGGCTCGGTGCAGTCGCTTTCGCTGGGTGTCCAGCCCGTTTTTCGGGGAGAAAAAATCGCACTCGGCGAGCCGTTGACCCTTTCGGGCGGCGATACGATCCTGCTGCACACAGCGCGGATTTACCTTGGCAAGTTTGTTTTTTGGAAAAACGGGCAAGTCGTTTTCGAAGAAAAAAACCACTACCGCTTGCTTGATCTGGAAGACGAAACCACGCTCGACCTGCGGTTCGATATACCCGAAAACCTGCTATTCGACACCATGCAATTCGATCTTGGCGTGGACAGCCTGACCACAGTCTCCGGTGTTATGGGCGGCGATTTAGACCCCACGAAAGGCATGTTTTGGACTTGGCAGAGCGGCTACATCCAGGTCAAGTTGGAAGGGCATATCCAAGGCCGGAATGATGCGAAGCCCGCCCATTCTACAGCATTTCAGTTTCACCTGGGCGGTTATTTGCCGCCTTATCAGACCGTGCAGACCATCAAAATCGGCAGGTTCTTGCAGCCACAACACCAAGTTTCAAAGCCTTCAGGCCGCTGGCTTCACCTCGACCTCGCCCCGTTTTTTGATGCTGTGGACTGGGCAAAAAAACGCAGCATCATGTCGCCGGGGGCCGAGGCGGTGCGCTTGTTCGGGGTTTTGTCTACATCGTTCAGCATCCATGAAAATTAGGCTCCACGAGCTGATTTTTTCGGCAGCGGCCCTTTGTTTGTTGGGTTTTGCCGCTGCTACGGGCGACCCGGTGGCACTGCGCTACCCGGCGCACTGGCCCGGTCCGGCCTACGATTTTTCGCGCAACCCGCTCACCCGGGAGGGCATAGAGCTGGGGCGGCGCCTGTTTTATGACCCGGTTTTGTCGCGCGACAGCACGGTGTCCTGTGCCAGTTGCCACCTGTCGTTCACGGCCTTTACCCACGTTGACCACGCCCTCAGCCACGGCATCGAAGACCGTATCGGTACGCGCAACTCCCCGGCGCTGATGAATCTGGCCTGGGCCACGGCTTTCATGTGGGACGGGGCTGTGGTCCACCTCGATTTTCAGGCGCTGGCCCCGATTTCGCACCCGGCGGAGATGGACAATACGCTGGAAAATGTGGTAAAAAAACTGTCGGCCTCGGCCACGTACCCGGCCCTGTTCGAGGCGGCTTACGGTGCGGGCGGCATCACCGGCGAGCGCGTGCTGAAGGCGGTTGCCCAATTTGAACTGACGCTGATTTCTGCCGATGCGAAGTACGACCGCGTGCAGCGGGGCGAGGAACAATTCACGGTACAGGAGCAAAATGGCTACGCAATTTTTCAAAAAAACTGCGCCTCTTGCCATGCCGAGCCGTTTTTTACCAATTTCAGTTTTGAAAAAAATGGCCTGTCCGTCGACACGTCACTGCGCGATATGGGGCGAATGGGCATCACGCAGAACCCCTCAGACTCGCTGCGTTTCAAAGTGCCGACGCTGCGCAATATCGAGTTTTCGCAGCCCTATATGCACGACGGGCGGTTCCGCAAACTCCGGGACGTGGTGAACCACTACGCCCAGACCACTGCGCTGGAGCGCAAGATCGAACTCAACTCGAACCAAAAGACCGATCTCGTCGCTTTTTTGCTGACCCTGACGGATCGCACCTTTTTGTTTAACCCCGAATTTTCTTTTCCCAAAAATTGAAACACGGGCGGCGAAGGTTTTTTCCCGGAAGGTCGTCAAAGAGCATATCGGCCCAACCAATTTACCGTTCACCTGTACCTATTTAGCACCAGTATACGACGGCCCTAACCGTAAAGTTTTTCACCACAGATTTTCACAGATTCACACAGATTTATAAACGGACAAGGGA
>JBEBHD010000359.1:0-3536 GCA_040080915.1 Saprospiraceae bacterium
ACTCCTGTCCAGCGCCGACATCGCCGGTCGGCCCAACCTCGTAGCTCGCTTTCGCCCGCCCGGCCCCATCTCCAACTCCTTGGGCGACGGCCAAATCTTCGACAATGGCACCAACGTGGTCATCGGCGGCATTCCGGCTGCGCCTGCCGTGGCTGCACCGGTCTTCAACGCAGCCGACGTGCTGACCGTGGGCGGCCAAACGCGGTTGAACGGCAACGTTCGCAGCTCCGGAAATGCCACCGTAGACGGCAGCACCACCACCAACAGCCTGAGCGTGACCACCAACGCTACGGTCACGGGCAATCTCGGCATCGGCATTGCGCCAGCGCACAAATTGCACCTCGCTGGCGACGGCTACATCGCCGGCCGTTTGGCTATCGGCCCTACCGCGCACTATGCCAATGGCTACGCCTTGAGCGTGAACGGCAAAATCATCAGCGATGAGGTGCGCGTACGCCTGGAGCCGATGTGGCCCGACTATGTTTTTGAGAAAAACTACGCCCTCAAGCCGCTCGCTGAGGTGGCGGATTTTGTCCAGGAAAACAAACACCTGCCCGGTATTGCTTCTGCAAAGGAAGTAGCCGAAAACGGCCTCGACCTCGCTACCATGCAACACGCGCAGATGGAAAAAATCGAAGAATTGTTCCTGCACCTGATTGCGCTCGAAAAGCAGGTGGCCGCCCTCAAGGCAGAAAACAATGCGCTCACGGCAAAGGTCAACCAATTGGGTAACCGCTAAAAATCAACCACCATGAACTGGAAAACAGCATTTTCATTACTCGCCCTGTTCGGCATTTTTGCCGGAACCGCCTTGGCCCAAGGGCCGACGCGCACGGGGGCACAGCCCTCGAACGGGTTTTGGACGGACGTGCCGGAGGCTTCCTTGCGGAACGTTACCAAACAGGATATTCGCCTGCCCGGCAAATTTCGCCTGTTGGAGGTTGAGATCGAGCGGCTTGCCAACTGGCTGACGCAGTTGCCGCTGGACGGCACGTCGGAGATTTCCGCCAAACCAAGTTTAGTCCTTTCGCTGCCCTTGCCCGATGGCGGGTTTGAGGATTTTGTGATCGTCAACGACCCGGTGATGCACCCCGACTTGGCCAGGCAGTTCCCGGAAATCCAGACGTTTAGCGGGTACGCGATCAACGACCCGGCCACCACGGTGCGTTTGGACGTTTCGCCCCACGGTTTCAACGCGCAAATCCTGTCGGACAAGCGGGATGCCGTGTACATCACGCCGGTGACCGTGGGCGAAAACCGTCACAACCTTTGTTTTTTCAAAAAAGAAGCCGCTCTGAAAGAGCCGTGGCATTGCCTGACGGAAAACCTCGGCGATATGCTCCCCGGCGCTGACGAAGCGCAAAAACCGGCTGCTGGCGACTGCCGCCGTCGGGTTTACCGGCTGGCAGTGGCCTGCACGGGAGAGTACACCGCGCTTTTTTCCAATCCCAACCCGCCCGCCGTGCTGCCAGCGCTGGCTGCCATCAATGCATCGTTTAACACGGTCAACGGCATTTACCAACGGGAGTTCGGTATTTTCTTGCAGGTGGTGCCCAACAACAACCTCGTCGTTTTTCTGGATCCGGCTACGGACGGCTACACCAACGGTAACGTAAGTACCATGGCCTCGCAAAATCAAGGGCGGTTGGACGCTATCATCACGGCTGCCAACTACGACATCGGCCACGTGATCGGCACTACCGGTGGCTTAAACAACGGTGTGGTGCTGGCGGGCGCGCGTGTTTGCAACGGCCAAAAGGCACAAGGTGCTACCGTCGGGAGCAATCCACAAGGCGTTGTTTTCAACGTGGATTTCCTTGCCCACGAAGTCGGCCACCAGTTCAGCGCCAGCCACACGTACAACGCTGTCGGTGCCGGCTCCTGCAGCATGGGCCAATTGGTGCCTGCTGCGGCTTTCGAACCCGGCAGTGGCAGCACCATCATGGCTTATGCCGGAATATGCAACCCAGTGAACGTACAGCCGAACAGCGACCCATATTTTCACGCCTTTAGCCTGCAACAGGTCGCCGGGTTTGTGGCCGCTGCCGGTTGTGGCACGCTCGCTCCCGTGACCAACGACCCGCCCACGGCCAATGCCGGTGCCGATTTTACCATCCCGGTCAACACGCCCTTCCGGCTCACGGCTACGGGCGGCGACCCCAACGGAAACCCGCTGACGTTCTGCTGGGAACAGATGGACAACCAGCAGATTTCGCACCCGCCAGCCGCTACCGCCATCAACGGACCGGTGTTCCGTTCGTTCACGCCCACGGCATCGCCCGCCCGGTATTTTCCGAGGTTGCCTGTTATTTTGGACAATACCCTGCCTTCCACTTGGGAGGTGCTGCCAAACGTGGGGCGCGCCATGAACTTCCGGGCTACCGTGCGCGACAACGTGCCCGCGAGCGGCTGCACGGCAGAGGACGACATGGTGGTCACGTTTTCGGCCTCCGCCGGGCCATTCCGTGTCACAGGCATCGGGCCGGACGACAACTGCCTGTTCGCCGATGCCAGTACCACGATCACCTGGGACGTGGCCAATACGACAGCCGCGCCCGTCAGCTGTGCCAATGTGGACATCTGGTTGTCCACAGACGGTGGCCAGAATTTCAATATCCTGCTCGCTGGCAACGTGCCCAACAGCGGCTCGGCCAGCGTCAACATACCCGCCACAGTGATCACGACAACTGGCAGGATCATGGTGATCTGTTCGAACAATATTTTCCTGAATGTCAACGAAAAAGCCATTTCCATTAACTGTCCGGCAAACATAACCGTGACCGACAATCCGGCGACAGGTGTGTACCAGGCTCGCACCCGTATTGTCACATCGGGCACGGTGAACGTGTCGCTGGCCACCCCCACCCGGTTTTTTGCAGGCGAGGAAATTGTTATGACCGACGGTTTCTGGGCACCCCAAGGCAGCGACTTTATTGCCCGATTGCAGACCTGCGACCATTGCGCGGGCACCAAGCCGGAAGAGAGCCTGGCGGCTGAAAAGGGAAACCCGAAGGTGTATTTTTTTGAAGAAACAACCGGCAACAGGAGCGAAAGTGGGCAAGGTGCTGGCGATGTGGTCGCATCGGTGTCGCCCAACCCGTTCAGCCAGCAGCTGACCGTCGAGTTCCAGGTGTGCCAGCCCGGGAAAGTAGTCATTCAACTATTGGATTTCACCGGCAGGCTTGTGCAGGAAATGTACCGCAACGATCGGCTCGAAGCGGGGCGGCACCGCGCAACATTGCCAGGCCACCACTTGCTAAACGGCGTGTACAGTTGCCGCGTGGTGTTGCCCGACGGGCAAAAACAAATGACCGTGGTGAAGGTAGATTGATTCCGTTTCCAACCATTTCCAAGCCATTTCCAACTCGGTTCCAATTGCCTCGGCAAATAGGTTTGAACCTTTGTGCCGAACAAATTCACCATTTTTTTCAAACCATTAAAAACAACAAACAATGAAAAAACAAATCTTGTACGTCATCCTCCTGCTGGTCGCAGCAGCATTCCCAGGACAAATTTTCGCGCAAGGAGCGGGCACC
>JBEBHD010000360.1:0-3532 GCA_040080915.1 Saprospiraceae bacterium
GATCAGTTTGTTGCCGCTTTCGGCTGTTTCAAAAATATCCACCTGCATCATAGCCGGATTTGCACAGCCGCCTGCCAGGAGCGCTATGAGTAAAATACCAGTTGTATGTAGCGTTATTGGCTTCATATCGTGATTCGTTTGTTGTACCCAGGTTTTTCACCTGGACTGTCTACCGTGCCGCCGGGGGTACGTACACCGTTTTCATCACTGCCTCTTTGTTGCCTTTGTGTGTCTTTGTTATTGATTTTCCACCGCGCTTCAAGCCCTTGAATGTCCGCGAATCCACCAATTCCCAAATGGCGTATTTGGCCTGCCCTTTCACGGTGAACAGCCCGAAATGGTTTTCGGAGCCTCCGGGGTTGGCGGCATCTTTCCAGGGTTCATCAAAGGCTTCGAAGTAGAAACAAGTGATGCGGGCAGCATTGGTCCACTCGCGTGTAAGGTGATAGTACCTGGCTGATTTGTACTCGTCCACCGCCCGAGAGCCGTTGTTTCCGTACAGTTCATTGCAGCTGCTGGCCCACCCGGTTTCGCCGATGTGAACGGGTTTTTGGATGCCCAGGCTTTTCATATAGCGTACCACTTGCGCGTACTGTGTCTTCGCATAGTCTCTTGCCCGAAGCATGGCGGCCTCTACTTTTTCATGATCCGACATACCTGCTTCGGCTTTGTTTGAGTGCCAGAAAGCGGGATTATAATGCGTGTCATGCATAGGGTAAGTATGCATGGAAATGTAGTCTACCGCTTCGATGAGCCGGTTCAGATCGTCTACGTGGTAGGTCGTGTCGCCACCGCCCCAAGAGGCAAAGTTGTCGGAACTGGTGATCCAGATCGTTGCCGGCAGCGTACCCTGTTTTTTCAGGTTTTGCAAATGAGTTACCCACTTCAGGATGACTCCGGGCTGCACATAGTACCGCTCGGCCCACTTGACCATGGCTTCGTTGCCCACTGCGATGATCTTGACGATGTCGGGGTATTTTACTGCCAGGGCCACGGCCCGGTCTATTTCTGCGGCATTTTTTTCACTTTCCAAATTGTGATCAGGGGGAAGGTCCGTCCAGGCGTTTTTGCAGTCTATCCAGGCCCCCAGCATGACGTACATTTCAAAGCCCTTTTTTTCCTGTTTCAAAAGGCGGATCGCCTCCAGCAGATTGGCGGCTTCGTCGTAGTACACATTGTAGGTGCGGAGCAGTTTGATGCCCATGGCCGACAGAATCAGCATATCCTCTTTCAGTTCAGGGATAGTGGGCTGAATCATCCGGGAATTTTCCCGATAGCCACCAAAGGATATCGCCTGAAAATCGGGGTTGCCGAGGATATCGGCAGCAGTCTTGTCAGCGGCCTCGGTACCGGAGGAATACGAAAGCAACTGGGTAGCCGCCATGAGCACGAGCAAAGTTTGGTATACGTTTTTCATATCAGTCTCGCAGCGTTATAGCGCGAATCGAGACCAGCATCTGTCTAATCGCGCCGTTTCGTTGAAAAACCTGCCGACTTGTTGCTTCGTCCAATTCCAGCCTGTCGGATACCGCCGTCTGGCCATCGGCAAAGACGAGTTCCAGGCGTTCTTCCTCCTGTATGCGGTACACCACCGGAATTTGACAGCAAGTGAAACAAAGGGTGCCCGGCTCCAGTCGCAACGGCGTGCGCACACCGCGAACATCCACGTATTCAACCGACTGTGTTTCTTTCAAAAACTCGCCTTTTCGCAGCAGGCAGGGATTGAATGACAACTTTCCTGCCCGCACAACTATGCCCAACTCCCCAAACCTCGCCAGAAAATCCTCTTTCACCTGGCCGGTCATGCCGGGCTGCTGGGCACCCCGGTGGAACGGGGTATGCGAGTAGGGGTCGGTGGGAAAGGCACCGTACAGTTCGGGCGATTTGTGTACGCCAATGCCTGCTTCTATTTCGTAAAAATGCTCCAGCAGGCGGCCAATTACAACCGGGCCGGTGCCTTCCTCGATGGCTTGCAGGCAGCATTCTTGCACAGCAAGCAGCAGTTTGGACACCATGTGCCAGTAGATGGAACCCAGCCCTTCATAGGCGAAAAAAGTGCCCGAACGACCGGTGAAAGCCTTGTGGCTGAACATATTTTCAAAAATGCCCTGCACCAATTCTTGTTCCCGGGCCACGAGGTCGTTGTACCCGTTATCCGAAAGGGCATCCAGTGCGGTGTCCAGGTCTTTGGCATTTTTGAAATTACCGTTGAAATGAACCCCGCCCGAAACATCCCGCTCGACGATCTGCGTATTCCCGTCGGCAATCAACTTTTGGAGCAATACCGAGGCCCGGGCATCGGCGGCCGGGATTGTGTTTTTTTGTAAAAACCCGGGCAGGTCTTTGTTCGGATACAGGATGTAACTGTACTGGTCGTCCCGGAACAAAGCACTTTTTTTCAGGGCACCCAGTACCTCCAGCGCTTCTTCCGGCCGAAGGAAACCTGCACTCAAAACTGCTACCTGCCCTTCGAGCATTTCGCTGAGCCGGGAGTAAGAGATGCCGCCCTCGTGTACCGTCATCAGGTTGTAGGCATGGTACAGGTTGTCGGGCCGCCGGTTGGCGCGTATGGAGTGCTCGGCAAAATCGAGGCACACCTGCACAAAACCCTGCAGCCCTGAGCGGGAAATGCTTCTTTTTTTGCCCCGGAAGCCATTTTGGTAAATCTGTTGCCGGTAATCGGATGCAGCGGTGCCGAGGCGGTCCGTGATCGCTTTTCGATCCGGATCGCTGATCTTTCCAGACAGCAGGGGGCTGAAATGTATGAGCGTTTCCCGGGTACTGTGGTAAAACTCCATCAGTTCGCCGGAGATTGTGACGCTATCCAGGTCGGTTTTTTCCAGCATACTCTGGAAAAATTTCAGGAAACGCCGCAGGTAACAAAGCGTGACCATCGAGACACCGTTGCCCACCAGTGCATTGTTGGCATCGTTCCATTCGGGTCGCTGGGTGTTCATCCAGATACCGGCCTCCGGCACGAGGTTCGATATTTTAGCCAACAGCGTTGCCAGTATTTTTTCCAAAAAATTGACCCGATAAATCTCTTCGCCTTCGAGAGCGAGCAGGGTGCCGTCAGTCCCCATAGTGGCACGCCGCTGCCGGATTTCGGTATCCCAGGCATGATCGAATTCAATCGTATCCTGCGGGTTCTGCAAGAGTTGATCGTAGGGCTTGATGCGGTAGGGCACGGCGGCATACACAAACCAATTCTGATCAAAACCGGCTTGCAGACTGCCCGGGCTGTATTTTTCCGACAGTTCCAGGAGTTTTTGCAGGTAGATGATCTGGTGGTCGCCCCAGTACCCGATGTATGACCAGGGATTGTCCGGCTCAATGGTTTCCCAGTCGAAACCGCCCTTGGTTACCCGATAAGGATTGTATCCGTCGAAGGTGGACGCGTTGAGAAATTTGAAAATCATGCCTTGCACAAACTCCGGGTAGGAACAGGCCAGAGCCTCCCAGTTCTGAAAAATGTCTCGCCAGTTGCCTTCGTAATCCAACACTTTGGAGCCGTCGGTTTCATGCTCGGTAT
>JBEBHD010000144.1:0-13160 GCA_040080915.1 Saprospiraceae bacterium
GGTATGGGGTCGGAGGCCGCTAAAATCGGCATTCAGGTGCGCAGCGGAGGCTCGCCAGTGTAGAGGTCAGTTGAATTTGATGCGTTTGCCATGTGCCCTACTCGGTGCAGGCGGCAGGGCGACCGGACCCGCTCGCTCGATGGCCGGACGACACCCTACCAAGCGACGCGGAAGCCTACGGTGACAGTGCGGCTAGACGGCCTGTCGCTGCTGCGATAGGCCCCCCGCACGAGGGCGGGCTCGTTGAACCACGAGCCGCCACGGAGCACCCGGCCACTGCCTGTTTCCGGGCCTTTCGGGTTTTGCTGCACCGTTTCCGGGCCTTCCGGGTTTTGTTGCTCCGGTTTCGGGTAGTTTCCGTACCAGTCCGCGCACCATTCCCACACGTTGCCGCTCATGTCGTATAAGCCCAGTTCATTGGGCGGAAACTGCCGAAAAGGCGTGGTTTTCCTCCGGTATTCCCCGACAAAGGAGTACGGTTTCTTGGGGCGCTCGGAAGCATCAAAATTCATCTCCGTCGGGTCAGCCACGTTTTTTCCGTTGCCGAAGCGCACCGCCTTGCCGCGCTCGCGGGCAGCGTACTCCCACTCGGCCTCGGTGGGCAGGCGGAAGGGTTGTTTTTTGTGTTTCGTCAGCCACGAGGCGTACGCTGCTGCATCCTCCCAACTGACATTGACGACCGGGCGTTCGCCGCGGCCAAAACCGCCGCCATCGGGAATTTTGGCCTTGGCAGCCAGGCAGTACAGGCCGTACTGTTGCCAGGTCACGGGCGTTTCGCCGAGGTGGTAGTTGGATAGCTTCACGGTGTGTACGGGCAATTCTTTTTCCAAAAATTCTTTGTCCCCCAGCACGTCCCCCATCTCGAACGTGCCGCCTTGGATGTGGATCATGGCGGGGAAGTAGCGGTGCTCCAACGAGATGAACAGGGCCGGCTCGCAGCGGCGCAGGTAATCAAGCAGGGCCGGGCAGTCCCCGCTGGCATCGGGGCCGAGCGGGCGCAGGGGCAGAGCCTCTTGGCGGAAGGCGACGCGGGCCAGCAGGTCGGACAGGTCGAGGTGGTAGTCGCTGCGGAAGCCGAGCACCACTGTGGCCGCTGGCTCCTCGTGCAGGGCGGCGTGCAAGCACTGCACGAAGGCCTCCTGCTCGCCGGGCAGCCGGTCGGCACACATTTCCTCCGCCTGGTCGAGGATGTACACGGGCGGTTTGTCGGGCTGTTTGGGCCGGTCGCGCAGGTCGTCGAGTTGGGTGGCCAGGCCTCGGGCCGCCGTTTTGTCGCGGCGGGCGTAGTGCGGCGCGCGCACCCCTTCGAGGCGGGGCACGGCACCGGCGGCGAGGAAGGAGGACTTGCCAACGCCGCTGTGGCCGAACAGGCTGATGAGCCGTACTTCCGGGTTTTCGACGAGGCTGAACAGTTCCAGCAGTTCGCGGGTGCGCCCGAAGAACAGCCGGGCCGCCGTGCGGTCGAAGTAGCGCAGGCCGAGGTAGGGAGCCTCGTGGTGGTCGCTCGGGTCGGGCACATCGGCGGGCAGGAGGTACTCGGCGAGCGGGTCGAGCGCGGGGCCTGGCCGGGGCTGGAAGCCGTGTTTTTCTAGGTCGGCGAACAGCGAGGCGAGGTCGGTGTCCCACTTGTCGGTGGCCACTGGTGGGCCCTGCCTGTCGTACAGCATGACGAGGGCCGGGGGCAAATTCTCCTTGGGGGGCACGGTGGCACCGTCCACTCGCAGGGCACCACGAGCTTGGTCGGGTCGGCCAAGGCGGTTTCGATTTCGCGGCGCACCCAGTCGTCGGGCTTGTCCATGCGTCGTTGGCCGTACGGCCCCACGCCCAGCCATTTGTCGGGGTCTTTGATGAGCACGAGCAGCACGGCGGCCTGGCGGACGTTGGCCTCCAGTTCGGCGGGCCAGTCGTCGCCTGATTCGAGGCGTTTTTTGTCCAAAAACACGGCATCGGCCCCGTAGCGGCTGGCCAGGTCAGTGTACAGCAGCCGGGCTTCCACGGCGGTGTCGGCGATGCGGTAACTGATGAAGATAGACGGGTTGGGCATTGCTGGCTTGGTGTTTGGTCGTGCAGGCCAAATGTAGGGGAAATAGGACGGATTGACCAAAGATTAGAATGCATCCGAACTTTAAAATCTTGCGCGTACATTTGTTCAGGCTTTTACCAGTTACCTGCCATTTCAGCGATCATGACTATCGAAATCGTACTGCAAATTGACCGTCCGGACGACCTCCCTGCATTGATTTCCTTTTTGGAAAAATCGGGGATCGCCTTCCGCCGACGCACAAAGAACAAATCTCGGAAAACCAATTCCGGTGGGGTGCCAACCCTCACTTCCGGCAAGTCTGCAACGCTTGGTAAGTATATCGGTTCGATGACTAACCTGAACGCAGTGGATTTCGAGCAGTACCTTCAAAAAACACGAGAAGAATGGGAGCGGGATATCTTTTAGACTCGAATACAGCCATTTATTTGATAAAAGGCAGTGTGCCGACTGTTCATTCTGCAGCGATGGTGGCAGCCTCTGCCGATGCGCCGAGATTGTCGGTGATTTCCAAAATCGAAATACTGGGATGGAATGCTCCAACGGAGGCAGAAGCGCAGAAATGCCTCGATTTTGTGTCCGATTCCCTGATATACCCACTTTCGGACGAAATTGTGGAAAAGACCATCTGGATACGTCGGCTTCCGCAAAAGCCAAAACTTCCGGTTTGCATCATTGCAGCGACGGCGCTTGTCCACGACATGGTTTTGCTCACCCGCAACGAGGACGATTTTTCAAAAATACCTGGCTTGCGTTTTATCAATCCTTTTGCGGAAACCTGATTCCGAAAAAGGATGTCTTGTCCAAATCCCCTTCCGTGCCCTTTGCTCACAACCCCATCTCCGCCCCATCCGCTCCATCCTCTCCGCTCCGAATCACAAACCCTTTCCGCTCGAACAGTCGCCGCATGGCACCGTTGGTTTTCAGGAACGTGGCTATGATCGTGCGGTAGCCCTGCGCCCGCGCGATCTCGATGATGTAGTCCGTGAGCAGGCTGCCGATGCCCTTGCCGTGCCACGGGTCGGCCACGAGAATGGCATACTCACAAGTGTCGCGCCAGGCATCGCCCACGATGCGTACTACGCCGATGATTTGCGGCTTGCCGTTTTCCTCGATTTCGGCCACCACGGCCATTTCCCGATCGTAGTCTATTTGCGTGAAACGCGCCAGCATCTTGTGGTCTATGCCGGGTGTAAAGCCGAAAAACCGAAAGTACAGGCTCTCCCGCGAAGTTTTTTCCACCAATTCGGCTTCCAGTGGTTCGTCCTCCGGGCGGATAGGGCGCAGCAGAATTTTTTGACCGCCGGTGTGCTGCACGGTTCGGATCCACTGCGTGGGGTAGGGCTGGATGCTGAGGTGATCGTAGGGGTCGCGCTGCAGGGTGGGGGAGGACTCGAGCGTGACCGCCGCGTCCAGCGCTATGCCGCCGTCGGCGCTCATGGCGAAGGGGTTGATGTCTATTTCGCTGATTTCGGGAAAATCCATGAGCAGGTACGCGAAACGTACGAGTACGTTTTGCAACTGCTCCACGGGTACGGCGGGCAGGTGGCGAAACCCGCGCAAAAGCCGCGCGATGCGAGTGCCCTCCACTAAATGGCGCGCAAGAGCCAAGTTGAGCGGCGGCAGGCCGATGGCGCGGTCCTGCCAAATTTCGGTGGCTACGCCGCCAAGTCCGAACACCACCACCGGGCCGAACGTCGGGTCTTTCACCGAACCGATGAGCAGCTCGTGCTGCGTGTTCACCATTTTTTCAATGGTCACGCCGGTGATGCGCGCGTCGGGGCGTTTTTTGCGCACGTTTTCCATTAAAAAACGAAATACCTGCCGCGTGCCGAACTCCGTCTCGATGCCCAGCCGCACGCCGTGTACGTCGGACTTGTGCCAAATGTCGGGCGACTCCACCTTGAGCGCTACCGCACAGCCGAGGCTGCGGGCGATGGCGGCAGCCTCGTCCTCAGTTTTTGCCAGGTACGTCGCGTTCACCGGGATGCCGTAGCAGGCCAACAGGCGCTTGGCCTCGGCCTCCTCGAAATGGACGCGGCCCGATTTGCGCACGATGTCCACCACCGCCCGCGCGCCGGCCCGGTTGATGTCGGCCAGTTCGATGGGTAGATCGGGCGGGGTTTCGTACAGCAGGTTGAGGTTTTCGCGGTAGCGCACCTTGTTCATGAACGTGACCACGGCCCGTTCCGGGAACGGGTACCATGGTACCTTGCCCGCTTCGAGCGCGGCTCGCCCGCTTCGCACTGATTGCGCCCCCATCCAACTGGCGTACACGGGCTTGCCGTGCTCGCCCGCGTTCGATTCGGCCACCACGGCGCGGGCCACCGCCTCGGCATCGGTCACACTTTGAGCGGTGAGGATGACCAGCACGGCATCCACACCGGGGTCGCGCAGGCAGGCGCGCAGGGCGGCGCGGAACTGCTCCACGGAGCCGTCACCGAGGATGTCCACGGGGTTGCCCTTGCTCCAGGCCGGGGGCAGTATTTTGTCGAGCGCAGCCACGGTATCGGGTGCAAGTGCGGCCAGCATGCCGCCGCGCGGTTCAAGCGCATCGGTGGCGAGTATGGCCGGGCCGCCAGCGTTGGTCACTATGGCGAGGCGGTTGCCCGCAGGCAGGGGCTGGGTGGCGAGCGCCTGGGTGCAGTCGAACAGCTGCTGGATCGTTTGCACCCGAATGATGCCCGCCCGTCGGAACGCCGCATCGTACACGGCATCGTTTCCGGCCATGGCACCGGTGTGCGAGAGCGCGGCCCGGGCACCCTGCTGACTGGCCCCGGCCTTGAGCACCACGATCGGCTTGGTGCGGGCAAACGCCCGCGCGGCGCTCATAAACCGCCGCGCGTCGTTCAGGTTCTCCATGTATATAAGGATACAGGCCGTGCGGCTGTCGGAGCCGAAATAGTCAATCAGGTGATCGAACCCAATATCGGCCATGCTGCCGATGGAAACGAAGTGGCTGAGGCCCACATTTTTTTCGGCGGCCCAGTCCAGCACTGCCGACCCCATGGCCCCGCTCTGGGAAATGAACGCCACACGTCCGGTCGGCGGCAAGGTGGGCGCAAAGGTGGCGTTGAGGCCGATGGCCGGTGTGAGCAGCCCGAGGCAGTTGGGGCCGATGATCCGCACGCCGTTGGCGGCGGCCTGGGCTTTCAGGTCGCGAAACAACTGCTCGCCTGCCGGACCCGCTTCGACAAAACCCGCCGAGAGCACCACGGCACATTCGGCGCGGGCTTTTTTGCAATCGGCCATGAGCGGTGGAACAAGCGCCGCAGGCAGCGCGAACACGACTAAGTCGGGCACCTCGGGCAAGTCGGCAAGCCGGGGGTAGCACTTGGTGCCCAGCACGGTTTTGTGCTTGGGGTTCACGGGGTAAACGGCACCTTTGAACCCGCCGGATAACAGGTTGCGCAGCACGGCATGGCCGATTTTTTCTGCCTTGTCCGTAGCACCGACCACGGCGACGGAGCGGGGGTAAAAAAACTTGTCGAGGGTTTGTTTCATGACGGGAGGTAGACTTTCCAGGTTTTTAATACCTGAAGAGTCGGGTATCGTTTTTTACCAAATCTGTTCGTCGCGCAAGAAGCCTTTCACATAATCCTCGATGCCGTTTTCCAAACTAAAAAACGGTGCCCGGTAGCCAGCGAGGTCGCGCAGTTTAGTCATGTCCGCTTCGGTATAATACTGGTAGGTGTCGCGAATATCGGCGGGAGTGTCCACGAAGGAAATGTTGGGTTCCAGTCCCAATGAGCGGAAGGTGCTGGTGGCCAGGTCGAGGAAGGTGCGGGCCGTGCCAGTTCCGAGGTTGTAGATGGCGTTGGGCGGGCGTTTTTCCAGAAAAAACAGGAGCACATCCACCACGTCTTTCACATAAACAAAATCCCGGCTTTGCTCCCCGTCGCGGAAATCAGGCCGGTGCGAGCGGAAGAGTTTCATGCCCCCGGTCGCCTTGATCTGGCGGGCCGTGTGAAAAATAACGGAGGCCATGCGGCCCTTGTGGTACTCGTTCGGGCCGTACACGTTGAAAAACTTGAAACCGGCGCATGTTCCGCCCGGCCCCTCGAAAGCGGCGTTTTGCGCCAGCAACCAAACATCGAAGTCCTGCTTGCTCTGGCCGTAGGGGTTGAGCGGCTGGAGGCTCGGTATGCGGGCGTGATCGTCGGCGTAGCCGTGCTCGCCCAAGCCGTAGGTGGCGGCGCTGCTGGCGTAAAAGAACGGAATTTGAAATCCGGTGCACAGGCTCCAGAGTGCCTTGGAATAGTTGAGGTTGAGCTCGTCAAAAATGGGGACGCTCATTTCGGTCGTGTCCGTTCGGGCACCGATGTGGAACACCGCGTCCACATCAGCGTGGTGTTGTTCGAGCCAGCGCGGAAAATCATTTCGGCGTACTTGCCCCCAAAAGGATTTTCCTTCGAGGTTGCGCATCTTGTCGGGGCGGTCGAATTCGTCCACGATCAAAATATCCCGGTGACCGAACTCAAGGAGCCGGCGCACCAAACACGAGCCGATAAATCCGGCAGCACCTGTGACGATGATCATACGGAGAGAGGGTTTCGAGGTTTGGGGTTAGAAGGTTTCGGGTTGGAGGGGCAAATTTAAACACGCTCTAAGACCTTCTCACCCCAACCAATGGTTGGTTGGCAATTGTAGGCCATTTTGTCAAAAAAACGACTTGCAACTCCGGCATTACCGCACCACCGTCACACTACCCTCGTATTGCGATAGCTGCTGATCCACAAATTGCACCACCGCGTAAAAGGTGAACACGCCTGACACCTTGTCGCCCTTGTATTTGCCATCCCAGCCGACGTTTGGGTCGTTCAGCGGCAGGTCTTGCCCTTCAAACACGAGGCTGCCCCAACGGTCGTAGATACGCAGCAACTGAATACTGGAAGCCGCTGGTCCGCCAAACAGGGTGAAGTGGTCGTTCGGGTAGGGCTTGTCGGGAGCGAACACGTTGGGGACAAATATTGGTCGGTTGCGGTTGACGAGAATGCGCACCATGTCGGTGGCCGTGCAGCCGTCAGCGTCGGTGATTATTATGGTGTAAACCCCGTCGGTGATGGCCGTGATGACCGGTTCGGGGCAGTCGGAACAGCTCAGGCCCAGGGCTGGCGACCAAGCATACGTAACCAAACGGCCAGTGGGCAGGGTGAGGGTTTGCACCTGTATGGTATAGCCGAGGTCGAGCGTGGTTTGGGCCGGTTCGGCATCCACGATTAGCTGTGGCGGCTGATTTATGGTGGCAAAAACGGAATCAATACAACCCGCAGAGTCTCGGATTTTTACCCAATAATTGCCGGCAGGCAGGTTTCCGATCGTGGTCGCTGGCCCATACACCGTGCCGTCGGCACTGAAGGCAAACGGTGGCCGCCCGCCTATGCCTTCCACTTCCACGGAACCTTGTGGCACGCCATTGCAGAGCAGATCCACGACGCGCACGAGGTTTACGCCCACATCGCCGGGTTCGGTGATGAACACGCCGCCGGTGATGGTGCAGCCGTTACCGTCGGTCACGGTCACGTCGAACTGGCCGGGGCCAAGCCCGGTGGCATCCTCCTCGGTTTGGTTGTCGCTCCACAGGTAAGCGTAATTGCCCACACCGCCGCCGGGAATGGCAATGCCTACGCCGTTGTCGGCTCCGAAACAGGAAATATTTACCGTATCCATTTGCAAGGTCAGGGGCGGGTTGTCAGCGATGGTGAACGTGTATGTGCCCTTGCACAGCTCCGCGTCGAGGCCGAGCACTGTGTACACCCCGGCGGAAAAGCCACCCTGGGTATTGCTGGGGATGAATCCGTTGCCCCAGTTGAACAGGTAGGGGCCGGTTCCGTTGGTCACGTTGAGGGTGACAAACCCGTTGGCATCGCCCGTGCAGAGGGGTGGTGTCGCGTCCGGGTCTACCGTTAGCGCCAGTTCGCGCACCTCGACATTGAGGTTTGTTTCGCAGTTGTTCGAGTCACGGATGATGAGGCTGTAGATACCGACGGTGAGGCTGTCCAGGGTATTGTCGGTGATGAACGGCCCGCCTTGCCAGCTGTACAGGTAGGGTGGGGTGCCCATTTTTATGTTGGTGATGGTGATCACGCCGTTGTCGCCACCGTTGCATTCGGGCGCGGCTATGACGGTATCCACTTCTACGTCGGGGTACACGAGCACATTTTGGATGGAGGTGACCTTGCAACCGAGGTCGGTTTCGAGTTGCAGCACGACAGGGTGCTGGCCGGGCGTGTTGAAGATCACCTTGTGCGGGCCTTTCCCGGTGGCCGTGCCGGGGTCGGAGTCGGCACCGAAGCTCCAGTTTCGGACGGTGATCATGCCGAGGGCGAACGTGGAGGCATCGGTCACCTCTACTTCCGTACCGAGGCAAATGGCTGCGGGCACGGTGGTAAACTTCGCTTCCGGCCCCAAAAACGTGCCAGCGCCGCCAAACTGGACGGAAAATCCGTTGCCGCTGGTGGTGAAATTATTGACACACAGGGCGTAGGCTTCTCCAGCCACCATGTTGAAAGGTGCCAGCCAGGCATTGTCGCCGGCATCGGTGCAGCCCGCGTCCTCGCTGATGTCCGTTTCGCCCACACGCAGTCCGGTCGGCCCCATGCAAGGGCTTTGGAAACTGAATTCGCCGGAAGCCATGCAGCGCTCCAGCACTTTTCCCTGACAATTGCTCACCCCGTTGGGCAGGCGGTAGAGGGCAAAGTCAAGGTCGTCGGCGATGCTCAGCGGGGTGAGGGTGAAGGTAAGGCTGCCGGGCTTGTCGCAGATCCAGGTGAACCAGGTGGAGTTGCTTTCCCAGTTGCCGGGGGCACCGTTGGAAAAGCAGAGCGCGTCGTTCAGTTCGGATATGTCGCTGCCGGCGCCGGTCACGCTTTGCACAACAAAGGGCGATTTGTCGCACAGCACCGATGCCTTGGGGCAGTCGGATTTTGGGTTGGCGGGCGGGTTGTAGTTGTTCAGGCAGAGTTGGAAGGTGCCAGTCACGTCGTTGGCACCTTGCACGCG
Source organism: Saprospiraceae bacterium (assembly GCA_040080915.1). GTDB lineage: Bacteria > Bacteroidota > Bacteroidia > Chitinophagales > Saprospiraceae > M3007. Next base: position 9,044 of record JBEBHD010000144.1, read on the forward strand.
GATCAGGTAGGTGGAGCCGACGAGCAGGCCGCTCTCGGTTGCTTCGGCGATGTTGGAATTGTTGTTGGAACTGAAACATTGCACTTCATTGAGCACGCCGCCGCAGGTGCCGAAGTAAATGGCGATCTGCGGGTTGCGCAACGTGCCTCCCGGAGCCTGAGCAGTAGCTCCGCGCACAATGACCGTCACATCGGTGAACTGCGGCACGAAGGAAAACCACACGTCATTGCTCGGTGTGCCGAAACAATTGGCGGCTCCGTAGCCAGATAGGGTGGCGTTTACGTTGGTGAAAGCGGCAGCCGGGCTGCAGTAGTTGACCACCGTGGTGATCGGGATGGCATTGATGCAGTTGTCGTTCAGGGGCTGTGCAACGGCGGTGGCAGCGGCGATCAGGACAACCAAGCAAGCAAGTATGGATTTTCTCATAACCCGTTCGTTCATAATTTTTTGGATAGACGCGAGCCAGTCGGTTTTTGTTGGCTGGCACCTTGGTGAATTTTCCGTAAAATGCCATAAAATGCAAAAACGAGCAAGCGGTATATCGGCCATGTGCCCTGCGCGCTGGCCGATACTACTGGATAGTTTCAAATTCACCACAGATTTTCACAGATTCACACAGATTTTCCCCGTTCCGTTTAAAAAATCTGTGTGGATATGTGAAAATTTGTGGTGAATTTTGTTTCGCTCACATTCGAGGCGAAGCAGTAAAAACGGCCAGAAAAATCAGCGCCATTTTCATGGGCTGAGACACGGATTCATCCAAATGGTCCTCTATGGCCCAGTCGCGCGGGTCGCCCTCGGTGAGGGTGTACAGGTAGAATGTGCCCCGGCTTTTGTCCTGCACGAGCCACTCGTCGAGCTGGCCGTTCCATCGGGTGCGGAGGGTGAGGGAAATCGTGTTGTCGGTGACACGCCACTCGGTGGGGTCGCCTGCCCAGGCCGTTCGCATGGTAACCACAGCACCGTCGTAGCTCCGCAGTTCCCACTGCGAGGGGTCGTCTTTCCACTTCATGCGTATGGTGCCGCTTACGTCGCCGAGGCTGTAGTCCCAGTCAGTCCAGTCGTCGCGCAAGTTGAGCCAGCGGAGTTTGAGTTCACCGTACAGTTCTTCGTCGGGCGGCTCGGCATCTTCCTGCTCATCGCCCTCTTCGGGCGTTGGCTCTGCTACTGGCTTTGCGTACAACTCCCACTCTACGAAGGAATCGCTCCAGCGTGCGCTGATGCTAGACAGGACTTGTGCCGACGAAAAAACGCTGTCCAAAAGCGCAAGGCACAGCAAGAGCGGTATTTTCATGGCGTATGTTTTTGTTTACAAACCAGCCAGGTTTTCAAAACCTGGCTGGTTTACACGTTCCTACTCCCGGCCGCCCATAAACCGAAGCAACAGGTAGAGGAACTGCAACAGTGCTGCCAGAGCAGCGGAAACGTAGGTCATGGCGGCCCAGAAAAGCGCGTCTTTGGCACCGGTGTACTGCTCGCCACGGGCCACGCCGGTGTTGTCGAGCCAAGCGAGGGCGCGGCGGCTGGCATCAAATTCCACGGGCAGGGTGATCAGGCTGAACAGGCAGGTAATGCCGAACGCTACCAGCACGACCATCATGATGATCGGATTTTTCAGAAATGACATCCCGACCAAGGCGAACATGAACAAGTACTGCTGAACGGAAGCGGCGATATTGACCACAGGCACGAGGCTGGAACGCATTTGAAGCATGCTGTACGAAGTGGCATGCTGTACGGCGTGCCCGCATTCGTGCGCAGCCACGGCGGCAGCGGCTACATTTCGGCCATGATACACATCATGGCTGAGGTTCACTGTCTTGTCGGCGGGGTTGTAGTGATCGGTCAGTTGGCCTTCCACGGAGATGACGTTCACGTCGTGGATACCGTAGTGTCGGAGCATGGTGGCGGCTATTTCGGCACCGGACATGCCATTGGAGAGCGGCACCTGGCTGTATTTGTTGAACTTGCTGCGCAGAGTACCGCTCAGGATCATGCCGATCACGGTAAAGAGGATGCTGATAATGAAGAGACCCATGATTTTACGATTTGAGTTTGCCCGCCTTCGCCAAGGCTGTGGCGGGAAAAAGGTTTTGAGTTTTTAAAAAATGACAGCGAATGAAACTGTGGTTTGCCAAAAAAGTTTGCGCTGGCGCAAACAGGCTTTAAACGATCATCTTAAAACCTGTGTATTTTTGGAGTGCCTTGGGGATTCGGATGCCCTCGGGGGTCTGGTTGTTTTCGAGCAAGGCGGCCACGATGCGCGGCAGGGCGAGGGAGGAGCCGTTGAGGGTGTGGGCCAGTTGGATGCGGTTGTCGGCATCGCGGTAGCGCAGCTGCATGCGGTTGCTCTGGAACGTCTCGAAGTTGGACACCGAGCTGACCTCCAACCAGCGCTGTTGTGCGCCCGACCACACCTCGAAGTCGAACGTTTTGGCCGAGGCGAAGCCCATGTCGCCGCCGCACAGGAGCAGTATGCGGTAGGGCAGTTCGAGTTTGGTCATCAGGCGTTGCACATGGCGGAGCATCTGCATGTGCGCCGGGTAGGAGCGCTCCGGGTGCTCGATTTGTACGATTTCCACCTTATCGAATTGGTGCAGGCGGTTCAGTCCGCGCACGTGCGCGCCCCAAGCACCGGCCTCGCGGCGGAAGCAGGGTGTGTAGGCCGTCATGCGGATGGGCAGGTCTTTTTCCGGCACGATGGCATCGCGCAGGATATTGGTCACCGGTACTTCGGCAGTGGGGATGAGGTACAGGCCGTCGCGTTCGCAGGTGTACATTTGGGCTTCTTTGTCGGGCAGCTGGCCCGTTCCGCGAGCGGAGTCCTCGTTTACGAGCAAGGGCGGGAGGATTTCCTCATAACCGGCCTTGATGTTTTCGTCGAGGAAAAATGAGATGAGCGCGCGTTGCAGTTTGGCGCCGGCACCGCGGTACACGGGGAAGCCCGCGCCGGTCAGCTTCACGCCGAGGTCGAAGTCAATGAGATTGTACTTTTTGATGAGGTCCCAGTGCGGGACGGCATCGGGCGGCAGGGAGGGAAACGGTTTGTCCCAAGCGCGGTAAACTTTGTTGTCATCGGCACCGACACCTTTGGGTACGGACTTGTGCGGGCAGTTAGGCACGGTGTACAACAGGTCTTCAAGGGCTTTTTTGGCCGACTCGAATCGCTCCTCGGCTTGTTTGGTTTCGTCCTTCAGGGCGGCTACTTGGGCCTTCATGGTCTCGGCCTCATCGCGCTTACCTTGGCCCATGAGCTGGCCGATTTGGGCCGACAGGCGTTTGTTTTCGGCTAGCAGATCGTCCATTTTTTTTTGGGCTGCCCGGCGCTCATCGTCTGTTTCTAAAATTTTGTCAACGACCCTGATCTGCTGAGCCGTCCAGTTCCGTTTGCGCAAACCACTGACAATGCGCTTTTTGTCTTCTCGAATATTTTTTACTTGGAGCATTTTTATCTCAGATTTTTTCTTGGGCACAAGGTAGTGTGAATTTCAAAATACGTTTACCTTTGCCGCGTTCATTTCCAAACGGTCTGTGTCTTACGTCCCCATGTCGGCACGCCCCATTGCCCATCCCGCTTTGTTTTGGTCTGATTATTGGCAACTTTCAACAAGGGATGGTCAGTTCGTTCAAGGACATAACCCCGTTGCGCCATCATTCACCCACAATGACACATTTACGGTGTGCCGCTCACAACGCTGGGTAGGCCCCGCCGCACGATTTAGCACTTTACCTGCGTTGTTGATCGTCTCGAATCGCCTCTGACTGTTTTCAACTTTTTTCTTACCGCCACTACCTGACCGGGCACCCTGCCCTGTTTTCTTTAAAACCCGCTTTTCACACTCATCTCCCATCACCGCTTTTCCCTACTTATGTACGATATTTTGCAGCTAAATGATATGCTGGTCACAGAACTCAAAGAGGTCGCGGCCAAGCTGGGTATCAAAGGATACCATAAGTTTGCCAAACAGGAAATCATCTATAAAATCCTAGACGAGCAGGCGCTCGCCCTCAAGAAAACGGGCGGCGACAAAGTCCCCGTGGTGGAAGAACCTGCCCCTGGCCGAAAAATAGTGGTCCGCAACGCGCCCGCCCCCAAACCAGAGCCAAAACCACAGCC
>JBEBHD010000145.1:0-13126 GCA_040080915.1 Saprospiraceae bacterium
GCATGGCGGGGAAGGGGTAGACGAAGATAAACCAGAGAGCGCCATCTCCCATACAACCTCCCTGATACGGGAACACGTCCAACTCCCTGAATATAACAGTGTTCCCCGGGTTGGAGGCGACGAAGGAAATATCGCCCACGCCGGACTGTGGCGAAAGGCCGATAGGGAATACAGCGGATGGTTTTGTTGATTCCAGTGGTACGTCCAGCCGGTGCCGGTAAAATGGATGTCTACCTGCTCCCCGTCGCAAACGTGCAGGTTGGGAAACTCATCTACATCGGGTGTCGGCTGTATCTCGATGTCCATGCACACGGGCGTGGGGTCGTAGCAGGGGTTGGTGGGCGTGGCGCACAACTGAAAGGGGCCGCTCCCACCGATATCCAGTGCAACGGTCTCTCCTGTCGAAGGCCCGCTAAAAATCGCATAAGCCGGTGGAGAGACGTTTAAACTCCAGACCAAAGCAGCTGGCCCGGAACCGGGAATAGTATATGGATATGTAACTCCGGTGCAAAACTGTGGCGTTGCTGGCCCGACAATCGGCCCCAAAGATGGGCACTGGGCGAGCAGCGAACCGGCTGCCAACGAAATGGCTATGTAACAACCTATTCCGACTCCGGTGCGGTAGATTTTTATCATCCGTTAGTTGGTTTGCAACAACAAAAAAGTCCCCCGGCCGGTACCGGCCGGGGGAACCTGATAGGCAATTTAAATGCAACCAGCATTCGTATCGGTGCAATCCGTTGTGTTGAAACACAAGGGAGTTCCGGCAAAAAGCGTCGTGTTGATGGGCGCGTTGGTTCCAAACTGGACCCTTATGCCCACCGAGGCCACGGTGGCCTGGCTGATACATATTTGGCCGTTATTGGACTGAACACATACCCTCACGGTCTCGTTTGCCTGTAGGGAAAAACTAGATGAGATAGTGCCGCTGTTCGGGCAGTTGAAACTGCGGCCCTGTCCCGCCGTTGATGTCCCCGCACAACACAATGTCGGCAGCGCCATCCACGGTGATAATGAACTCGCAAGTCCCTCCCGGGCACATCAGGTCGTCAGCGGGCAGGTCGCTCTTCACTTTGGGCGGGGCCAGGTCAGAAGAGGCATCCTGCTGGCAGGCAAAAAAGTACGCGCCAGCCAGGAGGGCCAGCAAAATGGGTGCAAGGCGAAAAAATCGGTTGAGATGCATAGTTTTGCAGCTTTAGTAGTGAACAATAGGGTCTTTGCCGCTTGCATGCAAGGGGGCGGCATTGGCCCTTTTTTTGTCGTCCTCCGTGCGCACAGAGGACGCTACAAATTTACGGGTACCGCAACCTAAAAAAATGGGGAATTTTGTGGAATTTTGGGGAAAGTTGTGGAATTTTGGGTACGCTATGCGGCATCAGTGGTCTATCGCGGGGGGGGGGCGATTTTTCCGGCCTCCCAAGGGCGGCATACACCCGCTCCGCCCATTCCGGGGTTACCAACCCCGGAGGCAGTTCTATCTGGTGGCGCTTGAGCAAATTTGTAAGTGTTTTCCGGTCAATACCGTACTCCTTGGCAATCTCTTGTCGGGTTCTGCATTTGTCCATCATCGGCGAGGGTGTGTTGCGCTGGATCGGCAGGCAGGGAAACAACCTGTTCCAGCAGGGCCGTTGCAAAAGTAGGTATTTGGCCGGATACGGCCAAGGCCGCATGCGGTGCCGATCGGGTTTGGCCAAGGGCCGTTTTCCATGCCCGGCCCTTGCGTCCGCTCCTCTGCTCGCCCCCACAGTTCGATGAGCTCGTGCGTTGCTATCACGATTCGCGCCAACTCGCCAAGAATCCGTTTCTTTGGGCAAATTTTTCATACCACGCTGCTCATGAAGTCATTCTACACCGCTGCGTTGTGGCTGCTTGCCACGACCGCCCTTTTTTCCCAAGTTAATTCCACCGACAAGCGCGTTCGCGAAACTGTTTTTTTTGCCAAAACGGGCAATCCTGACTGGTTGACCATACGCCCCGGCGTGGCCATTTCGGCTGCCGATTTGATCCGTAGGCACAAAGCCGACCTCGGCCTCGGTGAACAGGACGAATTGGTGCCCTATCGCACCGACACCGATGCGCTCGGCTTTGCCCACCACCGCTACCAACAATACCACCGGGGCGTGAAAGTGGACGGGGGCGAGCTGCTCGTTCACGAAAAAGGTGGTCGCGTGCGTACCCTGAACGGCAAATTGGTACGCGGCCTGCAAGCCGAGGTGCGCCCTGTTCTGCCAGCCGACCGAGCCGTGGAATTTGCCCAAAGGTACGTGCCCGCCGAACGCTACATCTGGGAATCTCCTCAAGCCGAGGCGTTTTTGCGCCGCGTCAAAAACGACCCGACGGCTACGTTTTATCCAAAACCCGAGCTGGTTCTGGTAGCACCCGGCTTCGCCCAGGTGGCCGAGGATTTTCGCTTAGCCTGGCACCTGATCGTGCATACCCTTTTGCCGGAAGAAACCCGCCAAGAATTGTTTGTCAGCGCCGAAGACGGCTCGTTGTTGGACGCAGTAGACAATATTTGCTCTGAAAACACCCCCGGCACCGCCCAAACCAAGTACAGCGGCCTCCGCGACATCATCACCGAACAAATGCCTGACGGGCAGTATCGCCTCGTGGAAACTACCCGTGGCAATGGCATCGAGACCTACAACATGCAGCGCTCTACCAGCTTTGACGCGGCTGCAAATTTTACCGATGCCGACAACCTCTGGAACAATTTCAACAGCGCGAAAGACGAAGCGGCTACCGATGCCCACTGGGGCGCGGAAATGACCTATGACTACTACCTGAACTACCACGAACTACACGGCTTGGACGGCTCGGACAAACCGCTCATCAGCTTCGTCCACTACGGCTCGGCCTACGAAAACGCGTTTTGGAACGGCTCATGGGCCAGTTTCGGCGACGGCTCCGGGACATCCGGACCGTTCTCCTCTCTCGACGTGGTGGGGCACGAATTCACGCATGGCGTGACCGAATTTTCAGCCCACCTGCGCTACCGCAACGAAAGCGGTGCCCTGAACGAATCGTTCAGCGATGTATTCGGCACCGCCGTGGAGTTTCGCGCCCGGCCCGAACGGGCCAACTGGCTCGTCGGAGAAGATATTTACTCCAACGGCTCGCCTTTCCGCAATATGGCCAACCCAAAAGCAGAGGACAACCCCGACACTTACAGGGGCGATTTCTGGGTAACCGGATCGGGCGACAACGGCGGCGTACACACCAACAGTGGTGTGCAGAATCACTGGTTTTACTTGTTGACTGAAGGCGGCAACGGCACCAACGACAACGGCGACGCATACACCGTAACCGGCCTCGGCCTCGACACGGCTGCCGACATCGCATTTCGCAACCTGCAATACTATCTCGTGACGCTGTCCAACTACGCCGATGCCCGCGAAGGTGCCATCCAGTCGGCCGTGGACCTGTTCGGCACCTGTTCGGCGGTATTTGTACAAACGGCGAATGCGTGGTACGCCGTAGGCGTGGGCCGACCTTATTTCCCCAACGACGTGGCTACGGTGGAGATCACGGAGCCAGCATCGGTCGTCTGCGGCCTCACGGGCACCGAACCGCTTCGCGTACAGTTTCGGTACGACGGCTGCAACACCGACCTGCAAGCGGGCGACAGAATCCCGGTGGCCTACCAGATTGACAACCAGCAGCCCGTTTGGGATACGCTCGTTCTGGCGGCTCCGCTGACCTTTGGCGACATGGTCGGCTTTACTTTCGCCACACCGCCTGCCGGGCTGGCCGCACCGGGGTTTTACACCCTGCGCTGTTGGGCCGATTTTGGCACCGACCCCAATGCCGAAAACGACGAGACGGTTCTGGCGATGGAAAGCATAGCCGGACAAAATACCGACGTGCGCATGCGCGGCGCCGAGCAGCCTTCCACCGGCTGTTTTCTCGGGGCTGAAAATCCGATCGTGGAGGTTGGGTTCTGGGGCTGTGATTCCCTGCCCGCCGGCACTGAAATCGTGCTCTCGTACAGTGTTGACGGCAATGCGCCCGTGAGCGAGGTGGTGCCCGTACCAGTGACGCTTTTCACCGGGCAGGTGTTTTTTCACAAATTTGCCGTGCCCGCCAATCTGGCAGCCATCGGCACCTACTCGATCAATTTTTGGGCGCAATACGCCACCGACAATATTTCCGGCAACGACAGCCTGAACAACCACCTTGTGGTGCATCCGGCACCCATGTACCGCTCGGACATGGTGAACTTCGAGTCCGTTTTCAATGCCGCCCTCGACACCCTGCTCGTAACGACAGGTAGCGAGAGCCGAGCGGCCATCCGGGCTGATGCCGCCCGCACCGGGGTCGCTGGCCTGCGCATTACGGGCGGCGATCTCGCGTCCGCCCTCGCCACGGGCAAGGCACAGGAGCCGACCCTGAACAACGCCTGGACGCTCAACAAGGACTTCCGCTCTCAGGTGTGCCTGTGCGCCGACCTCACTGGGCTGGCATCCGCCGAGCTGCAGTTCGACCTGAAACAGACCTTTTCGTTCTTCTACCTGAAAAAGTTGGGCGCGCACAACCCCTACGGCAGCATGCTGCGCCTGCTCGCCAACGAGGAGCCTCTCGGCGATATTTACCGCGCCACCACACCCAGTTTCGACCAATGGAAAACCCGAAAGGAAGACCTCAAGGACTACCTCGGCGGCACGGTAAAAATCTGTTTTGAAACGTTCACCGGCGTGCGTACCGAACTCGACACCTTTGGCGCTACCAGTTTCGGCGACCGGGTTTTGTTGGATAACATCACCATCGTTGGTCAGCCGACTATCGGTACCGTTTCCGCCGGAGGCGACGAACCGGAGTGGTCGGTGCAGCCCAACCCGGGCAGCGGCCTGTTCACGGTGGCTGTTCGCGCCGACGAGGCCCAGCCCGTCACGATCACGGTGACCGACGCGTTGGGCCGCACGATTCGTACCCAAAATGCAGCCTTGGGTGCCGGAAGAACGATGATCCCGCTGTACTTAGACGGCGCTGCGCCGGGCGTGTATTTCGTCCGCTTGAACATGGCGGGAGCGGGATACGTGCGGCGCGTGGTTGTTCGACAATAATAACAAACATGGACAAAGACCTCGCAATTGAATTTGCACGGCAAGCCTGCTACCGCATGGACGAAAGCTCCCGGATGTTGCAAAGCGCGTATACCGAGTTGGATGAAGCCGACATCTGGGCACGTCCGAACGCGGCATCCAACAGTGTGGGCAACCTCGTGCTACACCTGTGCGGCAATATCCGCCAGTACGCCATTTCCGCCCTCGGCGGCACCGAAGACCTGCGCGAACGGGACGCGGAATTTGCCGCCCGGGGCGGAATGGACAAAGCGGCGTTGTTGGAAAAACTACTGCGCACGGTAGAAGAGGCCAAAGCGGTCATTCTGGGAGCCGATGCCGACAACTTCCTTCGGGTGCGCTCTGTGCAGGGGTTTCGGCTCTCAGGCCTCGGCATCGTGCTGCACGTGGTGGAACATTACTCGTACCACACCGGGCAGATCGCTTTTTGGGTAAAATTGTTGAAAAACAAGGACCTGGGGTTTTATGCGGGGATGGACTTGACGGTGCGGTGAGTGGGAGGAAAGCTTACGGGTAACTGCCAAATTGCGCGAACAACCGACGCAAAATGATTCGGTCGGGGTCGTTTAGGCAGAGCACTTTTACCGTAGATGCTCCAATGTTTGTTCGGGGAACGACCTCTCCGTCCACCAATTCAAAGTGCTTTTCCCAAGTGTCTTTGCGAGGGTTGAACAGGCGAGTTAGGCGGTTGCTGCCGGGAAGATAGGTGCCGAGGTCCGAGCTTTTGTTTTGGTTGCAACGCGGACAGGCATAAGCCAAGTTATCCGGCATATTATCTCCACCGTGTTTTATGCTAAGGATGTGGTCAATTTCAAAAGATACAAAAAAATCGTGTTCGAAAACTTGGCAATATTCGCACCTGTAAGTGGCTCGTTCGGCAACTATTTTGCGAAGTAGTACCGGTATTGACTTACGCTTCATGCTGCAAGGAGTATGCGAGCTCGGGCTTTGGCCATTGCAATGAGATGGTCAATTACCAAGTAGCGCTCCAACTCCAAGGCTTCTTCCGGTGTAATCAGCCCGTCTTTTTTCTTGTAAACCAATTCTTCTACCCGGTCTGACAGAGCCTTCGGAGCCCGGAGCTCAAGCAGCAGGGCAGGATTCAATCTAGCCAAGGATTCTGCGATGTCGCCAACTCTTTCTGATAAAATCATACGGCGTAATATTTTTTGTGCAAATAACGCGCTTTCGCAACGTATCACACAAATTTTTCTCCCCACTTGCCTATTTTTGCACGCTAATTTGACACCTTTATTTTCATCCAAACACAAAAACTGTCCTGCAGCACCATGATAAAACAGTTCCTTGTCTCCATCTGCCTTTTTGTGCTTTTTGCCGCCATTGGCACCGCTCAAACCGAAGCCTACCTCGACGATCCCGTGCTGTTCACGGTGAACAATACGCCCGTTCGAGCGGCGGAATTCCAACAGATCTACTCCAAGACCAACCAGCAAAAGGCTGATTTCACGGAAGCGTCCCTGCGCGAATACCTCGACCTGTACGTCAAGTTCAAGCTCAAAGTGCAAAAGGCCCGCGACATGCGCCTCGACACAGCCTCAGCCTTTCGCTCCGAGCTCGAGGGTTACCGCCGCCAACTGGCCGCCTCCTACCTCGTGGACAAAGAAGTCACCGAAAAACTCATCCGCGAAGCCTACGAGCACATGAAACAGGACGTGGATGTCAGCCACATTTTCATCGCCTGCGACCGCAACGCAAAGGCCGAGGATACCCTGCGGGCCTTCAACCGAGGCAATGCCCTCCTGCAAATGGCCCTCAAAGGCGAGTCGTTTGAAAAAATGGCACGCGATAGCTCCGAGGACAAGTCGGCCAAGGAAACCGGCGGTCGCCTCGGATTCGTAACGGCCATGCTGCCCGACGGCTACTACAACTTGGAAAAGGCCGTTTACTCGGCTAAACCGGGCCTGTTGCCAAGGCTTGTGCGCACCAACGCGGGCTACCACGTGGTGTACGTACACGCCTTCCGCCCCGCGCGCGGCGAAATCGAAGTGGCCCAAATCCTGATCCGAAAGGGCGAGAACGATGCAGAAAACGCCCAAAAACGGCTGTTCGTAGACAGTGCTTACATCGGTGCCCAACGTCTTCCTTGGGAAGAAGCCTGTACCCGCTACTCCGAAGACAAAGTGAGCGCGGCAAAGGCCGGGTACATTGGCACATTTGGCATCAACCGCTACCAGCGCACCTTTGAGGACGCTGCCTTTGGCCTCGAAAAAGATGGCGACATTTCCAAACCGGTTGAGTCCTCCATCGGTTGGCACATCATCAAACGCCTGAGCAAACGCCCCAACGCTACGTTCGAGGATATGCGCCGCGCCCTCACCGAGCGCGTGAAGCGCGACAGCCGCAGCGAAATGGCCAAGCGCAGCATGATTGCCCGGATACAAAAAGAAGGCAGTTTCAAAGATTTTCCAGAAAACCTCCGGGCTTGGGCTGCACAACAAACCGACTCCGTGTTCCACACCTTTAAGTGGAAACCCAATCCCGACAACCCGCAAACCCCGCTTATTCAGTACGGCAAAGGCCAGGCTTTCACCGTGGCCAATTTTGAGGAATTCCTCGTACGTGCCAGCCGCGACCGGATGCGCGGCATGGGACACCCCGTGGATGAAACCATCGCCAAACTGTACGAAACCTGGAACGACGAAGTGGCCTTCCAGTACGAGGAAAGCCAGTTGGACAAAAAGTACCCGGAGTTCAAGCACCTCATGCGCGAGTACGAGGAGGGCATGCTGCTTTTCGATGCCGCCAAGATCGAAGTTTGGGACCGCGCCAACACCGACTCCGTTGGCCTGGAGCAGTATTTCAACCAGCACCTGAGCAACAAATACCTGTGGGAAGAACGAGCGGTGGTCAGTTTGTACACCCTCAAGTCTGACGATGCCGCACTGCTCGACAAGGTGCGCGAGTACGCTACCAAAAAATCGCCGGAGGACGTGCTCAAGAAGTTCAACAAAAAAGAAGAGGTGCTCGTCCGGATGGAAAAAACCTACGAAAAGGGCAAGAACAAAGACCTGAACGACATTTGGTCTGGTGGCAAAATGACAGCCGCGAAGTCGGATGCCGCTACCAAGACCGCCACGTTCTCGAAAATCGAAAAGATTCTTCCGCCTTCGCCCAAGGCCCTGAGCGATGCCCGTGGTTACGCCGTGGCCGATTATCAGGATTATTTGGAAAAACAATGGGTGGAAAAACTGCGCAGCCAGTATCCTGTGCAGGTACACGATGAGATTTTCAGGACGCTGATCCGCAAATAATGGCCAAGGGCAAAACGATCTTTTTCTGTTCCAGCTGCGGCGCTTCCTCGCCCAAATGGATGGGCAAGTGCTCCCAGTGCGGCGAGTGGAACACCTACCAGGAAGAGGTCATCCAAAAAGAAACCGCCGCCGAGGAAAAACGCCGCTTCTGGGCGGGCACCGGAAAAGGTGAATCACCGAAGGCTATGCCCCTCGGCTCCATCCAGACCGGTGCCACCAGCCGTATGGTCACCCCCGACGGGGAACTGAACCGTGTGCTGGGCGGCGGTATCGTGCCCGGTTCTTTGGTGCTCATCGGCGGCCAGCCCGGTATCGGCAAAAGCACCCTGCTGCTACAAGTGGCGGTGCAACTGCCCGCCAAGGTGCTGTACGTCAGCGGCGAAGAAAGCGAGGAACAGATCAAGATGAGGGCCGACCGACTGCCCGAAGGCCGCGCCGACTGCTACATCCTGACCGAAACGAACACCACCAAAATCCTCCAGCAAGCGCAGGAACTCCAGCCCCAACTACTCGTGGTGGACTCCATCCAGACCATGAGCAGCCCCCACCTCGACAGCGCCCCGGGCGGTGTGTCGCAGGTGCGCGAGTGCGCTGCCGAACTGTTGCGTTTTGCCAAGGAAACCAATATCCCGGTGTTCCTCATCGGCCACATCAACAAGGAAGGTGACATAGCCGGGCCGAAACTGCTGGAGCACATCGTGGACTGCGTGCTTCAATTCGAGGGCGACCGCCACAACACCTATCGAATCCTGCGCACGCTGAAAAACCGCTTCGGCAGCACCGACGAGATGGGTATCTACGAAATGCGCAGCGACGGACTGCGCGAGGTGAGCAATCCTTCCGAGCTGCTGCTCAGCCAAAAGGACGACGACTTGAGTGGCTGTGCCGTGGCTGCCACGATGGAGGGGTTACGGCCCATGCTCATCGAGACGCAGGCTTTGGTGAGTAAGTCCGTGTACGGTACTCCGCAACGCTCGGCTACGGGCTTTGATATGCGGCGACTGCAAATGCTGCTCGCCGTACTCGAAAAGCGCTGCGGGTACTACTTCAGCATGAACGACGTGTTCCTCAACCTCGCCGGCGGTATCCGGGTAGAAGACCCGGCTATTGATCTGGCCATTGTGTCGGCTCTCGTATCGTCGCTGCTCGACGTGAGCATCCCGTCCAACGTCTGCTTTGCGGGTGAGGTGGGCCTCAGCGGTGAGATACGCGCCGTGAGCCGTATCGAACAGCGCATCGCCGAGGCTGACCGGCTTGGGTTCAAGGAAATCTACATTTCCAAGTACAACGCCAAGGGGCTGGATTTCGGCAAATACGGCATTCGGGTGCTGCAGCTGGGAAAAGTGGAGGAGTTGAAGGGGGCGTTGTTTGTTTGAAAAAGGAGGAGGTTCGCGTACTGATCACTCAGTTCCGCTTGAACGGTGCCACCATCTGAAACTCAGGCACGTTAGCCTCGAACAAGAAGCCGTCGTCCGTTCGGGCGAGGAGGTAGGCACCGGCCATTTTGCCCATATCGGTGTCGAGGTTGCAAAACGAAGAATAGCGGTGTATGGCACCCGGAGCCAGTACGGGCTGAAGGCCCACCACGCCCTCGCCTTCCACGCCGCGCAGGGTGCCACAGGCATCCTGGATAAGCCAGCGCCGGCGCAAGACCTGCACCGTGTGCGGGCTACCGTTCTGGATCGTGATATGGTAGCCGAAAATGTACTTGCTCGCCATCGGATTGGAGTGCTCCGGCAAGTATTCCGTCTCTACGCTGACGGTGATGTTGTTGGTGGTACGGATTTCCATGGTATTCTGCTGTATCAAGCCCGGACAAAAGTACAACATGGGTCAACAAAACTCGCCGTTATAATCGTTTGCGCACGCCTGTTGCAAACGCACGCAAGTTGTTTTCCGCCGAAGCGGGTATTTCCAGATCGGTCGGCAGCCGGTCGGTCGGCAGCACAAAAAACGTGGCCTTTCCGTTGGCATTTTTGTGGATGTAGCGCCCAATGGGGATGTAGCCGTAGTTCCCCACCTCGGCCACGGGCACGCCCTTGCGGTGCAGCAGGTCTACCTGAAACAAGATGCCGCCATCAGTACCGGGTTTTTGTTGGTTGGAAATAAAATTGCCGAGGGAATAAACTACCACGGCGGATTTGGCCGAGCCGTCGGGCAGGGTGGCCGTTTCCGTCCGGATGGGCTGCACCACGTGCGGGTGCGCACCGATGACCATGTCGGCACCGTTTCGGATCAGGAACTGGGCCAGTTTGCGTTGCTCGGCATTTTCCTGCAACTGGTACTCCAGGCCCCAGTGCATAACCACAATCACGAAATGCGGTTTGCGGGCGCGAGCCTCGGCCAGATCGGCGGCGATGAGTGCGGTATCAATCCGGTTCACGATAGTGGGCGGCTGCGTGGGCACGCCGTTGGTGTCGTAGGTGTAGTTGAGCAGGGCCAGTTTGAATCCGTTTCGGTACACCATGAGCGGGTAGAACAGGTCGCGGTCGCGCTGGTTCTTGAAGGTGCCCGTCTGCTGAAAGCCCAGTTGGCGCACGGTTTCGAGGGTACTGACAAGGCCGGGGCCTCGGCTGTCGTTGGCGTGGTTGTTGGCCGTCACGAGAATGTCGAAGCCCGCATCGCGCAGGGCATCGGCCAAAGCATCGGGGCTGCGGAACATGGGGTAGCCGGTGTACGGCCCTTTGCCCGGCAAGGTCAGTTCCAAGTTGCCGATGGCGATATCGGCTTGCTCCAGTACGGGTTTGATATACCGGAAACATGGGCGGTAGTCGTACTTCCCCGGAGCAAACTCAGCACTTTTGATCTGGGGGGCGTGCCCCATGATATCGCCTGCGAATAGGAGGCGGAGGGTATCCGTCTGGGCGCCGAGCGGGCGTAGGCAGAGGAAGAAAAAGATGGTCGCGATTGGGCGGATCATACGGTTGGTTTGTTGTTTTTTCGTGTTCTTTGTGCTCAAATTTTGAAAAAATGCTGAAACGCATCCTTGTCATCAGTGCCTTTGCGGCCACGTTCATTTTGGGCGGCTGGCTCGCCGTGCGGCTTTTCACGCCCAAAGAAACGAAGCCGCAGGAGAGTGCCACGGTTTTGTTGGAAAAAATCCGAACCGTGGTGAAACTGACTACCGTGGAAGGGGAATTTTCGGAGATTTACAACTACAGTGAGTACTCCGGTTTTTTTACCTGGTTTTGGGACAAAAAGGCCCTCGTGCGGGTGAACGCCGTGGTGTCGGCGGGCTTCGACCTCGGCAATCTGAAAATAGAGGCCGACTCTTCCGTCCGCGTACTGCGCATAGGCCCCCTGCCAGAGCCGCAAATCTTGAGCATTGACCACACGCTGGACTACTACGACGTGTCCACGGGCGTATTCTCGGATTTTTTGCCAGAGGACTACAACCGTATCAACAACAAGGCCAAGGAGCTGATTCGGCAATCGGCCCAACAGAGCAACCTGCTGGCCTCGGCCCGAGAGCAGTCGAACAAAATTTTCGAGATCGTGCGCTTCATGGCCGAGAGCACTGGCTGGAAGGTCGAGTTCGTTTCCGCCAAACAACCAGCCACCGCCGGTTGAGTTGGCTATTGGCTGTTAGCCATTGGCTTCCGCGCGAGAGAACACCGGGTACGTTTGGCATCACACCCGGACACCAACAGCCAAAAACTTTATCCATACTTTCCCGTTCGTGCGATAACTTGCGCCGTTTTGCAACCAAACCATTGACGTTTTTTTACCGCTCCAAGCTATGCTTATTTTCGCCGTGCGGCTCATCGTTGAGGAGGAAGGCAATATGCTGTTCCTGCGCCAGACCAAGAAAAATGGCGGGCGGTTTTCTCTCATCGGGGGCAACGTAGAAGAAAACGAGTTTGCCCGCGAAGCGCTGGCCCGCGAAGCCCATGAAGAGGCCGGTATCCATGTGGAACCCGATGAACTTCGATTGGTGCATGTACTGCACAGACACAAACTGAAAAAAGACGAAACCCTGTTGGTGCTGTACTTCCGTGCCGACCGTTTTCACGGAGAACCGGCATCCCTTGAGCCCAAAAAATTCAAGGACGTTCGATGGCTGCCGGTCAACAACCTTCCCGACGAGGTGTCGAAAGCGACGCTGCATGTGCTCAGAGGCATCCGACGCGGCGAAATCTATTCGGAGTTTCCGGCTCGTAGCAAGGTGTTGGCGTTCTGGGAGCAGTTTGGCGAGCGCTGGGCTGGGTTGGCTGGCATTTGATTAATGGCCGACATTTTTGGGATTAAGGGTCGCGGTCGCTTGCAAAGACTGCGAGCTGCGCCTACATTTGCAAGCGTATTCTTTTAATCCACAAGTTCTGCTTTTATACCGATTACATAACAAACACTTCATCCCATGAGCGGATCTGTCCTTGTCCTTTGGGGGCTTGTCATGCCCTTTCCCTTCGTTTCCATTTTTTCTTCTTCAACGTATAGTTTTTTCAGTTGGCTGCCGTATGCTTGTGTGCATGCTTGGCGGCCTGTTGGCGTTTCCCTCCAGCTGAATTAACCGCTTTTGCCCGGCGCTCACGGAGTGAATGGCGACGATTTTTTCGCGCCTGTTCGGTGATTGACGTACTTGCGAGCGCCGCTTGATACCCTGCAGATGTCTTATGCTTCATAGGCGAGAACCCCGGTTGCGAAAAGTCGCAGCCGGGTATTTTTTTTGCTTTATTAAGAGCGTGTTTAAATTTCAGTGCCGAGGCGAAAGCGAGCGAATTTTGTTTCAGGCAAGGCGAAATTTGCAGCCGTAGCCGGTTGCCTACGGCGAAA
>JBEBHD010000009.1:0-44026 GCA_040080915.1 Saprospiraceae bacterium
ACCCATACTACTGGACATTTTTTTCGAACGACCAGACTTTCCAAGTTTTTAAAACTTGGAAAGTCTACCTCCGCGAAAAATGTCCAGTAGTATGGTTTTCACCAAGCGCAATCGATTTCCTGTGAAATGGGTATGCACTTGGTGAAAACACCAAGTGCGACGTTGAAACAGAACCCGCGTTCGGCAAAGGTGCCGAACGCGGGTTCTGTTTTGTAGCCTTCTGTGGAACAGCTGTCACCCGTTTTGCAAAAGGCGAGTTAAGTAAAAACCCCACCGAACAGGGCATGTAATTTGTGCTCAGCAAAACCGCCCCAGCTGTTTAATCACCTAATCCTTTGTTTATCGTACAAAAACCGCTCGCCATGCGACCCGTCTTCCTTTTCGCCTTGGCCCTCGCCCTCGCGTCGGCCCTTTCCGCACAACCGTCCAGCACCTTTTTCGCCACCTTCGATGCCGAGCGCGGCAGCGTGATAGCGCCCGCCGCTGGCGGCAACCTCTGGCTCGGCGGCCAGAAAGACGAGCGCGTCCTGCTCGTCAAACTCAACGCTGAGGGCAAAATCCTCGATAAGCACACGATCGGTTTCGAGGGTGCCGGTTTCGATCTGGAGCACCTCACCGACCTGTTCGAGGACAGCGATGGCACCCTCGTGGGCTGCGGCAGTTTCGAGGGCGACAACCTCGGACGCAACTTCGTTTTCCGATACAACCCCGTCGCCCAACAAATTGTGTGGGAGCATACCGTCCGCAGTGGGACACTTACCTACCTGCACGGCATAACCCAACTCGGTCCGGGGGGCGACTATGTGCTGTACGGCCAAACCTCCTCCGCTGGAAACCGCGATGCCGAGTTGCTGCTACTCAACCGCAACACCGGTCTGATCGTACCCGGGAAAGCCGGTCGAATTGACCTCGGCCTTTCCGATCGATTCAGTCAGGTAGTGTACCACGATGGTACTCTGTACGCTGCCGGGCACATGACCGTTGGTGCCGGATTTGGCGGTTATGGCCGCACGCGCCATGCGATTTGTAAATTGGACACCGCTACATTTCAGCCCGTTTGGTCGCGCGTGGGGCCAATACCTACAAATGTTCTGGCCAACTTGCAGGGCCGAGACCTGATCGTGGACGACAATGCCCTCATTTCCACATGCAGTGGCAATACCTCCGACCCGGACCTGTCTCTGACCACCATTTTTCTCCAAAAAAACGACCTCGCTGGCAACCTCATCTGGGCCAAGCAGTACGACTTGCCCCAGTGGACGAGCGAGTTTGCCGAAGAGGTCATCAGCCTGCCCGATGGCTACCTGCTCTATGGGCACGAACTAATCGGCGACACCAGCCGCCTGTTTCTCCTGAAAACCGACAAGAACGGCAACGCACAATGGGCACGCAAAATCAACTACGATACCAACGACGAGTTTCCCGACGTGCCCGCCCGCTCCAAAATCCTACGCCTCGGCGACGCACTTTTCCTCACTGCCCTGAGTCAAAACGCCAACGGGCAAACGCAGGGCATTTTCCTGAAAACCGACCTGAACGGCGCGGTGACGGACTCCTGCAGTTACCTCCAAAACGTGACCGTCTTCCCCGTGCAAATGCTCCCACCGGTGAGCGAGGCCGTGGTGCCGACGTTCACGGCCAGCACGGCCATTCTGACTGCGGCTACTATTTCCAAAACCACGCCCGATCTGACTCTCAGCAAAAAATGCGGTGCCACCGGCACTTGCCCCGACTTGCCCGACCTGCGGGCAACCCTCGACTCCATCGTCTGCACTGACGGCGACCCGAAACTGTACTTCACCGTTTGCAACATCGGCGGCCAGCCTTACGACGGGCCGTACTTTTTTTATGTTTACGACAAAAACCCGCTGACCGACACAGCAAAACTGCTCACCGGCATCATTGCTTCCGGCGATCAGCCCATTTTGCCGGGCGACTGTTTCGGCGGCCTCCCGCTCACATCAGACCTGATCGCGGGCATGCCGTTTGAGCTGGACACGTTCACCAAACTGTACAGCCTGATCGGCACCACGTTTTCGGTGCAACCGCCCATCCCGATCAGCGGCTTTCCCTACCCGCCCAACCTCCCGGAGTGCAACTACCTGAACAACCTCGACAGCATCAGCATACCTCCCAACCTTTGTGGCGACTGCAAAACGCCGGTCACCTTTGTTAAAAAACTCGGCACCCCGCAGCGTCGCGAACTGGCCTTCAGCATGTGCGCCTCTGCCGATGGAAACGTGTATGTGGCGGGCAAACAGGGCGACAACCCCATGATCGCCAAGATCAGCACGCGGGGCGAACAAATCTGGGTGCGAAACTTCCCGCCCATAAACCCCAACGAACCCATCGAATGGGCTTCCATCATCGAGGACTCCGACGGCAAGATCGTGGTATGTGGCACGGAGGGGGCCTCGCCTTCCAATCGTCGCGCCATTGCCATGCGCTACGACCCGGTAGCGGGCGCGGTGCTGTGGTACAAGCGATACCAGAGCGACAAACCCGTCGGTGTAGCCATTGTGGAAAAAAGCCCCGGCGGTGATTTCGTGCTGCAAGTCAACTACCAGACCGTCGGCAGCGGCGGCGTGAGCGCACAAGCGCAGTTTTTTACCCTCAAGCGGGCCGATGGCAACACCACGGGCAGCAGTGTCGGCTACCAAAGTATAGGCAACGATATCACGCTGGCCAACACCGTACTGAACAACGGCAAGTTGTACGCTGTGGGCAGTTGGGGTATCAAGGCTACCGACGAGGTACGGCCTTTCTTTGCCAGGATATCCCCCAACACGTTTCTCCCCGATTGGGCCTACCTGCAGGTGCCCGACATGAGCAGTAATGCAGCCCGCTGGATGCCGCCGGCCGACGTGGCGTTTGACGGTGATATCGCCGTCATTGTGGGCAGCGGCTATTTTAACCCACTTACACCCACCGAGAACATTTTTGTTTACCTACAAAAACACAACCCCGATGGCTCGTTGGTCTGGAGGAAACGTTACGACATGGAGATGGTGCCCGAGGAGGTGCTGACGGTTCCAAATGCCTACTTCGTGTTTGGCCGCATGGTCGGCACCAACCGCTTCGGTATGCTCAAGACCGACGTAAACGGCAAAGTCTTGCGTGCCGCCGTGCTGGATGCCGCGCCACCCTCGCCCAACAGCGTCGGCTTTGCCAACCGCCAGGGGCTGTTGCTGAGCCTGCCCCAGCAACTGCTGATGCTCGACCACACCTGGGAAAACGACGAGAGCGACCTCGTGCTCCTGCGCACCGACATGAACTTCGGGTTGGACGACGACTGCGACCTGCTGCAAACCGTGCAAGTGGGCAGCAGCACGCTGGCGGCCACCACGGAACCCGCCCTGTTTTCCATCGGCACCAACACGCCGGCATCGGCAGCGCAGCCTGCAAACGCCGTTTTTCAGACCGACTCGCTGCCGCTGCGCAAACTCTGCCCCCGCTGCCCCTGCGAAGGCCAACCCGACGTGTCGTTCCGTGTCACCGCTATTCAATGCGCCGCTGACAGCACGCATGTATTCAAAACCAAAACCTGCAACACCGGCGACGCTGCCACGACCACGCCCGTCGAGGTAGTTTTTTACGATAAAAACCCGCTGACAGAGGCCGCCACGGCACTGTGGAGCATCACCGTGACCCAGCCCGTCGGCCCCGGCGGCTGCGCCGAAACCACCGAATCGCTGCCCGTCGTAGCAGCGCAGTTTGGTAAAATTTACACCTTCGCGGGCGTGCCCGCCGGTACGCCCACCCCCATAAACCTGAACCTGCTGGCTGCCGATTCGGGCTTCCCAGAGTGCCACTGGGAAAACAACCTCGACAGTTTTACCCTGCATGCGCCCGTATGCGACGGCTGCGAAAACCCCACCACCTTTTTCAAAACGATGGGCCGTGTGGATCAGGCCGAACTGGGCTACAGCCTGTGTACCGCCGCCGATGGCACGGTGTACATGGCCGGACGGCAGGGAAAAAAACCGATGCTGGCTAAAATGACCCCCAATGGCGAGATGCTCTGGGTGCGCAATTTCCCGGCGGGCGGCGGCCCGTTCAACGAGACCGTGGAATTAGTCGAGATCATTGAAGATTCGGAGGGCAAACTCGTGTTGTGCGGCACGGAGGGCCTCTCGCCCAACACCCGTATGGCCGTGGCCATGCGCTACGACCCGGTGGCCGACGAGGTGCTGTGGTTCAAGCGCTACCCGGAGCAGAACCCGCAGGCACTCGGTATTTTTGAAAAAACGCCTGGCGGTAATTTTGTGACCTATGCGTTTTCGGACGAACTCTTCCCCGGCGGGCCGCCCTTCGGCAGCTACTACAAAGCCCGATCCGAGGTGTGGGAAATCAACCGCGCTACGGGCGAAGTGGTGCCGCCCCTGCTCACCTATTTCGGCGGCACGCCGAGTGTTTATTTCCAAGACATGGTACCCCACAACGGCAGCCTGTATGTGGCGGGCAGCTGGCAAAACCCGGACGTACCCAACTCGGGCAGGCCCATTCTGGCCAAACTGTCGGCCATAGATGCCGCGCCGGAGTGGATATTCGGAGTGCTTCCCGATACGACGATACCGTTTCAACTTATTGGATTTCACAATATCCTGGCCGACAACGACCACCTGCTGGTGATGGGCCTCGGCGCGACCGGCTTGAACACCCCCGCGCAAAAAAACTACACTTTCCTGTCCAAGTACACCCTCGACGGCACCTTGCTGTGGATGAAAAGTTACGATGCAACCATTGCCACCGAGGATATTCTGGCGCTACCCGAGGGCTACGTCATCTTCGGGCGTTCGCAGGGAAATAGTTGGGTGCTGTTCAAAACCGACAAGGACGGCAACGTGCTCAAGGCCCAACAACTCACCCTGCCGACAGCTCCGGGCACTACGTTCCGATATTTCCGCCAGAACCAACTACTGCGTCTGCCCAACCACCTGCTCGTAGTGGACGATTTCAAGGACGGCGCATTCGAGGACATCGTGTTGTTCAAGACCGACCTCGACCTCAACTTCGATGCAGCCTGCGGTTTGGCGCAGCCCTTGCAAATCAACACCACCGTGCTGTCGCCAAAGAAAAACGAGATTTTCACCACGTTTGAGACCTACCAAATGGCTGCGGCCAATGCGGAGACGACGTTCCAGGCCGACT
The DNA here is from genome assembly GCA_040080915.1 of Saprospiraceae bacterium. Lineage (GTDB taxonomy): Bacteria > Bacteroidota > Bacteroidia > Chitinophagales > Saprospiraceae > M3007. The sequence goes on from JBEBHD010000009.1 coordinate 5,152, forward strand.
CGCTCAGCAGCACTCAACTTTGTCCGCAGTGCCCCTGCACCGACAAGCCCGACCTCACCTGCCAGGTGGAAACGATCACCTGCCTCGGCACGGACGGATATGTCGCCAACCTGCGTATTTGCAACACCGGGTTTGTGAATGCGCCTGCCGGTTTCAACCTGACTTTTTACGATAAAAACCCGCTTGCGGGGGCTGCGGTACCGCTTTTTTCTGCCTCTGTGCCCCTGCAGCCGGGATTTGGCGACTGCGCCGAGTACGCCCTTCCGCTGGGTTTCGACCCGAAGGGCTACGCCCAAATTTTCACCCTCGCCGGGGTTTGGAGCGATGTGCAAACGCCCGTGGTGCTCGAGGATTTTCCGCATCCGAACGGCTTTGCAGAGTGCGATTACGCGAATAATCTCGACAGTATTATCATCGGCCCGAATCTATGTCCGGGCGACCCATGCAAACCGGAAACCTTCATCAAACTCGTCGGCGAGCCGGGCAAAATCGAAAACCATTCCGCCCTCTGCGCCGCACCCGACGGCAGCCTGTACCTCGCCGGCCTGAAGGGTGCCCGAACGGCCATCAGCAAGATGACCGCCGACGGAAAATTCCTGTGGACGCGCTCCTTCGTCACCGAACCCTACGAGCCGGTTATCGTGGCCGAAATCGTCGTGGACTCGGAGGGCATGATCGTGGGCAGTGGGCGCAAAGGCGACAAGCCACAGGGCAAGGGTTTTGCCTTTCGGTACGATCCGGTGGCCAACAAAATGCTTTGGGCACAGGAGTTTGCGGGCAATTTCCCCGTCGTGGAGGGCGGTATTTTGGAAAAAACGCCCGGTGGCAATTACCTGCTGTACCAAAACGCATTCGTGGATTCGCTGCGCAAACGCCCCGAAATACTGGAGCTAGACCGTGCTACGGGTCAAATTGTGCCCGGCTTTGCCAAACGCTACAATCTGGTCAATTTCGACCAGGCCTTCACCTCGGTGGTAGCACGCAACGGTGCCCTGTACGTCACGGGCTACACCATTGGGCTTTTTGGTGCCCGTCGAGCCTTGGTTGTGATCCTCGATGCCAACACGGGCGAGGTGTACTACGGCGCGGTATCGAAGCATTCATGGGCCACGCCTTCCTATTTCAGCGGGGCCGACCTGATCGTGGACGATACCAGTTTCCTCATTCTGTACCACGGCAGCGAAACCTCGTACTCCATCTCGGACGGTTCCGGCACGCCGGTGCCCCTGTTTTTGCAAAAACACCGCTTAGACGGCGACGAGATATGGACGCGCAAGTACATGGTGAGCACCCCGCCCAAGGAACTTGTGGCCGTGCCCGACGGCTACGTCATCCTCGGCGGGCGGACCAACCGTTTCCTGCTCAAGACCGACAAGGCGGGCTACCTGATCGGGGCCAAACAACTCGCCAACCCGCCCGCCTTCAGCAACAACAACGGCGAGCAACAAAACCAGATGGTGCTGGCCGGGAGCCACCTGTTCGTGGCCGACGTGGCCCTGACCAATGGTGCCGACCAGTACACCACCTTGCTCAAGACCGACCTCAATCTGGGGCTTGACTTCGATTGCAGCCAGTACGCTCTGGTTCAGGTCGCCGACTCCAATTCTACCGACGTAGTCTCCAACTATCCCCTGAGCGCCATTCCCAGCCCGGCCACGCAGCAGGCGGTGGTGATTTCGTTGGCCGCCGATGCCGTGACCGTGCGTGAAACCTGCCCGTTCTGCCCCGACCTGCCCTGCGACAGCATCGCCGTACAGCAAACCCTCGAGTTTTACCCCGGCGACACGGTGTTTCTTGCCGGCACGCCCTACACCCAGCCCGACACCGTGACCCTCACCCTGACAACCGACGACGGCTGCGATTCGGTGGTGACCTACGTCCTGCGCCGCGTGATCACGAACGTGGATTGGGCCTGCCCGGCCAACATGACGGTCACCATTCCGGCCTCACAGTCGTCGGCACCTGTCACCTATCCCCTGCCCGCCGCCGCCACCGACTGCCCCGTGCCGGCCATTGACCTGACCCGCCTGCAAGGCCCGCCGCCGGGCGGCGCGTTTCCGGTGGGCACGACGCTCGTGTGCTACCAGGCGGCCAACCACTGCGGCATTCGCGACACCTGCTGTTTCACCGTCACGGTGCTAAAAGCCGCCGAAGAAACGGCCTGCGACGTGAAAACCCCGGCGGGCAGTTGCATCAAATACGAAATCCTTAGCGTCCGGCTCGATTCGCTGGGTCGCCCGCGCTACCGCTTCCGGCTGACCAATACCTGTGCCAGTCCCTTGCGGTTTGTGTATTTCCAGTTGCCCAACAGCATGACGGCCAAGGCACCCCTCGAAGGTGCCACTTATACGGCTCCGAGCGGAAACACCTACTTGGTGCGCAACCCGAATGCGGCACCGTTCCACTCCGTCCGCTTCAAGCCCCTGTCGGGAAATTTGAGCAACGGCCAAAGCGACATTTTCGAGTACACGTTGCCCAAGCAGGCACAGCCCGCGTTTATCCTCGTGTCGGTAAAACTGGCCGACGGCAGCACCTACGACGCGCACCTGAACACGTTTTCGTGTCCGGTACAGCCGTATGTGGCAGTCTCACCCCCGACCCCTCTCCAGAGGAGAGGGGAGGAGCATCAGGCTGCTTCGCAAAAAAATGACAATCAAACTAATCGGAATACTTCCACCACACCTCCCCTCTCCTCTGGTGAGGGGTCGGGGGTGAGGCTGCGGCCCAACCCGACCAGCGGGCTTTTGTTTGTTGACCTGCCGGGGTCTTTGGCTGCTGATCAGCCCGTGCTGATATCGGTTTTGAACGCCCAAGGCCAGTTGGTACTGGAGGGCCGTTTTATAGCGGAGAACAGTCGGATCGTCCTGCGTTTGCCAGAAAGGCTGGCCAACGGGCTGTACTACCTGACAGCGCAGCCGGTGACCGGTGGCATGCGGTCGGCGGCGCGGTTTGTGCTGGAGCGGTGATTTTTTTGAAAAAGAGAAACCCACACTACTGGACATTTTTGTTTTCGTGTACCCAGACCTTCCAGGTTTGTCAAACTCGTTCCAAAAATGTCCAGTAGTGTGAGACAAACCCCAAAAAACCGCCCAAACCCGTGTTTTCGTAATCGTCTTCCAAAAATGTCTGCCATGTTCAAACATCTACTTTTCGCTTCCATTGGAGCACTGACGCTTCAGGTTTCCACTGCTCAAACTACAGCCGCTGTATCGGGCTTCCTGCCGGATTCATGCCAGCCGAACACCTTCCTCAAAGTGTATGGAGAAATCATCAAACAGGACAACATAGCCGCTCTGCGTGCGGCCCCCGACGGGAATATCTACGTCGCTGGCGGCAAGGCTGATGGATATGCCATCGGCAAAATGACACCCGAGGGCAACATGATCTGGTTGCGCAGTATCACCGGCGCCATCCAGAATCGGACATTTGTCACCGAAATCATCGTGGACAGCGAGGGCATGATCGCTGGCTGCGGCCGTATGGGTAGCAACAGCAACGAAACGATTGCTTTCCGCTACAACCCCGTGACCAACCAAACCCTTTGGGAGCGGCGGTTGGGTAATAATAATCCGACCGATGGCGGTATTCTGGAAAAAAAACCAGGGGGCAACTTCCTGATCTACCAGTCGCCCCAAACAAGCCCGCTGGGGTACAAATCTGGCGAACTTCTCGAACTGAGCCGCACGACCGGGCAGGTCGTACCAGCATTTGGCAAACGGTATGCGCAGCAGATCAACCAGGTTTTTGCGGGCATGGTGCTGCACGAAGACGCGCTGTATGCTACCGGCCATACCGATAGCCTGCTTCCGTTCAATCAGTCCGCCCGGCGCATGACCCTGACCAAGTTGGATGCCAACACGGGCAATGTGCTGTGGACCCGCCTTGGCCTCACTCCCTGGTCGCAAACGTCCCATTTCAGGGGCATTGACCTCATCGTGGACGACAACAGCCTGATCGTCCTTTCCCATGGCATCGAGACGAGCAATACCATTACCGGCCCCGGTAAGGAAATACCCGTTTACCTGCACAAAACAACGCTTGACGGTCAAGTGCTCTGGGCGCAAAAATACCTGCTCTCCGAAGTGCCAAGGGAGGTGGTAGCGGTGCCCGACGGCTACGTCATCTTCTGTGGCAACATCAAAAGGATTTTATTAAAGACCGACAAGGCGGGCAACCTGCTGTTTGCCAAAGCGCTCAACACACCGGACTATTTTAGCGCTGGCTATGAAGACTGGCAAAAAAACCAGATTGAGCGTGTCGGTTCGTACCTGTACATCACTGACTTTACGGCTAAGGCCAATACCGCAGGTCAGTTCACTACCGTGCTGAAAACGGACCTGAACCTTGGCATGGAGTTCAATTGCGATCTGGAATTTTTGGCTGTGTCGGATACAACCATGACCATTCCGGTGCTCTTTGCAGCTCAGCAAACAGTAACGATCAGTCCGGCATCCGCGCAGGCGGTTACGCTGAATAATGCGCCGGGTTCGATAGCCGTCCACCAGGCTTGCCCGTTTTGCCCCGACCCGCCCTGCACCGACAAACCCGACATCACGTTCCAAATCGAATCCGTCGGCTGCGATTCGGCGGCCTTTATCACCTACCGCCTCTGCAATACGGGCAAGCAACCCTTCGCGGGCACGTTGCAGGTGGGTGTTTACGATACCAACCCGACGACCAGCGCGGCCACCCTGCTTGATCTGTTTTTCCTGCCAAACCTCAATCTTCCGCCTGATTCCTGCCAAACCGGCACGTTGAAAAACCTTGCCTACTGGGGAAATTACAGCAAGGTGTACACCCTGGCTGGCATCGAGAGCGGACAATCCACGCCGGTTGACCCGGCCGGTTTCCCCTACAACGGCATCGCCGAGTGCGACTACGCCAACAACCTCGACAGTCTCAATTTCCAGTATCCACCCGCGCCCCTGCTCAACCTCGGGCCGAACACCGACATCTGCCCCGGCGATTCGCTGCTGCTGGGTACGGGCTTGAATGGTTTCGTTTCGTACACCTGGCAGGACGGTTCGCACGGTTCCACGTTTTGGGTCAAAGGCGAGGGGTTTTTCACGCTCAACACGGTGGACGGCTGCGGCCGCACCGCCTCCGACAATATTTCCATCGGCCTGAAAAAACAACCCAAGGCCACGCGCGAGTACGTGCTGCTGCCTGGCGACTCGGTTGTCATTGGCGGCGTGGTGTACAACACCTCGGCACAGGTAATTTCCTACGAAACCTCCACCATGGGCGGCTGCGACACGTTGGTTACCAACAACATCCGGCTCGATTCGCTGCACTGCGATCGGCCAGGAGCGTTTTTCAAAACCTACAAGGGCATGGGCGGGCGCGTGCTGGTGCCTGCTGCCGGCGGCGGCTACTACGTCGGGGGTAACGCGCAGGTGCATGCCTTGGCCAAATTTGACGCTACGGGGAAAAACCTGTGGGTGCGGCAGTTCGGTTTTTTTGGCGACCACTTTATCCAGACGCTCATCGAGGATTCGGAGGGCATGCTCGTGGGCAGCGCTACCTCGGAAGGCGGTACGTCAAGCATCCTTGCTTTCCGTTATGACCCCTTGGGCGATCAAATGCTTTGGGTCAGGCGTTTTTCTGCGGCGCAAATGAATATCCGGGGCCATGAATTAGTGGAAAAAAATCCGGGCGGTGATTTTCTGCTCAGCTACCGCTTGCAGATCACGGCCACGGACTTTCGCACCGAGATGGTCTCGTTGAACAGGGTTACCGGGGCTGTAGTTAGCAACTGGCGCTATGATTCGAGAGTTGCGCTCACTTCGATCGAGGTTAACAAGGGTTTCCTTTACGCCTCGGGCGTGCTGGAGGACACCGTAGTCGCCAGCCTGGCTTGGCGCGGCGGATTAGTCAAGATTGACCTTGGTACCGGAGCGCCCGTCTGGTCGCGGCTGATCAAGGCCTCCGATGCCAACCTGTTCGGCGGCAACCTGTTAGTGGATGCCACTGGCAACGCGGTGTCCACCATGGCCCAAGCCCAACGGACGTTTGCGCTGCAAAAGACCGCGCCCGACGGCAATTTAGTTTGGATGAAAAAAATCCAGTTTGCTGATCCTGACGAGCACCATTTCTTTCCATTGGGCATCGCTTTGGTTAAGGATGGCTACCTCATCGGCATTCAGACCTATTCGGACAGTACGAATTTGCATTCCTACATTGTAGTCAAGACCGACCTAAACGGCGTACTGCTTTGGTCCAAAAAGGTGCCGCACGTCGGGAATTTGTTCACGCTCAGCCCGCACCAGTTTGCTGCCCGAGGCTACGAGGGCTGTTTGGTGACGAATACGCACGCAGCAGTTTTCCAACAGACGGGCATGGTTTTGGCCAAGTTCGACCGCCAAGGCCGCCTCGGCGAGGGCTGCCCGGTAGCCTTGGAAACGCCTGTCACCATTTCGGCGCAGCCGGGTATTATGCAGCCAGCGAAAATAATCTTCACCACTGTTCCCCGCGTGTTCGAGCCGGTGATGGCCACCGCTTCGGAGCCGACCACAGTTTTGCAAAACACCGCTTGCTCCCGTTGCTTGCCGCCTTGCCAGCCCATTGCGGTGCAGGAAGTCATCGAGTTTTATCCCGGCGACACGATCACCATCGGTAGCACGGACTACACACAGTCCGACACGGCCGTGCAAATCCTGTGTACCGACGATGGCTGCGATTCGGTCGTCACCTACGTGCTGCGCCTTGTGGTCACCAACCTCGACCTCGCCTGTCCGGCCAACCTGACGGTCACCATCCCGGCTACGCAGTCGTCGGCACCGGTCACGTACCCCCAGCCCGCAGCCGCCACCGACTGCCCGGTGCCGATGATAAATATGACCCGCCTGCAAGGCCCACCAACTGGCGGTGTATTTTCGGTGGGAACGACGCTCGTGTGCTTCGAGGCAGCCAACCAGTGCGGCATCCGCGACACGTGCTGTTTCACCGTCTCCGTGCAAAAAAACACCGAAGAAACGGCCTGCGACGTGAAAAACCCGCCGGGCAGTTGCATTCGTTTTGAACTACTGAACATCCGGCTCGATTCGCTGGGCCGCCCGCGCTACCGCTTCAGGCTGACCAACACATGTGCCAGTCCGTTAAAATACGCCTGCTTTCAGTTGCCCAACGGCATGACCGCCAAAGCGCCACTTGAAGGAGCCACCTACACGGCCCCCGGCGGAAACACCTATTTAGTGCGCAACCCGAACGCGGCACCGTTCCACTCCGTCCGGTTCAAGCCCCTGTCGGGAAATTTGATCAACGGCCAAAGCGATATTTTCGAGTACACCCTGCCCAAGCAGGCACAGCCCGCGTTCATCCTCGTGTCGATAAAACTGGCAGACGGCAGCACGTACGACGCGCACCTGAACACGTTTGCATGTCCGGTACAGCCGTATGTGGCAGCCTCACCCCCGACCCCTCTCCAGAGGAGAGGGGAGGAGCATCAGGCTGCTTCGCAAAAAAATGACAATCAAACTAATCGGAATACTTCCACCACACCTCCCCTCTCCTCTGGAGAGGGGTCGGGGGTGAGGCTGCGGCCCAACCCGACCAGCGGGCTTTTGTTCGTTGACCTGCCGGGGGCTTTAGTTGCTGACCAACCCGTGCTGGTTTCGGTGCTGAATGCGCAGGGACAGTTGGTGTTGGAGGGGCGTTTTGCAGCCGAAAACAACCAAATCAGTCTGCGTTTGCCCGATGGGCTGGCCAACGGGCTGTACTACCTGACGGCGCAGCCGGTGGCTGGTGGTGTACGGTCGGCGGTGCGGTTTGTGTTGGAGCGGTGAGGGGTTTCATTGTTGAAAAAACTTGGGGTGGCAGCGGGCACTTCGGTTCGCATGCTGTAAAAAAGTGCCCTCCCAGCCCTGCGCGCTTGTGTGATACGGATTGTTACGCCGGGCGGAGAGGGCACTTAAACCGATTTCTATTGCGCCAGAGCCTTGCCTTCGCTCAGGGTTTTGATCATCGCCTCCAAGCTGGTGCGGTTCACATCGTCGGGGGCCTGAGTGAGGGCTGCCTTGGCGTGTTCGAGGGCTTTTTTCAGGTCGCCCATGGCCGAATAGCCGCGTGCGAGGCCGACGTTGGTGGGCCATGCACCGGCATTTTTTTCGTAGTTTTTCTGGAAAATATCCAGCGCCTCGGCGTACTTTTTTTGGCCGACCAGCTGACGGCCATAGCCGTGCATTTCCACGACAGAGGCCTTGGCCAAGGCGGCTTGCATGGTTTTGTCGGCATCGGCGGTTTTGCCGAGTTTGCGCTCCAGGCCGGCTTTGGTGGACAGCGCGGCGAAGTTGTCCAAACCGCCGAGGCGGGGATCGGTCGCACGGGTGATCCACAGGTGTGCCTCTTCGAAGTTGACGTTGTTGGTGACGCACCATTGGGCGGCGGCTTGCAGGCTCTGGCCGTCGAAGCCCATACCGCCACTGAGTTGCTGGCGAATGGACGCGAGGGTAGTTTGTTCAAAGTCGGCCTCAACCCGGAACGGAATACGCCAGCGCTCCCACTCCATGGCCACCACCACCGAGCGGGTGGTGGGGTCGGAGAAGGTGTACGCCAGCCATTCGCGGCTTTGGGGCAGGTCTTTTTGCTGGCGCACGGTCACGCGCAGCACGTCTTCTTCGGGTTTGTAAAAGTACGCGCCCCAAGCGACGGCGTTTTTGTTCAAAATAAGGGTGCAGGAGTCGGGGTACACGGCGATGAAAAAGCCGTACTTGCCGGCTGGCAGTAGTTTGCCTTCGATACGCACGTCGGTGGAAAAGGACATGTTGGTACATTCGTTGGCTCCAGCGCGCCAGGGCGAGGATTTGGCGGTGCCAAAGCCAATGTCCGTGAAACCATAATGGGCTATGGGCGTACCCCAAACTTTGCCTTCGCGGCCTTTCACACCGGGGGCGTTCCAGTGGATTTCGATGTCGGTGACACCGATACGTTGGCCAGTCCAGCATTTTTGGTTCACACCGCCGTCGGGCAGCGAAATGGCTTGGCTGTGGAGGATGGTGCCGGCGCTCAGGGCCAGCAGGGCAACGAGGAGGATTTTGTTCATAGCGTACGGATTTTGAATGAAAATTGTAGTTGCGAAAAGTAGCAACACGGCCCGTGGGTGGGTTGGAAATTCGCTAAAGCGTGTGGGATTGGGTAGGAAACGACGGGTTGGAACGGGCGAGAGGGTGCCCCCCAATCAGCCCGCAAACCAATACAGCACCACACACCGGTATAGTTTGCGTAGTTCTTCCCGCTCGCTTTCGCGTTCCACCTCGTCGGGGTCTTCGATGCTGCCGGACACGGATTCGCCGTAGATGCGCAACAGGATGCGGTTGGGATCAATGTTCCGATCAATGAGGAAGTTGCGTGCCGCTCGAGCGCGGTTGGTGGCCAGTTCCAAGTTGGCTTTTCCAGCCCCTGTGGCATCGGAGTAGCCGAGTATGCGCAACTGGGAGGCGGGATGTGCGATGAGTTTGCGCAGCACGTGCTCGAGGTCGGACTTGGCATCATCGGAGAGCACGGCCTTGCCGGAATCGAAATAGGCAAAGCGAACGGTGTCGCTTTCAGCCACTTCTACAGGGCCGCCTTTGAAGTAGGCACACAAGCGGCTGTCGGTCAGCACACGTTGCTCTTCTAAGTCAATAATGGTCGCGTTGGCAAATCCGTTGGCGACGAGTTTTTTTTGCGCAGCCTCGGCCTCGATGCGCGTGGGGTACGAACCGAACAGGTAGCGGTAGATGCCGTGCTCGTCCACACTGGCAACCGCGCCGTGGATGCCGTGCGACAAAAAATAGGTGCTCGGCACGGAATCGGCAAAAGCAGCCACTTGAACGCGGAAATTTTGAGCAAAAAGCCCATGTGCAAGGCAGAAAATGAGGGCAAACAGGAACGTCGGGAGGTGTCGGGACATGGTGTTTGGTTTGAAAAAATAACGCCGCGAAAGTAGCAATTTCACAAGCCCCACAATCCTTCTACTTTTGTGCGTGATTCAGCCTGTTCCGTTTAGAAAATCTCCCGCCTTTGGCCGCGCGCTGCCGTTTGCGCTGCCGCTGCTGGCCCTGCTAATTTGGTTGGGGCTGCGCGACCGAACCGACCCGGTGTGGTTGGAGGCTGGCGCTTTGGCCCGCGAAAAACACCTGCTCCTGCAAGACGTGCCGGACTCGCTGCAGCGGCTGTACTGTGCCTGGAGCGGCCTACCCTACCGCCCGGGCGATTCGACGGCTTTGCTCATCGTGTCCCAGCCCGCGCTTTCTACTATCGAATGGACAGCATTCAGCGGCCTTTTCCGAGAGGCCATGCGGCGAAACAACATCGTGGTAGCGGGCGTGACGGGCGTGGGGGCTACCAAACAGACCAAGCACCTGGCCCGCCTGCTCACCGGCAAGCCGGAAAACGTACTGCTCGTGGAGTGCGCCCCGCAGTTCGATCTGGAATACCACAAAAAATACATTGGGCACGAAGAGGAAGGAGAATTTGTTCCGGGCGAACTCCTGCGGTTTTGGGAACATTGCCGAGCCTATCCGGAGCAGCGCTTTGTGGTTTTGTTGGACAATTTTGACAAAATAAACCCCGAAACGTTTTTCGGGCCGCTGCTTTGGGAGAGTCTGGGTACTGCAGGTGAGTTAGTTGAATTGGGCAGCAAACGTGTCGGGCTTCCACCCAATTGCCGGCTCTTGTCGGTGACGCACCACGGCCCCGGCTCGCTCGTTGAGTTCAACGGCGAACATTTCAAACGCCTCGGAAGGCCCTACGTGGTAGAGCCGAACGTGCGGGAACTGGCCGAATACCTGCGCCGAAAATGGGCCAATTCTGCCGATACTGCACGGGCAGCAGCCGTGGCCGACAGCGGGCGCATGCAGATGTTCTTGTTTTATTTTTTGAAAACAAACCTGCTGCTCAAGGAACGCTACGGTAGTGGCTACCAACTGGGACAGGGCAGCGGCGTACGTGATTTTTTCCTCGGAAAAGACCTGCCCGAGATGAAGCGCACTTTCATGGACCACATCAACGCCCTGCGCCGAACGCACCCGATGACAGAGCGCGACTTTGCACCACTCGATTTCACCGTGCGCACCGGCGGGCTTTCCCAGCGCTCCAGTTTTTGGGACCGACAGGTGCAGTACCTGCACGACACAGGCTATTTTGTCGAAATCACCATGGTAGCCACCACCGCCTTGCTCACATTTTTGGTGGGCTGGTGGGTTTTTCGCCGCCGGGAGCGGCTCATTCGGTTTTACGGGGAGCAGGCTCAAGAAGTTTTCGCCGGATTTGAAAACCAGATCATCAGCGCCGAAGTGGCTTCGCAGCGCTTGGAGGCGATCAAATATGAGGTGGATGGATTGGTTATGCGCCGGCGACTCAACTACACCGAAGGGCTGTACTTTTTGGCTTTTGTGGAGGATAAGGTCAAGCGGATTGACTTCGCACGAAATGTCAGCCAGAATTTCCTCGAGCTGTTCAACACGTTCATGGAAGACAACATGCTTACCGAGAGTGAATACACCAAACTGAGCCAGTTTTTGCTGGCTATACGCCACAAAATACCGACGGAGACGTACGATCAGTTTCGGAAAAAAGTGGACGAGGCCTACGGGGCAAACAACTGAACTGGCTGAAAAACTCAGTGACTGTTCAGGTTGGAAATCTTCAGGTAATTTTCGATAGCGACGGCGATGGAGGGCGCTTCGGGCGTGCCTGCTTGAATATCCACGTGCATGCCACTATCGGTGACAGCCTTGAGCGCAGCCTTTCCGAACACACAAATACGGCGGTCTTCCTGCTTGAAATCGGGGAATTGCTCGAACATAGACTTGATTTCGAGCGCGGAGAAGAAAGCAATAATGTCGTACTTGATGGCCTTGAGGTCGGTCAGGTCGGTATTGACGGTGCGGTACATGACGGCCTCCTGAATGGGCACCTTGATGTCGGCAAAAAACTTGGTGACCTCCGGGTTGCTCAGGTCGCTGCAGGGGAGGAAGAACCGTTCGTCCTTGTTCCGCAAGACGTAAGCCTTCAGGTCATGGATTGTCTTAGTGCCGTTGAAAACCTTGCGTTTGCGGAACATGATGAACTTTTGGAGGTAGTTCGCCACGGTCTCGGTGGAGCAGAAATACTTGGTTTCCTCCGAAATTTTAATGCGCAGTTCGCCGCAGATTCGGAAAAAGTGGTCAATGGACGTACGGCTGGTGAAGACGATGGCCGTGTAGTCGTTGGGGTAAACACGATTTTTCCGGTATTCTTTTTCCGTCAGCCCTTCTATCGTCACGAACGGGACGAAATCAATGCGCACGCCAAAACGCTTTTCTAATTCGTCGTAGGCGGCCCGTTGGGCAGGATTGGGGTTGGGTTGAGAAATGAGGATATTGTGAACCCTTTTAAAGGTTTGTTCCTGAACAGGTGCAGCGGTGGCAGACATTCGGGAGTCGTGTTTTAAAATTTGTTCGGAGGTTGGTGGGTGGTCGGCTTGATCGGTTGTTGGGGTTTCTGTCCTGTTGTGGCCGGACAAGCGTTTGATTAAATCCTTGAGTGTTAAATTCATTCGGATGCCAATAAAGCCAGTTTGACCAGTAATACTGCCGGTGCTATTTCGACGGTGCAAAGGTACAAGAAAAAGTGAAATAGATTTCCGCTCAAAAATTTGCTGCCAATAGCTGTGGCTCGCAGTGCGCGGTAGACGTAAAATATGCCAGCCAATGCCAACGTCCAAAAGACCATGAAATCGCCGTATATCCGGGCAAAGGCGATCAAAAAATTGAAGGGCACCAAAAAGAGGCCCAGTACACAGTTGAAGACAAGTATCAAAAAATTGTAGCGCCGCACTTCGGTGGCCACTGGGAAGAGCCAGCCGAGCATGTTCATCAAAACGTGTTTGGACAAGATCAAGCCGACTGCCAACACGATGCAAAGGAACAAGAAGCCCGGGTTGTTGAAGTGCTTGGGGGCAAAGTGGCGGGCTATGAGAAACATAAAGGTGCCCGCGTTCAGCAAAAAGTTGGCGTACAGCAGGTAGTACGGTGTGCTGCCGATCAATCCGGCGGATTCTTTTTGGGCAATGGTCAGCGCGTTATCGTTGAGAAATCCGCGCCAAACCTTGCCGACAATGGTACGCTTGGCCGCAATGGCAACCGACAGAAAGGCAAGTAGTGCCACTAAGTACCAAAAAACGGCTGTGTCTGACATGTCATCGCCGGTGGGCAGTGCTTCCATCGAAAGAAACGCCGAGGCCGTGGCGGAGCTGCCCGATGCGGCGGCACCGGGAACGGCGTGGGGCACGATATTGAACGGGTTGAAGGCTACATCGGGCGAGGCGGTCGGCAGCACCGTTTTGCCGCGAAGGCTTGCCGGCAGACGCTGCATAATTTCAAACGGGTTGGCCGAGTGCTGCCCGGCGACCGAAGACGACAGCGAACAAGCCAGCAAAACCCAGAGCAGCGGTTTTCCAAACATGGCGCAAAGGTAAAGAACCAAGCCAGATTTCTTTCCCTACCTTTGGCCCGCTATTTTTCAAAAAAACCGGAACAACCACCGGAACACCAGCCACAACCATGCGCATTGACGTTATCCTCGGCCTGCAATGGGGCGATGAGGGAAAGGGCAAAATCGTTGACTACCTCGCCGACCAGTACGATATCGTGGCCCGCTTTCAGGGCGGCCCCAATGCGGGGCACACCCTCCAGTTCGGCGGCAACAAGTACGTCCTGCACACTGTGCCCTCCGGTATCTTTCGGCCAAACCTGATCAACCTCATCGGCAACGGCGTGGTGCTGGACCCGGTGGTGTTCGAGCGCGAGCTGCAAAATTTGGAAAAAAGCGGTGTGCAGTTTCGCCAGCGGCTCTTGCTGTCCCGAAAAGCCCATCTCATCCTGCCCACCCACCGCTGGCTCGACGCGGCCAGCGAAGCCCACAAGGGAAAGGCTAAAATCGGCTCCACCCTCAAGGGCATCGGCCCCACCTACATGGACAAGACCGGGCGCAACGGCCTGCGCCTCGGCGATGTAGAGCAACCGACTTTCCGCGACCAGTACGAGGCGCTCAAGCAAAAACACTTGGAGCTGCTCAAAATCTATCCCGCCTTTGATTTCGACCTGAAAGCAGCTGAGGAAGTATGGTTTTCCAGCCTCAACACCCTGCGCACATTGCCGTTCGTGGACAGCGAGTATTACCTGCACGATGCGCTCACCGAGGGCAAGCGCGTGCTCGCCGAAGGTGCCCAAGGAGCCATGCTGGACATTGATTTTGGAACCTACCCTTTCGTCACGTCCTCCAACACGATCACGGCGGGCGTGTGTACCGGCCTCGGTGTGGCACCGCAGCGCATCGGTCGGGTTATTGGCATCACCAAGGCCTACTGCACCCGTGTGGGCAGCGGCCCGTTTCCCACAGAACTGGCCGACGAAACCGGCGACCGCCTGCGGGAGGCTGGCCATGAGTTCGGCTCCACCACAGGAAGGCCCCGGCGTTGCGGCTGGATTGACCTGCCCCAACTGCGCTACACCATCCAACTGACCGGAACCACCGAACTGTGTATGACCAAGATTGATGTGCTGAATACGTTCGGCACCGTTGCCGCCGCCACGCACTACCGCTACGGCGGGCAGGAAACCACCAACCTACCCTACGACCTGTGCCGCGTGGACGTGCAAGCGGTTTTCAAAAAATACAATGGCTGGGAATGTTCGCTTGACGGCATGCGCAGCATCGAAGACCTGCCGAGTGCCGCACGCGTCTTTTTGGACGATCTGGAAGCCTACCTTGGCGTGCCGTTCCGCATGGTGTCCACGGGGCCGGAGCGGGAGAAGTTGTTGGTGCGTTAGACTTGTTGCGACGGGCCGAACGAAACGGTGTAAAAACGCCATTTTGGGCACCCGTCGCAACAAGTCCGTTAATTCTCCGCCAACGAATGCCCCTTTTCGTGCTCGTTCATCCACTCCTGATAGCGCGAACCCGGCATAAACCGGATGACCTGACCAAACCGCCCACGTGCCTTCAGGTGGAACAGCACAAAACGGCGGCCCATTTTTTTCACGGCCTCGAAACGCTCCACGTCCGTCCAAGGGTAGCGCACAGTGACCCAGTAGTTGGTGACGTACAGGTAGGCATCGTCGGCATCAATCCGCTTGAGCGGCCAGAGCATGTTGTAAACGAAAAGCAGCCAGCTGGCCAAGATGACCAAAACGATGGCTCTTGGCCACCAAACGGAGTAGGGCAGGTCGAGGTTTTCCTCAGTAGTGACCCACAGGGCGACCATGAGGCCCGTGAAAAAAACGGTACCAAACACAGGCAGGAACACCCGCCAGAACAAGGTCATGTTGGACGACAAGTTTGTTGGCCGGGTGTGCCCGTTCGTGACAATTTTGGCCGTGTTTTGGGGTATTGGCTCTTGTTTTTCCATGATGCGCTGCGCCGGGGTACCGGTCAATCTTTTTCCTTTTTCTTGTCGCCAGACTCGGCCAGGCGGATGCGGGTGCCCGATTTGAGTTTTCGGGCAATAGCGGAGTAGGGCCCAATGACCACCGCTTCACCGTCCTTCAGCCCTTCGGTGATCTCGATGTAATCATTGTCTTGGATGCCGATCTTGACTTCGCGCATGGCCACCGTGTCGCCAAGCGCCACGAAAACCACTTCCTTGACCTTAGGCTCTTCCTCTTTTTTCTCCTTGATCCGGCTGTTGTTGGGGCTGTCTTCTTCGTCTTCCGAATCGCTGGATGACGGTTTTTTGCTCGCTTCGTCGTCGCCACGGGCAGTGACCGCAACGATCGGCACGCTCAGCGCTTCTTCCACACTATTGGTATAAACATCCACCGAGGCGGACATACCGGGCCGGAAGGGATATTGTTTGCCTTTTTGGAGCAAATCGGAGTAGGAATCGGGGTCAATGCGAATTTTAACCACAAAATTGGTGACTTGGTCGGTGTTCAGGGCGGCACCGGCGAGGGCCGAACCGACATTACTGGCGCTGTTGGCTATTTCCGTGACTTTGCCCTTGAACTTCCTGCCGAGGTAGGCATCTACCTCAATGTCGGTCTTGTCGCCGAGCGCCACTTTGAGGATGTCGTTTTCGCTCACCTCGACCTGTACCTCCATGGAGTGCAGGTTGGCGATGCGCATCATTTCGGTGCCGGCCATTTGCAGCGTGCCTACCACACGTTCGCCCTTTTCGATGCTGAGCTTGCTCACAATGCCGTTCACGGGGGCCGTGATAACGGTTTTTTGCAAACTGGTGCGCAGTTCTTTCAGCGTGGCTTGAGCGCTGGTAATGCCGAACTCCGCCACGCGCACGTTTTCACGAGAGCTGGACAGGTTGTTTTCCGAAGCCTTGAGCATAGCCTCGGAAGCGGCGAGCGAACTTTCGAGCGTGCGCAGGTTGCTCTGGGAGGTTTCAAACTCCTGCTCAGAAATGACACCGTCCTTGAACAGCTTTTCGTTGCGCTTGTGCGCGTTCCGAGCAGCTTCCAACTGGGCCGTCACACGGTTTTTGTCGGCCTTGAGCTGGTCTATCTGCGCGGTGCTGCTTTGCACATTGGCCGAGGTAATCTGCCGCTGAGACTGGGCGCTATTTACTGCGGCCTGACCCCGTTCCACGGCACTCTGGTACTCGTCGGGGCGGATCTTGGCCAGAATTTGGCCGGCTGTTACAGAGTCGCCTTCCTTCACGTACAGGTCCACGACCTCGCCCGACACGTCGGAACTGATCTTAACTTCGGTTTCAGGAAATATCTTGCCACTGGCACTCACTGTCTCGCTAATGGTACGGCGCTGTACTTTTTCCGTTGTCACTTCCTCGCCCTTGGGCTTGTTGCGGGCTTTGACAGAGGCGATGACGATGAGCAGGACAATCACGCCAATGACGGCGTACAAAAGGGTGCGTTTGCGCTTAGGTGCTGTATTTTTCATGATGTTGTAATGTTATTGGCTGTGTTGGCTGTTGGCTGCAGGCCGTTGGTTGTTGGCTTCTCCCGCGTGATGTTTAACTTATGCGGTGTACCCGAACTCGGAGGCCAACAGCCAGCAGCCACTTAGAGCCGGAGTTCTTTGCCTTGGTAGAAGTCGAGTATTTTGAGTTTGAACAGGTAATCGTACCGGGCCGTGATGAGGTCGTTTTCGGCATTGTCAATGTTGGTTTTGGCCGTAGTGAGTTCCAATGTGTTGGCTGCGCCGAGGCTGTGGCGTTTTTCGGTGTTGGCAAATGCGGCTTGCATGGCATCGAAGGTGCGCTGGGCTGCGTCCAATTGTTTGCGGGCTGCACGGGCGTTGGCGATAGAAGTCTGGATGTCGTTCTTGAGCTGCTGTCGCGTTTGGTTCTCTTGTAGTTGTGCGTTTTGGATGTCCAAGCGGGCACGCTCGACTTTAAGCCGAACTGCGCCGTTTTGGTAGATCGGGACGTTGAGCTGCAGGCCGAAACTCTGGCCGAAGTTGCGATCCAATTGGTCGGTGTAGGCCACTTTTGGGAAGTCGTAATTGCTCACGTACTGCTGCAACGTCACGTCCGTATTGTTAACGCGGACGGTGATTGGGTTGCTCAATTCTGTGTTTATCAATTTCCCATTGGCGAAATCCAGAAATTGTGACGAGTAGAAGCTGCTGAGGCCGCCGAACAATGACAAGCTGGGCAGGTATTGGGATTTGGCGAGCGCCACGCCCGCTTCGGCACTTTTGACCCGAAAGGCGGAGGCTTTCACGTTGGGCTGGCTCTGAAGGGCTGCGGCGTATACGGGTTGGAGGGAGTAGTTCTCGGGGTTCACATCGGCCGGGATCGTGACGACTGGCTTTTCGATGCGTAGGTCATAGTCCGGTTCCAACTGTAGCAGTTGCTTGAGGTTGAGATAGGCCAGTTCCACGTTGTTGTGGGCCTGAACGGCCAATTGCTCCTCGCGGGCGATCTGCGCCTGCACATTGAACCGGTCGGCAGCGGGCACGGTGCCTGCTTCCACCAACTTCTTTGTGGCTTCCAACTGACGTTGGCTTTGTCCCACCCGGCGGTCGGCGCTGGCACGCTGTTCTTCGGCCAGCAAAATTGAGAGGTAGGCTTGAGCCACCTGAAGGGCGACGGTATTGGCCGTTTGGTCGGCATCAGCAGCGGCAGCCTGTGCATTCCAACGGGCTAGTTTTATGCTCTGGTTGATCTGACCACCGCCGTACAGCGGCATCCCGGCATTGAGGCTCATGCTGTTGCTGGTGATGCCGGTGGTGACGAACTGGTTCGTGGTCGGGTCAATGGTGCGGCCAAACTGCTGGCCAAGGCTGGAACTGATGCTAACGTTAGGCAACCGGGCCGTTTTGGCCTGCCGCTCGGCAACCACGGCCACCTTGGCGTTGGAACGCGCCTGCAACACGGTCAGGTTGGCTTCTTGCGAATGCTGGACGCAGCGTTGGAGCGACCACGTCTCCTGCCCGACCAAGGGGAGTGTAAAAAGGATTAACAGGGCCGAAAAAAATGATTTGGCAATGTTTGTCATAGCGCATTGTGTTGTTGAAAAACGGCGCAAGGTTAGTGAGCGACCGAGCGGCGTGTCCATTTTTTATATCAATGAAAAAAAACGGCGGATGAACGCAGGTCGGTCAGTGGACTGGTTGGCTGGCACACTACTGGACATTTTCAAATTCACCGCAGAGACGCAGAGACACGGAGTATTCAAGTGTTTGATTTTTTATGAAAATAAAAAACTCCGCGCCTCTGCGCCTCTGCGGTGAATTTCCAAATATCAAAAGTGTTGGCTAAAAACGCGCTCCAAAACCTCCGGCAACTTCGGCAACAACAAAAATAGCCCGGCCAGCATCACCACCTTGATGCAGCGGCTGGCCCAGGTGAAATGCCGTTTGGCAGTAGCAAAAAACGTCAGGCCAGTAGCCATCAGTGCGGGCATAAGCAAGACACCGGCCCCCACACCAATCCGCCAATCGGGAGCGCCGGACTGCGCCCAAAACACGAGCAACAACGCTATCAGGCCGCAAACGGCAAGGCCGACAAAACCAGCCGGCACCCGGGCCAGGCGCGGCCCCTTCAGGACGGCCAAGGTGTTGCACCCGCAGGCCGCATCGCCTTGAAAATCTTCCAGGTCCTTCACCTGTTCGCGGAACAAATTGGTGAAAAAAGCAAAAATGGCGTACACCCATACCAAGCCCGTCGCACCGTGGATCACGTCCGGCTCTCGAAACGAAGACAACCAAATGGCCCGATCCTCTGGGAATAGCGTAATGATCGGTGCCGCCCCGCACATGAGCGACACCAGAACGTTGCCCATCACAGGCGTGCATTTCATCTGCCAGGCGTACAGAAACAAAAAAAACGACACGACCGGGAACACAACCAGCGGCCACAACGACTTGGGTTGGGGCAGCACCACAAACAGGCGCAATGCCAGCAGGTACACCAGTACCGTGATCCCCATGTAGATCATGAACACGATACCCGAGGGGATGTGCCGCCCAACCACCACACTTTCGGGCCGGTTGATCGCGTCTATCTCGCGGTCGTAATAGTCGTTGATGATGTATCCGGCGAGGGTTGCCAGCACCGTGGCCGCAGCGATGAGGCCGAACGAGTGCTCGTCCAGCACCGGAATGCCCCCGGCCTGCAGGATGGCCGGGCGCAGCACAAGCCAGTAAGGCAGCCACTGGCTCAAAAAAACAATGAGCAGGTTGGGCAGTCGGAACAGTTTCGGCAGCGCAAGCCAGTCGTGCGAAAAATGCGGCTTGAATTTGTCTACCGGCGGTTTGGGTTTGGGCGACAGCAGGCCGAGCGCTTCCCCGGCCTGCTGCCAGTAGTCCGGTTTCGAATTCGCCGCCGCCACCAAGGCAGGTATATCATGTTTTTTTACCGCCTCAAAAACTCGCTCGTGGCCGTGGTTGCTCAGGTGGGTGCCGTCGCCAGCATCGCAGCTTTCTAACGGGAAGCCATCGTCGTCGGCAAGGCTGTCCCACAGGTTTATCGCCAACGGCCCGTATCGGGCGCAGATTAGGTCTTTCAACCGAACTTGGATGCCGACTTGCACAGGGTCGTCGAAACGACGGGGCTGGGTGGTGCAAATAAATACGGGTACCCCGGCGGCCAGCCCCGTTTTTACGATCAGGTCGAAATTGGCCAACTGCTCCTCCGGGCCGTAGTATGCGGCAGCGTCGTTGGACGGCGCATTTACGATCACCGCATCGGGCAGCATCACCAATGCCTCGGTAATGTTGTGCGCTGAATTGGGCAGGGGGCGGGCCGGGGGCGGCCTGTGGCCTCTGGGCATCAAATGGTAAGTTTGCTGGCCACCGAGCGCGAGCGATATAACCCCGCTGCCTGGGTATTGATCTCGCAAAAATGTGTGAAACAAATTGACCCATGCCGCCGATGGCGGCACAACACCAACGCCGGCTGCCGTGGAAGAACCGATGACGACAATGCGGAGGGGGGATTGGGTCATTGTTTTTATTTTCGCAACAATTTAGCGCCTGTTACGGCGAACCATTTTTAACCACAGATTTTCACAGATTCATACAGATTTTCCACGAATGAATCTGTGTAAATCTGTGGTGCATTTTTTTGCGTTTAGTGCCACCACAAGCGGGTCAAACAATTATATAATTGCATTAAAACCGAGACAACACCACCTTGCACACCGCCTGCCCCTGCTCAGTTCGGATCAATGTCGTGTACTGCCCGTCGGCAAACCCGGCCAGATCAAGTTCCGGTTTCCGCTGCCCGTCCGCTCGTACATCATGCACTTGTCTGCCCAATGCATCGAAAACCGTGATGCGCAAGCCGCCGTTAGCCAAGTTTTCCGGCAGCATCACATACACCTTTCCGGTCGTCGGATTGGGATAAACGGCTATCATCCCGCTCAGGTCTTTTTCGCCAATGCCCACCGAGTTGCTCACCACGAAAGGCCCGGCGACCTTTGTGCAACCATACGCGTCGGTGACCAACAGGCTGTACGTACCAGCTCCTACGCCCGTCAGGTCTTCCGCCGTCGAAACGGTCTGGCCGTTTTGCCGCCAAGCAAACGTGTACCCGGGCAGGCTGCCGCCGATGGTGACCTGCACACCACCCGTTTCCTGTTCGCCCACGTCGTTGATAATTGTGTCAAGCAGTACGCTGAGCGGGCTCAGCACCGTCACTTCGAACGAGCAGGAGCCGACGTTTCCGCTGGCATCGGTGAATGTATAGGTCGTGGTCGTGGTGCCTACGGGAAATTGGGAACCACTGGGCAGCCCGGCTACCAAATCAAACTGGCCGCCCAGCACGAGGCAGTTGTCCGTGGCCACGGGTGCGGTGTAGCCCACAGTCGAATCGTCGGCACAACGCCGAATACTGGGCGGGCAAACGACCGCCGGTGCTTCAATATCCACCACCGTGACATCGAATGTCAGTTGGCTGCTGTTGCCCGAAGCGTCGGTCGCCGTGGCGGTGACCTGCTGCACGCCCAAGCTCAAACAATCAAAACTCGCCGGCACGAACTGCACCCCGGCAACTGTGCAATTGTCGGTGACCAAAATACCGAGGTTTTGCACAGTCAGGGTCACCAAGCCGGCCAATCCAACGGGCAACGGTGCGGAGCCAGCCTGAATGACCGGCGGCTGCGCGTCGTTGGCCAGTACCTCAGCTTGGGCTGTGGACGTACAGCCGTGGCCGTCGGTAGCGGTGGCGGTGTAGGTTCCGGCGAGGAGCGCCGTGGCCGTCGGCCCTTGCTGGCCGTTGTTCCAAAGAATACTGACCGCGCCCGTGCCCCCGGCAGCGGCCACCGTGGCCGTGCCCTCGGCGGCATCAGGGCAGTTGGCATTGGTCACGCCCACAAGCCCCAAGGTCAGGAGCGCTGGATCACTCAGGGTTATTTCAGTCACGAGATCACAGTTTTCGGCATCGGTGACGGAAACGGTGTAGGTGCCAGCGGACAGGTTGACGGCCGTTTGGCTCGTGGCACCCGACGACCAGACGTATGCCAGTGGTGCTGCCCCCCCCGCGACTGTAACCGTAGCCGAGCCGTTGGCAAAGCCGTGGCAGGCAGGGTCATTTCCGACAATATTAGCCGACAGGTTGCAACTTACCCCCAGCACCTCGACCGTTTGCGCAGCGGTGCAGCCGTTTGCGTCGGCCACCGTGACGGTGTATTGCCCTGCGGGCAAACCCGTGATCGTTTGGTCGTTTTTGCCCGTGCTCCACACAAATTCGTAGGGCAAGGTGCCGCCCGACGGGTTGGTCGTGGCGGTGCCGTCGTTGCTGCCGGGCGCGGTCAGGTCGGTGGCCGTGGCATTGGCCAGCAATACGCCGGGTTGCTGCACCGTCAGGCTGATCGTGGCCGAGCAATTGTCCGTGTCGGTGACGGTAAGGGTGTACGTTCCGGCGGTCAGATTTTGCAAACCGGGGGTGTTTTGGCCGGTTTCCCAGGTGTAGGTGTAGGTGCCCGTACCGCCGGAAACCGTCACCGCCAGCATACCGTCGGCTGCGCCGAAACACGAGGCATTGGTTTGCCCTGCGGGTTCGATGGACAGCCCCTCTTGTCGGGTCACGGTGGCAGAGGCTGTACTGGTACACCCGTTCGCAGTATTTGTCAGCAACAAATAATAGGTGCCAGTGGCATTGGCCGACCACTGCGGGTTGGTGTCCGTGTTGCCAGTGCTACCGTCGGGGTTTGTCCAGGCATGGTTCAGCAACGCGGGGTCGGCAGGCGAAGTATTGGTCAGCAAAACCGCCGTCGTTTGGCAGTTCAGAATGCCGGAAACCGACAGCGCGGCACCAGGACTTTGCACGTCTTCGACCATCAGAACGGTAGCGACGTTGGTGCAGCCGCTCGCCGTATTTGTCACGACAAGGGTGTAAACGCCCGGCGAACCGACTGTCGGCATCAGGGTCGTTTCGCCAGACAAGATACCGGGGCCGCTGCCCGAAAACGCCCACAGGTAGGTAAATTCGGGGCCTGCGGGCGCAGTGGCTGACAGGCTCGTTTGCTTTCGGGTACAGGTCAATATTTCCGGCGTTTCGATGGTCACATCGGGTACGGACTCGTCCTCGGTCACCGTCGCGGCATCCACTGAAAAACAGCCGTTGGCCGTGTTGGTCACAGTGAGAAAGTAGGTTCCGGGCGTATTGGTAATCAGTTGGATCCCGGCACTACCCCCGGTCCAAGTGTACGTAAATTCGGTGCCCTGGCTGCTGCCGCTCCCATCGAGCACGACCGACTGGACGGTACAAGTTAGCGCCGCGTCGGCACCGGCATCGGCCAAGGGTGTCGCGATGTCCAACAGTACCTCGACCGAGCCGCTGCTGGCGCAATGGTTGAGCGTGTCGGTCAGGGAAAGGGTGTAAACGCCAGGCGCATTGACGAAGGGCATCAGCGTTGTGTCGCCGGAAACGAAGCCGGGGCCTGAGCCGCCAGGCGCAGGCGTGAAGGCCCAGTTTAGCGCGATTCGAGGCCCGTTCGAGGAGCCGGAGGCATCGAGTTGAACGGTGCTGGCAAGGCAGTTCAGCGGGGCGGGCAGGGCAATGGCCACCGTGGGCGGAAGGGTGTCGAGCATGATTTTTACCGTGTCACGGGATTTGCAGCCGTTGGCTGCATTGAGGCCGTTGACGATATATGTGCCAGCGCTGTCCACCCAAGGCATCAGAGTGCTGTCGCCCGACAGAATGTGGCCATTCGGCGTAGTCCACACGTAACTGAACCCCGGCCCCATGGACGACGAGTCGGCACGGATGCGCACCGAATCGGCTGCGCAGTTGAGCGTTGGGAGCGGTTTTTTTATGACAATGACCGGCGCGGTGAAATTGCCGCCCACGCTCACGGTATCGGTTTTTTTGCAACCATTTTGGGTGTTTGTTACGGTGAGGATATACAAGCCCAGTGTGTCTACAGTGGCCGTCGGCCCGTTCACGGGGCCGTTAAAATGACCGTTTGTCGTAGTCCACAGGTAGGTAAATGTAGGGCCGCTACTGCTGCCGGTGCTGTTCAGGTTGAGGGAGGACGTGGTGCAGTCGAGCGCTCCCGGCGCATCGGCGTTGGCCACTGCGGCGGGCAAAACGACCGATTGGCTCACGGGCACCGTGGCCGTGGCTGTGCAGCCGTTCGTCTCGTTTGTGACAACGAGGGTGTACACACCGGCTGTATTTACCACGCAGTTGTTCAGCGTGTTGGCTCCCGAAACGATACCCGGCCCGTTCCACTGGTAGGTAAAATCAGGGCCTGTGCTGCTGCCGGTTCCGTTCAGGGTAATCGTTCCGGGCACACAGGTGATTGGGCCGGGAGCGCTGCCTTTCGCGACAGCGAGCGTGGCATTTTGCGTGACCAACACGGTGGCCGTGGAGGTGCAGCCGCTGATATTGTGTGTGACGGTGAGGGTGTATGTGCCCGGTTGGTTGACCGTGGGCGTGAGCGTACCCTGGCCGGAAACCACGCCCGCAGCGGGCTGCCAGTTGTAGCTCACCAACGGCCCCGTTGACGACCCTTCGCCGCTGAGCATGGTGGTTTTTTGGGCACAAGTCAGTTCCTCGCCGCCGGATGCGGCGGCCATGACTTGCAAAGGATCGGGCAAAACGTTGATTGAGGCGGATTTGGAACAAGTGCCATCGCCGGTGTCGAACGAAACAGTGAGCGTGTACACGCCCGGTTCGTTGACCGTGGCGACGGGCGTGTTTTGGCCGGAAATGATGCCCGGGCCGTCCCACGAGTAGCTGTAGCCCGGGCCGGACGACGAGCCGCTGCCGTTGAGTTGTATCCCGTTTTGCTGGGCGCTGCAGGGGAGGATGATCGAGGTGGGCAGCACGACATTTACCGTGGCCACGGCCACGGTCATTTGATCAGATACTGTGCAGGCTTTGGACATAAAAATATCGTCGAGCGCAAAGTCGTCGCCGAAAAAACCGTTTCCGCCCGTACTCAGGTCGCGGATGCAAACGGTGGCGCTGGTAGCCGTACCCGAAAACCAGACGGCGGTGAACTGCATCCATTCGCACCCACTGGTAGGCGGTACGAATGGGGAACCGACTACGGCGTTGTTTACGGCAAACTGCACCGTAGGCGGCGAAATGGGCGACACCATGATCCACCCGCTCAGGAAATACCAAGAGTTGGCCATGACGGGGATGGTTTGACACCAAATCTGGGAATTGGGCGAGCCGGAGCCGTTGATCAACATCATAAACCCGGTACCGTTGCCAAACGTGTGGTCGTCGCAGGGTGGAAAGGTGGACAAAACGAGCGAGGGCGAGGTCGTGAGCACATAAGTGCCCGGTGTGATGGGCGTTGGGTTGTACGTCAGGCTGGTGGTGAAGCCGGTGTTTCCCGACTCGAAACCCGGGTTGGTCACTAAGTTAGGTGCAGCCGGATCGAATGCCGCGCCGGTAAGCGTGTACGTGACCGGGCCGGTGACGGTGGCCGTGGGGTCGAGGATGTTAGGGTTGTTAAGGCCGGTTGTGGGCGACCAGCGCAGGCCAATATAGTCGCCGGTGATGCTTCCGTCCAATTGCACCGTCGGGCCGGTTGAGCAAACGAATTTGTTCGGGCCGGCATCTACGGTAAGGGGGCACTGGGCGTACAGATTTGCAGAAGCGGCGATCAGGAAAAGAACGAAAGTAGGGAAACGGTAAAGTTGGCTGCGCATGAGTGACTGATTAGTAAGGTACACAGATATTGTGGTACTAAAAATGGCATCGCCAAGCCTTGGCTGTGCATATTTTGTGTACGCCGCTTTTGTCATTCCTAAGGAATCTGTCCGCTCTACGGCGGCGACCGCACGTGATTTCCCTTGTTATGTGGACGGATTCCTTCAAAATGGCAAAAGCGGCTTCACTGGGAGGTATATCTCTTATGGCTGGTGATCACACCTCCATCGGGTCCATCTTTCCCCCGTCCACCCCGTATTTTTCCATAAAATCCAGCACCGCTTTGTCGCTTACCTTGCCCTGTTTGTTCAGCAGGCGCACGGCGGCAAAAGCGATGTACCGGGCGCTGACCTCGAAGTAGTCGCGCAGGCTTTCGCGGCTTTCGGAAAGGCCGAACCCGTCGGTTCCGAGCGCGGTGAAGGCTGCGGGCATCCACGGGGCGAGGCAGCCTGGGGTCATTTTTACCCAGTCGCTGGCGG
Organism: Saprospiraceae bacterium; assembly: GCA_040080915.1. GTDB lineage: Bacteria > Bacteroidota > Bacteroidia > Chitinophagales > Saprospiraceae > M3007. The sequence continues at coordinate 31,183 of JBEBHD010000009.1, forward strand.
CCACGAACACGCCCGATTCGCCGTTCAGGCACTCCTGCAGGAACGGTGTTTTTTCCGGCTGGCCGGGGTGCAACATGTTCCAGCGGTCGCAGGCAGCGGCATCGCGGTACAGCTCGCTCCAAGAGGTGGCGCTCCACACGTCGGTGCTTACGCCTTCTTTCTCCAGGATTTCAGCGGCCTTCAGCGCCTGATCCATGATGATGCCGGAGGCGAGCAGATGTGCTTTCACGCCCTCCTTAGCCGATTTTTTGGCCGACTGGCTATAGCGGTACAGGCCGCGTTTGATGCCTTCCTCTATACCGGCAGGCATGGCTGGCATGATGAGGTTTTCGTTGTACAGGGTGATGTAGTAGATTTTATGCTCGTTTTCCACATACATTCGGCGCAGGCCATCGTGTACGATCACGGCCAGTTCGTAGGCGTAGGCCGGGTCGTAACTGATCACGGAGGGCACCGTTTGCGCAATGAGGTGCGAGTGGCCGTCCTGGTGTTGCAGCCCCTCGCCGTTTAGCGTGGTGCGACCGGCGGTTGCGCCGAGCAGGAAACCCTTGCACATCATATCGGCGGCTGCCCAAACGAGGTCGCCTACCCGCTGGAACCCGAACATGGAATAGTAAATGTAAAAGGGCACCATCGGGAGGCCGTGCAGGCTGTAGGCTGTGCCTGCAGCCGTGAACGAGGCGGTGGCACCGTCTTCGTTGATGCCCTCCTGCAGCACTTGACCGGTGGGGGATTCCTTGTACTTGATGATGGACATGCCGATCTCCAACGGAGTGTATTTCTGCCCCTGCTGATTCCAGATTTGTATTTTTTCGGCATTGAACATAGGCTCCATACCGAAAGTCTGCGCTTCGTCGGGCACGATGGGCACGATGTACTTGCCGATTTCCGGGTTTAGGGCCAGTTTGGTCATGATGTCCACCATGGCGGACGTGCTGGAAACAGGTTTAGCGGAGGCTCCGCTGCCGTTGAGTTGTTTATCAAAAAAGGCGAGTTCGGGCAATATGAACGGCGCGTACACCTCCGAGCGCTCCGGCAAAAAGCCGCCGAGAGCCTTTCGGCGTTCGAGCAGGTACTGGGTTTCAGGGGCATCAGGGCCGGGAAACCAGAACTTGGCGGCTTTGGCCTCGTTGTCGGAGATGTCTATGCCGTAGCGGTTTTTTGTTTCGATGCGGGCCTCGTTGCTGATGTCCTTTGTTTGGTGGGCCTTGTTTTTGCCCTCGGCGGCCTTGCCCATGCCGTAGCCTTTCACGGTTTTCACGATGATGGCCACGGGTTTGTTCGAGCGCACGGCGCGTTCGTAGGCGGTGAAAACCTTGAGCGGGTCGTGGCCGCCACGGCGCATTTTTTTGAGATCGTCGTCCGAGTAGTCGGCCAACAGAGCGCCCACACGTGGGTCGTCGCCCATGAGTTTTTGACGGATGCCGGGGCCGTCAAGGTTGGATATTTCCTGAAAATCGCCGTCCACCATAGCCTCCAAGCGGGCCAGCAGCACCCCGTCGGTATCTTTGGCCAGCAGGTCGTCCCATTCGCTGCCCCACACTACTTTGATCACCTCCCAGGATGCGCCGTGGAAGTGGCGTTCCACCTCCTGCACGATCTTGCCATTGCCGCGCACGGGGCCGTCGAGGCGCTGGAGGTTGCAGTGAACCACAAACACAAGGTTGTTCAGGTTCTCGCGGGAAGCCACGCCGATGGTACCGTAGATTTCGGGTTCGTCAATTTCACCGTCGCCGATAAAATGCCACACCTTGCCGCCGTTTTGCGGCTTCAAGCCGCGCGTTTCCAGGTACTTGACAAAACGCGCCTGGTAAATGGCCGTCATCGGGCCGAGGCCCATACTGACAGTGGGTGCCTGCCAAAACGCGGGCATCCTGCGTGGGTGTGGGTAACTGGACACGCCGCCGAGCAGCTCCTGCCGGAAATCGGCGATCTGCTGCAATTTTAGCCGACCTTCCCACACGGCGCGGGCGTACACCCCCGGCGAAGCGTGCCCCTGGAACATGAGCAGGTCACCGCCGTAGTCTGCCGAGCGCTTGCGCAAAAAGTGGTTGAACAACACCTCCAGCATGGTGGCGCAGGCAGCGTAGGTGGCGATGTGACCGCCGAGGGCCAAATTTTTGTCCTGCGCCTGCAGTACCATGGCCTGCGCGTTCCAGCGGATCACGTTTTCGATCTTTTTTTCCAACTCCAAGTCGCCGGGATAGGGCGGCTGCTCGTCGGCGGGAATGGTATTGGCGTAGGGTGTGTTCAGTGCGGGGCCGCCATTGGCCGCTCCGTGGCGGGCCAGCAGGTAGCGCAGGCGTTGGAACAGCTCGGCGCTTTTGCCCCGGCCGTGTGCTTCGATGACTTCTTCGAGGGCTTCCAGCCATTCCTCCTGTTCGAGGCGCCAATCGTCAAGTTGTATTTCTCCCATGTCGGTGAATGTGCGGTGCGAAAAATTTTGGGTGCTGGCAAAAGTAGGCGTTTCCGCCAAAAGGGCGATCTCGTCAACGGCGGTAGACTTTCCAGGTTTTTAAAATCTGGAAAGTCTGGCTTATTTCTTCCGCTCCCGATCAATCACCGAGGCTTCAAATCCTTTTTTCTCCAGCGCTTCGGCGATACGCACGGCCTCGTTCAAATTGTCGGTGCGCTTGACGATCACCACGGCAAAACGACCCCGGTTGTACAACCCCACCTCGGCATCCTGGTAGCCCATTTTGATGATGCGTTCCATCTCGCGCCGGGCACCGTCGAGTTTGGTGAACGAACCGGCCACCACGCGGTAGCGCCCGTCGCCAGCATCAGTGTCCATGTTGCGGGGCTGCTCCGCTTGGGCAGCGGGCGCGGCGGGCTTGGGGGCGCTCGCTGTGGGCTCGGCCTTTTTCGGCTTGCCGTTCGTTTTTTGCTGCGGCTCGGAAGCGGGCTGCGATACGGGTATATCGCCCTCGATGCCTTCGTCCGACACGACGATGCTGCTGCTGGAATACAGCGAGTCGGAATCGTCGTACGCGCTGTCGGTCGTGTCATTTTCCTGGAAAACAAGGTCGCGGGAACCTTGCTCGAACTCGGCGCTTTCCATAGCCATCTTTTCCTTGTCTTTTTTCATTTGCCAAACCTTGTACCCTGCCACGGCCACCAAGCCGACCAGCAGCGCATACAGCAGGTAAGAGAGCATTTTGTTCGTGTTCATACGGCGGATAAGTGTTGATGATGAAAGGGCCAAAAGTAGTTATTCTTTTGTCCAGGTGTTGTTTTTGCGATCCGTGTCCGAAATGTTGCGGTCGCCAAGGGCCAATTTACTCACGGTCAAGCCCGCCGGGCACTCCACGCGGGCTACCCGGTTGCCAGCGCGCCACACATCAGCACCGAGGTGCATAACCTGCGTTTTGCCATCGGTGTATGTGACGGCGAGGTGGATGGGCACGGGCAGGTTGCCTTTTTTTTCCACAAAAATCACGTCGCGGTTGGCGGCATCCTCGTGCGTGACCGACTGGATACCGAGGTCGGGGTATCCCCACTCGAAGAACCAGGCCTTCCAAAACCAGTTCAGGTCTTGGCCCGACACGGTGTTCCAGGTGTTGAAAAAATCGTAGGGCATCGGGTGTTTGCCTTTCCAGCGGTCCATGTACTCCGTCATGCAGCGGTGGAACGTCTCGTAGCCGAGCAAGTCAAGCAGGGTGAGGTAGGCATTTTGCGGGCGGCTGTACGAGGCCGTGCCATAAGCCCCGCCACTGAGAAAACTGGAGCGCACCATGGGCGGCACGTCGGAGTCGGTGCCTGCGGAGAAGCCGTAACCGCGCAGACTGCTTTTGTTGCCGGTGAGGGAGTCGCCCAGCAGGTGATCAAAAAAATTGGCCCAGCCCTCGTCCATCCACGCGTACTCCTGCTCGTTGATACCCATCATGAACGGAAAATAGGTGTGCGCCACCTCGTGTACGGTCAGGCCGGTCGGGTCGCGGTCACCGAGGCTGGCATCGTTCACCATCATGGGGTATTCCATGCCATCGTTGCCGTTGAACACGGTCATGCTGGGGTAGGGAAAAGGATAGCCCGGCTGCCAGGTACACATCAGGCGGATGCCGTCGGCGGCGATGCGGGCCACGCGGTAGTAGTCCTTGGACTTGGTATCGTACGCAGCACCGACGAAGGTGCGGCGACCGGTTTGGGCATCCACCACCACCGACGAGGCATCCCAGTTGTAGTGGTCGCTGGCGGCGAACGTGAAGTCGGGCACGTCGGTGGCCTTGTAACGGAACACGTGTTTTTTGCTTTTTTTGAAAACGTCGCCCGCTTTCAGTTCTTCCTCGGTAAAAATCTTGACCACTTCCGCTGAAGAATGGGCGGCGTTGTACCGGTCGAGGCAGGTTTTTTCCAACAGGTCGCCGGGGTTTTGCCACTCGCCCGTGGCCCAGGCCATGTAGCCCCGGGGCAGGGTGATAGTCACGTCGTAGTCGGCAAAGTCGTGGTAAAATTCCTGTTGGCCGCTGTACGGGGTGTTGGCCCAGCCGCGGTAGTCGTCGTACACGGCGATCTGGGGGTACCAATAGGGCACAAAGAACGTGGTGGGGTCACACACACACTCGCGGGTGGCATCCTTGTCGGCGGGCATCGTGTAGGCCCACTGGACGGTGATGGTGGCAGAGGTTTTGGGCGGCAGGGCCGAGCCGCGCAATTGCAGGTCGAGAAAGGTGTTTCGGCGGCGACGGTCTTTTTCGGCCACGGGCTGGCCGTTGTACGTCAGCGATTTGATGGTCACACCATCGCCCACATCGTCGGGGTTCACGTCGTCGCTGCGCAGGCTGCCTTTGCGGTAGCGGTCGGCGGCCAGTTTGAATCGGATTATGGACAGCGAGTCGGGGCTGTTGTTGGTGTACACGATGGTCGCCTCGCCGCTAACCCGCCGTTTCTTAGGCTCCAAACCGACCTGGATGGTGTACGCGGCGCGGTTTTGCCAGTAGTTCGGCCCGGGCTTGCCGTCGGCACTCCGGGTGCCCTTGTCATAGGCGCGTTGCAGGTTTCGGGGAAAAAAAAGGTCGGAGGGTTGGGAGGGGAGCGCTTGGGCAGTGCCCAAAAAAAGCAGGATGGTCAACGAACGAAACATAAGAAACTCAGTGATGAGTGGTGAGTGATGAGTGATGAGTGATGAGTGATGCAAACGTATCAAAATTTGTAACTGGTTAGCACAAACCGCGTCAGCGGTGACATTATGGTAGAAACAGGCAGTGGCCACCATCGGAATCGCGTAGCGATGGCATTTAATGTCACCGCTACGCGGTTTCTCTCATTAAACCGTATATTTTCTACCAGAATGCCAGCCCTACGGGCTTATGCTAAACAGTTACCAAAATTTAACATGACCTCGGTACCGTCGTGCCTCGGCGCTGCATATTTTGTGTACGCCTCGTTTGTCATTCCCTCGGAATGACAAAGCCGGCGAGGAGTGAAATAATTCAGAGGCCGGTGAGTCAGACTCACCGGCCTCCGGTAAAAAATCAGGAATTATCGTGTGAAGTAAGGAATGACCATGAACGAAACCCATCATTCATCATTCATCATTCATCATTCATCATTCATCATTCATCATTCATTTCTGTACGACGAATTTCTTCGTCAGCGTGCCTTCGGTGGTGGCGATACGGGCGAAATAGGTGCCCGATGCCAGTTCCGGCAGTTGGTAGGTGAGCAGGTCGTTGGTCAGGCCTTCGCGCACTTCGTACTGGATGACGCGGCCGGTGAGGTCGGCGATGGTGACGGTCACGTCGGTAGCCTGAGCGAAGGACATCTGCAGGTTGAGCGTTTCCACGATCGGGTTTGGACGCACCTGCATGGCCGTTTCGGGCAGCGGGTTTTCGTCGGTGGTGACCACTAAGTCGAGGAACATGCGCAGGATAACGCTTAGGCCCTCCTCGTTGGCAAAGCCCGAGTACCACTGGTTGTTGGTTGAACCTGCGGCATCCGGCCAGAAGATGAACATTGACGGGTAGCCGATTGCGGCCTTGTCGTCGTCGAAGGCGTGGAACACAAGTTTGTTGTTGCCTGTGTATTGGATGGCGGCCATGTAGCGCTTGCCAGCCTCCACTTCCACGCCTACCAAGCCGGTGGCCAAGTCCGTGAGGTCCACCGATTGGTCGGAGTAACTAGTTGTACCGGCTGGGGCATCGTACAGGGCGGTGCCCACCCAGTCGAAGCTGTTGGAGTAGAACTTGTTCCGCTCGGTAAAGGTGCCTCCAAAGTTGTTGAAATCTACAAAATCCTTTACTTTGAAAAGGGCCACGTCAGCGCCCACGTCCTGCGGGGCCAGTTCGCCTGCGTTGGTAGCAAACTGGAACTGGAGGGTTTTTACCATGTACTTGTCTGTAACTTTTGGGTTCAGGGTATACAGGCAAGCTACGCCGTAGGGCGTGGCAGGTGTTGCCGTACGGTAGCCGAGGACGGGACCGTCATCTTTTGAGAATAGGTTGTTGGTGACGAAAAATTTCGTCACCTCCACGTCTGGTATGCCGTTGCCGCCATCGGCTGTGGTCGTGTAGCGAACCGTGTACTCGCCCACCGGCAGTTCGGGAGCAAATTGACCTTGTGAAATGACTTGAAAACTGTCGGCAACTCCTCGTGCGAAGGTTGTCAGCACCTTGTTTGTGGTGTGGAGCAGGTTGTTGTTGGCATCGAACACATCGGCTTTGATGACGAAGTTGGTCAAATCGGCTTTCGACTTGTTGTACAAATTGGCAGCAAAGCCCAAGGTATCCACCGGAATTTGGGACACCGGTGTCCGCTTGCTGGCCGTGGGCAGGTAAATGTAATCCATTTCAACGTCGGGGCGCAGGATGCAAATTTCTGCACCACCAGCGCTGCGGATGGCAGCGTCAATCTGTGTACCGACGGCACGACATACGGAGTACGCTGGAATGGTGACTTGGGCCGCTTCTGCCCCGCCGGTCATGCCAAGCACCGTGCAGTCCGTGTCAGCAGGGGTTTCGTGGTGGTTGGCGACGATAACGGCAATTGCGCCCGCATTTTGAGCATTCAGGGCCTTGGCCGAGAACCCGCAGGGAGCGGCGATCGGGCCACGGCGAAGCAGGGCGATCTTGCCTGTCAGCGATCCTGCTGGCAATGCCGCGCAGCCAAAAGTGTCTTGGTTGAGGCCATACCCCCACACGATGGGAGCACATAGGTTGGTGTCCAAAGTTCCACCCCATGCAGGGTTTGCGGTGGTGGGAGCGTTGGTGACACCATACCCGCAGTTGCCAGCGCGAACGTCAATAAACGAGGTGGCACCTGTTTTGATTCGGATCCGGATACTGTCTGCGCCGGAGTTGTGCGTGCCTTGGGCTGCCAGTATAGCAGGAGCAACAAGCAAAGCCAGAAAAACGAAATTTGTAAGTAATTTCTTCATGTCAAAAAGCGGAAAGTTTAGTGAATGCAAAAAAATTTATCTGCAAAGTTAGGTATGCTTAGTGTTTACGGGTCGGTTTGATTGCTCGAAAGAAAAAAAATGGCAAACTTTAAATCTGCGAATGTTAAAGTCTTGAATCAGTATTGACAATGATTGTTAGTTTTTTTATTTTTGTGGCATCTTTTCACCAAACATCGATTTTTTTATGAAAAAACTAATCTTGATTTGTCTTGCCATGTCCATGTTTACTTGTACTAAAATGGATCACTCCCCTTTCAGCGATCCCTCAACTCCAAACAAACCAGCCACAGATCGCGATCCGGAACCCGGCGAGCCTTGCTGCCCCTTAGAAATAATGATCACCAGTGATGATGCTCCATCTTCGGGTAGTTACAAGTCGGAGTGGCAAATTTTGCCGTCTCAAAGTTCCACTGCTAATTGGACTGGTGTCAGAAGCCGAGAATGCAATGAAACAACAATACAACTAAATACTTGGTACAGTGTTGGCGCATGTCCCGGCAGTTATCGGATTTCATATTCCAGAGTTACTCCATGCGGTGAAAACTGGGCCATCGGCACCTCTCAAGTTAAGATACGCAGCGTCAATACTGAATGTAGCTATACCATAACTACTACCACTTCTTCAAATCCAGTTTACGTTAACTTTGATGTGGTAAAAATTTTAAGTTCATGCTCACTTAGTTGCGGCGAAGGATCAATTTATTAAATAGTACTTAAAAGCAATCTTTGAGAGATAAGGGCTCCTTCAGATATACTGTGAGGGGGCCTTTATCTTTTTTAAAGAGGTAGCGACGTGTTAGATGGACAAGTTTTTTCATAACAAAAAGCGGAAAGTTTAGTGAATGCAAACTGTTGTCAGGGGGCGAAGATAGGCTGTTCGGTACATTGGCTGGTTGGTTTGCTGGGTTTCGGTAAAAAATTGGCACAAGTGGGAGTATTCTGGGAGTTTTTTCAAACCTTTGGAGCCGTAAATAACGGCTGCGTATGACATCCACGATCAAAATGCCGCTGCGCAACGTCACGCAGGACTCCCTGCGCGACCTCCAGCAGAAGTACCCCGATGCTGAAGTGCAGATTTCGTTGGCCGAGCCAAAGTCCGACGGCCTGCTGACCGAAGACCATTTTTGGGCAATGATCGCCTTGTTGGACTGGAAACAGGCTGGCGACGACGATGCCGTGGTAGAGCCCGTGGTGGCCGCATTGGCCGCAGGCCCCGTCCGGCAGATTTTTGACTTTGCCGATGTTTTGTCTCAAAAACTGTACGCACTGGACGGCGCAGAATATGCCCGACATATTGGCGAAAGCGCCTACAAACCGGGCGCGTATTTTTCCGGCGATGTTTTTTTGTACACCCGGTGCTGTGCGGTGGCCAACGGCCGGGAGGTTTACGAGGATGTATTGACGCACCCCGAACGAATGCCCCAAGACACCGATTTTGAGCCTTTGCTGTACATTGCAGGGGATGCCTACGAACGGCGTACCGGCCAGGCATGGAACTATGTCGCGGTCTACAACTCCGAAACGTATTCCAACGAAGCCGGTTGGGCCATGGCCGAGAACTCAAATAAAGCCATTTGATGCACCACGGGAATTCCAAAAGAAGTGATCGTTCGAACCATCTGTATGGAACCTACGATGAACAGCCCGATGCGCTATTCAAGTATGGGATCAGTAGCGGCAAGATCGGGAAAGATGGGATGTCCAAGCGTATGCGGTATCAAGTCGATTTTTTGAACTTGGCTGCTGGTTTTTTGAAATACATTGCTCGCATTTTGGTACGCAATATTTCTGGGCGAAAAGAAGCAGAACGAATTGAACAAGAATACATTGATGCATACAAAAACGAACATGGAGCCAACCCAAGGGGGAACCGTTGATTATTGGAGATAACTCGGTTTAAACTTTTTCTTGGTACCTCCGTCGAAGACGCGTCCCCGGCTGCGGGCATCCAGACTTTCCAGGTTTTAAAAACCTGGAAAGTCTACAACCCGAACCAGCCGCGTTTTTTTTCACCAACTAAAAAAACAATCTGCGCAGATGGCTTCTCTTACACCCTTGTCCGGCCCCTTGGGCCACCGCCGGGCGGCGCACCTGCTCCGCCGATCCAGTTACCGATACACCAAGGCCAAGGTGGACCAACTGGCTGGCATGACCGCCGCGCAGGCGGTCACGTCGCTGCTCGTGGTACCCGCCCCGCAAATGGCCCAGCCTGTGTACGACAACCCGGCCACCACCGGAGTGGACAACATCACCTGGATACTGCCGCCCATTCCAGCCCTGCCCCTGCCTGCGGAAGACTTCGTGTTGCGCCGCTACGTCATGGGTTGGTGGGTAAACGAGGCCCTTTACGATCCCGGCTTGTCGAGCCGCATGACGTTTTTCCTGCACCAGCATTTGATCGTGACAGCTGGCACCTACGGCAACGCGCATTTTTTTGACTACCTCGCCCTGCTGCGCTGGGCCGCGCTGGGCAATTTCAAAAAACTCGCGACCAAAATGGTGACCGACAATACCATGCTGATTTACCTCAACAACCAACAGAACACCAAGTCCAACCCCAACGAAAACTTCGCCCGCGAGTTCTTCGAACTGTTTACCATCGGCAAAGGCCCGCAAATCGGCCCGGACGATTATACCAACTATACAGAATACGACATTGAGCAGGCCGCGCGCGTGTTTACGGGCTTTCGTGTGCGCAACCAACGCGACCAATTGGACCCCGAAACGGGCATCCCGCGCGGCATCGTGTCCATTGCGCAGCACGACACTGGCAGCAAGACCTTCAGCAGCAAATTCAACGGAACTGTCATCGCTGGGGCCACCACCGCTAACGCCATGTGGACAGAATTGGACAACTTTGTGAACATGGTTTTTGCCCAGCCGGAGGTGGCACGCAATTTTGTACGCCGCCTGTATCGCTGGTTTGTAAGCCGGAATATCACACCGGAGATCGAAACCGATATTATTGAGCCGCTTGCCACGGTTTTCCGCACGGGTAACTATGAAATCATGCCCGTTGTGCAGCAACTGCTGCAAAGCCAGCATTTCTTCGATGCCGACGATTCCGACAACGCAGATGAGATCGTGGGTGGCATGATCCGCTCCCCGCTCGAAACGACCCTGCAGATGATCTCGTTTTTCAACCTGACCATCCCCAGCCCGACCGCCAACCCGCGCGGGCACTACGAAAACCTGTACTCCAATGGCATCCTCCAGCGCTTGCTGTTGCCCAGCGGGCTGCCGCTGTTTTTCTCCAACGACGTGGCCGGATACCCCGCTTACTACCAACAGCCGGAGTACAACCGCCAGTGGTTCAACTCCAGCACGATCATCCCTCGGTACAAATTCCCCCAGCAGCTACTCACCGGGCGGATGAGCCACGGCTCAAACCCTACTGCTTCCATAGGCCTGCAACTGAATATTGTAACCTGGGTCAAAAACAGCGGTTTTTTCAGCGACCCCTCCGATCCCTACGCCTTGGTGCAGGAACTAATCAAGTACCTCCTGCCCGAAACGATCGGCACCGACCGTTTCGACTATTTCTACGACGACGTTTTCCTCGACCACCTGCCCCCCGCAGACTGGACCTACGAGTGGCAAAATTACCTGAGCACGGGCAACCTGACCGAGGTCAAAATACCACTGGAAAGACTGCTCAACGCCATCATGTACTCCCCCGAGTTCCAGACATTCTGATCACTTACGCTCAATCACTCAATCGCTCAATCACTCAATCACTCACTGAGTATGAAACGTCGCAACTTTCTAAAAATACTGCCCACCGCCGGGGTCTCTTCTTTCGTCGTGAACGGTTTTTCCATGCGTCCGTTCGCCAATAGCCGACTGGCCAAAATCGTCGGCGACTGCTCCGATATTCAGGAACGCGCCCTCGTGCTCATCCAGCTCAAGGGCGGCAATGACGGCCTAAATAACTTGGTCCCAATTGCCCAGTACAGCCAGTACGCCACGTTGCGCCCAACTACCCGCTTGCAGGAAACGGGCGCGGGCGCGTACATTGATCTCGACACCACGCTCAAGGACAGCAAGCGTGTGGGCCTGCACCCGGCCATGTCCGCCGTGAAGGCCATGTACGACAAGGGCTGGGTGAACGTCGTGCAGGGCGTGGGCTACCAAAGCCCCAACCAGTCGCACTTCAAAAGCACCGACTTGTGGCTCACCGGCGGCGACGGCACACAGGACAATTTCAACCTCCAGTCCGGCTGGATGGGCCGTTCTCTGCAGGCCTTGTTCCCCGATGTGGAAGGTGCCCCCACGCCCGACATGCCCGACCCGCTGGGTATCCAAATCGGCGACTCCAACCCCTCGCTCGGCTTTCATACCGAGACCGAGCACCAAAATGCCATCAACCTCACCGGGCAAGATCCTGCCGGTTTTTACTCTTTGGTGCAAACCATTGGCGGTGCGCCCATCCTGAACATGCCCGACAGCGAGCACGGCGACGAACTGGAGTTCATCATGTCCGTGGAGCAAAGCGTGAACAAATACGCCCAACGCATCACCGATGTGTTCAACTCGGGCACCAATGTGCAAGCCTACCCGGACACTGATCTGGCCCGGCAGTTACGCACGGTGGCGCGGCTCATTCGCGGCGGCTGCAAAACTAAAATATACCTCTGCTCGCTCGGCGGATTCGACACGCACAACGCCCAGGTGGATTCGGGCGACACGTCGGTCGGCACGCACGCCACACTGCTGAAAACCATGTCGGAAGCCGTGCAGGCGTTTTTTGAAGACCTCGACAAAATGTCCATCTCCGAGAAAGCCGTGGCCTGCACATTTTCCGAGTTTGGCCGCTGTGCCAAGGAAAACGGCTCTTTTGGCACCGACCACGGCACCCTGGCTCCGATGTATATTTTTGGAAAAACCGTACAACCCGGCGTGTCGGGCACCAATGTGAACCTGAGCAACCTGTCTGCCGGGAACCAGCTACAGGGCACGCAGCATGACTACCGACAGGTGTTTGCCACATTGCTGCAGGACTGGCTTGGTGCCAACAACTGGGTGATGCAGGAAAGCCTGTTCGATTCGTACGATAAGGTGTCGCTTGTTGGCAGCCCCTACATCGTGGACCCGCAATGCTACTACGGCGGTTCCGTCACGGTGGTGGACGACGCTTTCGACACCGGCAACAAGATCGCCATTTTCCCCAACCCGGCACGCAGCACAGCCGAGGTGGGCTTCCAGTCCAAGGACTCTTACCGCGGCCGCTTGAGCGTACACAGCGTCGGCGGCTCGTTGATGTCCAACGAAAACGTACACGTTTACGCTGGCGACAACCGCTTCTATATTGATGTGCTTGGAATGCCGTCGGGCACCTATTTTGTTCGTTTGGAAAACGGCCTGACCGGCGCGGCCAAGGTGGCCAAACTGAGCGTTATTAGGTAAAGGATTAGGGGGCGGGTACGCTCGGTTTGTCAACCCGTGGGT
>JBEBHD010000146.1:0-13046 GCA_040080915.1 Saprospiraceae bacterium
AATTTTCGCCATAATCACCCGGCTATGGCTGCAAATTTTGCCTTGCCTGAAACAAAATTTGCTCGCTTTCGCCTCGGCACTGAATTCTATACACGCTCTAAAACGCGCCCATTTTGGCCGATAACGGTACCCCGTGCCCGGCCAATCACTCAATCACTCAATCACTCAATCACTCAATGACAGTAGAAGCAACCATCACCGAGAAACTGCAAAAACTGTGGAGCCTCCAACAAATTGACTCTCAGTTGGACGAGATTGGCATCTTGAAGGGCGAACTGCCCATGGAAGTAGCCGACTTGGAGGACGAAATTGCTGGCTTGGACACCCGTGGCAAAAAACTGCGTGCCGGCGTGAAGGAGGCTGAGCAGGAAATCGCCCAGATACAGGCCATTGCCAAGGAAGCCGAGAGCAACATTAAAAAATATCAAAAACAGCTCGACGAGGTAAAAAACAACCGCGAGTACGAAGCCCTGCAAAAGGAGATCGAACTGGCCAACCTTGACATCCAGCTGTCCGAGAAAAAGATGCGCGATTCCAAGGTGAAATTGGACGCACAAAAGGAAAACCTCGTTATCGCAGAGGCCAAACAGGAGGCCAAGCAAAAAGACCTTGATGCCAAAAAAGTGGAGTTGCAGGGCATCATCGAAAAAACCGAAAACGAGGAGAACAAGCTGCGCAACAAGAGCGGCAAAGCCCGTGACGGTATCGAAGACCGCCTCCTGAAAGCATACGACAAAACCCGAACGACCTACCGGAACGGCCTGGCCGTAGTCACTGTGGAGCGCAACTCCTGCGGTGGATGCTTCAACCAAGTGCCTCCACAGGTGCAATTGGAAATCGGCCTGCACAAAAAGATCATCGCCTGCGAGCACTGTGGCCGCATTCTCGTGGATCACACCATTGTCCACCCGGAATCTACCGTTCCAGCGTAACAAAAATTTGGCATCTATTTTGAATATGAGTCCTTCGAACAGTTTTTGTTCGAAGGACTTGTTTTTTAAAAAAATGCCAACTGCGACGTTCGTCGGAAAAAATGTTAAAAGCACTTGTTGTTTCGGCAAGTGTTCGTTTCTTGCATGGCTTTTTTTTAATACGTCTCATTCCGGTTTTCCTGCCATGCGTAAAATTTATCTGTCTCTCCTGCCGATTTTGCTGCTCGCAGCCCTGCTGCCCGCGCAAGACTTCACCGTTTATGACGATTTCGCCCAATTGGAAGAACGCATCAATCGAGCGGGCGAAAACACCGTCCTCCTGGTCAACTTTTGGGCCACGTGGTGCGCACCTTGCGTAGACGAACTGCCCTGTTTCGATGAGATGCACCAAGACCTCGCCAGCGAGGACTTTCAAGTCATCTTGATCAGCTTGGATTTCAAAAGCCGGATCGAGCCTGCCCTTATTCCTTTTTTGAAAAAATGGAAACTCAAACCAGAAGTGGCCGTGCTGGCTGACCAAAATGCCGACTCTTGGATTCCTAAAGTACACCCCGACTGGAACGGCGCTATTCCCGCCACGGTCATGATCTGCGGCAAAGACCGCGATTTGCACCCGGAGAAATTCGATTCTTACCAAGACCTCGAAGAATTTGTTTTCACGTTCCTGCGCAAGGTCAACAAGGTACCCAAGATGCGTCGCATTGGTAGTCGGTGATTGCCGTACAGTTCCGACCTGCTCGATTTCTTTTTCACTTTAATACTCTGTACACACATGAAACATCCCATCCGATTACTGCTTTTTTTGGCCGCGACTTTTTCTATCGGCAGCACGGGCTACGAGCCTGTTGCTTATGTTGTGGGAGACCAAGCCGAAGATTTTTCCCTCCGCAACGTGGACGGAAACATGGTCTCCTTGGCCAAAATACCAGGGGCCAAAGGCTTCATAGTGATCTTTACCTGCAACCACTGTCCGTACGCCCAGCTCTACGAACAGCGCGTCATTGACCTGCACCGCAAATTCGCCCCGTTGGGGTATCCAGTGATCGCTATAAATCCCAACGATCCGACCATCGTGGTGGAAGACAGCTACCCGGAGATGGTGAAGCGGGCCAAGGAAAAGCGCTACCCGTTTGCGTACCTGTGCGATTCGGGCCAGGAAGTTTATCCCAAGTTTGGCGCAAACCGCACGCCGCATGCATTCGTGCTCGACAAAAACTTGGTGGTACGCTACATCGGGGCCATTGACGACAACCCCGAAACGCCCGCTGCCGTGCGGCGCAAGTTTGTTGAAAACGCCGTGGAAGCACTGCTGCGCGACGAAAGGCCCGAGCCGGACTTTACCCGGGCCATCGGCTGCACGATCAAGCACCGGCGCTGATTTCTCCGTCATTCGACACTCAGATACGGCATTATCCGGCTCAACCAGTCCTTGTCGGACAGGGCTGCAATGCGTTGTATATCTTGTGGTTTAGTAAATGCCCCGTGCTGCTCCCGGTACGCTGCGATCAGTTTTGCCTGCTTGAAATTGATGTAGGGGTGGTTGTTCAACTCCGCCTCGGTAGCCGTGTTCAAATTGATTTTTGCCAGTAGCGGTGCCTCCACGCGTAGGTACGGTTGTATGGTTTGAAACACGCTGTCGGGCAGCCCGAAGGTTTCGGCCACCTGCTCGATCCGCACAAATCCGCCCAATTTTTCTCGAAAACGCACGATCTGGCCCGCACGCGCCGCGCCGATACCGGGTAGTTGTTGCCAATCTTGTGCTGCTGCCGAGTTCACGTCAATGTTGGACGGCTCTGCCGCTTTGGCCCGCCCGCCAGCGTATGCCGCCGGGCGGATAGCAGCTTCAGATCGAGTAATGGCAATGTACGGCTCCAATCGCTGGAACGCAGCATCCGTCATCCCGTACAGTTTCCGGAAATCGGCCTTTTCAAAAAAATAACCGCCTTTTTCGCGGTAACGCAGCAGCCGCCTTACCAAGTCCTGCGGCAAGCCGAGTCGCAGTAAATCGCTCTCCCCGGCGGTGTTGGGGTCGAAGGCAAATGCTTCCGGCTCGGCTTTGCCCGGTTCTTTTTTTGCGGCTTTTTCATTGCCGCTGCCGATACGCACGTAGGGGCGCAAACGCTCGAAGACCTCTTCGGGCAGGGTGTATATTTTCCCCAAATCGTCGGCAGTGCGAAACCGTCCGCCACGCTCCCGGTATCGGGCAATGGTATGTGCTACACGCTCCGGTATGCCCAGTGCCAACAAGGTTTCCACCGGGGCATTGTTTGGGTCGAAGAAAAAAAGGGCTGCCGTTTCGGCTACCGGCTTCGTCGTTTCCCGATTTGCGGCTCGGTACTCGGCAATCTGTTTTTCAAAGTCCGAGAAATCTGTCGCCTCCGGCTTTTGCTGCCACCGGTACAATTCCGGTGCGAGTACGGTACAGCCGATCAAAAAAAGCAGGGCCGCAGCCCCGTGGCGCTCGGCTTTTGTGAAGTGAAATTGGCGGATGATTTTCCTGAGTATCATGGTTTAGTATTTTGTTTGTATGTATACCTCGCACCGCAAGGTGCGAAGCCGCTTTTGTCATACTGAGCGCTGCTAATCAAAATATTAGGCCGAAGGCCATGCACAAAACCTCGCAGCGCGAAGTACAACTGGTTATACCTCGCAGAGCGAAGTATACAAATTCAATTCCCACCCACATCTGCCCCCCGGAACCGGGCCATATCGGCAGGTGCCACGTCCATGCACCACGCACCCATTTCGCGCACGTCGTAAAACGGAAGCCCGAGGTCGCGGCATTCGGCTTGCCAGCGCTCTGCTTGCCGCAGACTGTTGGTCGCGTCGAGCACGACCAAGCGGCAGGGGAAGCAGCGAAGGCAATCGGAGAGTCGAATTTTGACGTTGTTTCGCAGCACGAGCACATCTACCGGGGTGGCCTGGTGCCCGGTTTTGGGCAATTGACTGCGATGCCCCAAGACGACCATTTTCAAATCAAAAAACTGCGCAAAGGGCGGTTGAACGAGCAGATTTGGCTCCCGGTAAGGTCTTTCAAAATTAGGCGGCGGGCGGCTGCTCAAGCGGGCACCGTGCGCCCAGCGGTTTGTTTGCGCGGCAAAACGCTCGCGGCGTGTATCGAGCGAGTCCGTCCAGATCAGCAGCCGTTGGCCATCAAAAAAATCCACGATCAGCCGCCGGTTTTGGTGGTACAACACCACTTCGCGCTGGTCACAGATGAGAACCTCCCGCACTGCCCGACCGATGCCGAGCAAGGCCAGCACACCGAACGCGCTGAGGAGTAGCCGTGGATTGCGCATCCTGACAGCCCCTGTCAGCAGCCCGATAAAAATATACAATGCCACCGCTGCCCAACCCGTGATCCATATCCCGGAAAACACGCTGCCGGGCAGATGCTGGATGGCCTGAACGGCCCAGTTCATGGCCCGCAACATTTGGCACAGCAGCCAACCCAACCAGTCGGCGGGTACAGGTGCCACAGCATCCAGCAGTACCAACACGGAACCACTCCACAAAAACACGGCACCGCCGACCACTACCACCCACCCTGCCAGCCAGAAATACACCGGAAACTGGTGGAAATAGTACAGCGACAGCGGCATCGTGCCCAATTGCGCAGCCACACCGATTAATAGAATGCTCCAAGGCAAGTCGGCCCACTTGGGCAGGCGCGGTAATGCTTTTTGGAGCATCGGGTAAAACACAACGATACCCGCCACTGCCGCGTACGACAACTGAAAACCCGCATCGAACAGGAAATAGGGGTTTAGCCAGAGCAACAAAAAAGCGGACACACCGAGGATGTTCCAAATGGAAGCCGTGCGCCGGATGGCCTTGCCCATCAAAAAACAAGTGAACATAACGGAGGCTCGCATCACCGAGGCGGTGGCTCCGGTCAGCAGTGTGAAGGCCCAAATGCCGATCAGTACGACACTGGTTTCGCCCCAGCGGCGGGTGTTTCCGCGCCAAGGCATGCGCCGTAGCAGGAACAGAAAGGCGGCGTACATCAAACCGACGTGGGTGCCTGAAACGGCCAGGGCATGCATCGAGCCGGTCTCGGCGTAGCTGGCACGCAGTTCTTCGGACAGGTCTTCCTTGTAACCGACCAGCAGGGCCGAAGCCACGGCGTACTCGTCCCGATCGGGAAAGTGCTCGTGCAAAACGGCCAGCAGCCGCTCCCGCCAATGGAACGCCATCCGCCAAATCGGGTGGCCGTGGCCGCTCGAAACAAGCCCGAAAGTGCTGTCTTTGACGAACGCTTGGTGGTGGACATTTTGAAAATGCAGGTACCGCCCGTAGTCGAAAGCATGCGGATTTTTGGCTGCATCCGTGGGCCGAACAGTAGCCCGCGCCCAAATGCGGTCGCCGTAACGGAGCCGCTCTGCCTCGGCAGTAGGGCTGAACAGCAGCAGGATATTGCCGGTACAGGCCTGCATGGAATCGGCTGATACGCCTGCTGCCTCCACGCGCAGGCGTACTTTTAGCCGGGTTCCTTTTGCCGGGGCATCGCTCACGATACCGGAAAACACCTCGGCATCGGGGCAAACACGGGCGAAATGCGCCGTTTGCCTGCGTTCGTCGCACCGGTAGGCCAGCCAATAGCCCGTTGCAAAAACCAGCGCGAACGCACAAGCGCCGAAAGTCCAGCGAAACTGGTAGGCAAACCGCCACTTCGCCAGCAGCAGCAACAGCGCCGCCCCTGCGGCAAGGCAGTACTCGATACCCGGTATCGGCCAATCAAACGTGGCCCCTGCCGCGATGCCGGCAAGCCAGGGGATGATCAGGCGTAGGAAAGGAATTTGGCGCTGGTACATGATCGGCGGCTATTTTTCGGGATCGAAAATAGTGCCCTTGCCAGTCCCCGTTCAAGCCTTTGCCGCACCGCCGCACACATTTGTTGAAATTCAATATGAAAAAAACACCTACTCGGCCACCCCGTGAAAGCGCAGCAGGTGCCGCTCTGCCTCTTCGTTATACACGCACAAAATCAGTGCGTTGCGCTTTTTTTTGTCGCTATGAAACAAAATCCTGACCGGGTTGTGGACATAGCCGTGCTCGCTGAACAATTGCAACTGCCGTACCCTGGGGCGGCGAAAAAGGCGCAGGTCTTCGGCGGTTTGCGGCACGGGCACGTCGGCGTAGCCTTCCTCTTGGAGAAATAATTTCAACATAGCGTATGAGGCTGCCAAGGTGGAACCGGCAAACACACTGCGGTACTCCCAACCATCGGCGCAATGCCCGCCCATGTAGTCGGTACCCGCCAGCGGGAATCGTTTCCGCATGGGGATGTGCGGCTCTTCCGGGGCTGGTTCCGTTTCTAAAAAACCGAATTCGTCGTACTGCATGGTATAGCCAAGGCCAAGGGTGTGCGGGGCGCCAAAATTAGAGCACCCCTGTTTCAAAAAGCCGCATTTTTAAAACAAAAAAAAATTGCCCCAAAAAGCCGCTGTAAAACCGCTTTGTACGGACAACCAAGCCACCGCACTGCGCGTCAAGCAACTTCGTAAGCCGGAATGCCAAAGAGATCGTGTATTTTTGCACGCTTTTTGCAGCCGACCGGTTTACCATCCGGACAAGCAAAACATTCAGCCACTAAATTATTACCTACGAACATGAAGAAGTCCCTGATACAGTCGCTGTTGATGGCCATGCCCCTTCTGCTTGCAACAGCGCTTAGTGCTCAATTGGTGCCCAAGTGCATTGACGGCCAAGGCTATAGCTACAACCCCATCACTGGCCAGCAAATACCCACCGGCGAACGGTGCGCCAATGCCGTGACCACGGCCGTTCCGTTTTTGCGCATTGTGCCGGACGCTCGCGGGGGGGCCATGGGCGATGTAGGCATTGCTACCTCAGCCGATCCCAACGGTATGCACTACAACCAGTCCAAACTGGCTTTTGCTGACAAAAAAGTCGCTCTCTCCGCTACCTACACCCCATGGATGCGCAACCTCGGCCTGCAGGACGTGTACCTCGCCTACCTGTCGGCTTATATGCAGATAGACAAACTCCAAACCGTCGGGATGAGCCTGCGCTACTTCTCGCTGGGCGATATTGAGTTTACCGACGAAAATGGCGGCCCCCTTGGCCAAGGCCGCCCCAACGAGTTTGAGGTGGCGGGAGCCTATTCCCGCAAGCTGTCGAACAAGTTTTCGGCGGCCATCGGTGCCAAGTTCATTTACTCCAACTTGGCTACCGGTCAGGTTGTGGAGGGCAACGAGATCAAGCCAGGCATCGCCGGTGCTGCCGATATCTCGTTTACCTACAAAACCCCGCTCAAGATCATAAAAACCGGCAGCGAACTCACCATCGGCGCGGCTATCACCAACCTCGGCTCCAAGATCACCTACACCAACTCCGTAAACCGAGACTACATCCCCACCAACCTCGGCTTGGGCTTGGCTTGGAAAGTCAACCTCGACCAGTTCAACACGCTGACGTTTACGACCGATTTCAACAAACTACTCGTGCCTACGCCCCGCCCGGATATTGACGAAGACGGCGACTTGATACCCGACTACAAGCAATACTCGCCCATTCGTGGTGTGTTCAAATCCTTTGGTGATGCGCCAGGCGGTTTCAGTGAAGAGATCAAAGAAATTACCACTGGTATCGGAGCCGAATACTGGTATGACGACCAGTTTGCCGTCCGCGCGGGCTACTTCTTCGAACATTATTCCAAAGGCAACCGCAAGTACTTCAGCGTGGGCCTCGGCGTGAAGTACAACGTCTTCGGCATCAATTTTTCCTACCTCGTGCCCACGACCAACCAGCGCAACCCCTTGGATAATACGCTGCGATTCTCCCTGCTGTTCGACTTTTCCGCCTTTGAAGGGGACAAGTAAGGGATAGAAGGTTTCTGAGTAGGAGAGTCAGTGCGTGTTCTGCTCGTGCGAATATGCCCTTGTTCAGGAACGAACGTGGTTCACACAAAATGCCCCGGACTTCATACGAGGTGCCGGGGCATTTTTTTTGTTTGATCGGCCAACAGCCGCATTGACACAAAAAAACACGGCATTCACACAGTCTTCAAAAATTTAACACGGAGATGCCGGTTCGCTTGCTTACCTTCGTAGCGTCGCATTCGCCGAGCACCGTCCGGGAGCGCTCGCGACACGACACTCATCACCCGATTTTTTCACCAAAACAATTTTTTCCAATGAGACAATGTATTTCTTCCGGCGGAGACGGACATGATCTGGCCCGCACGCCGCACGCCGCATAGCTGGTGCGCAAAGCTACTGATTCTGACACACCTGTTTTTGATGTCCAATTTTGTCACCCTCCGATCACAATGCGACTGCCCCATAGGGGCTTTGACTGTCAGTACCAATCAAACGCAGATTTTGCCTTTTTGCGACGAGATTTTGATAAACACCCTTGTTACGAATGCACGCGATATCGAAGGATGTAGCAGCGATTTTTACATCAGGGTTTCAATCGGCAATTTGGCGGAGTCAACAGACCCTTTGTCCGGGTTCAACTACCTCGGTGATTTGCCGTTTGCTTTTGAAGATTGGTATATTGATAATAACATAACCTGGCGCCGCTTTTTTTTGAAGGTTGACGACTTGCCCGATCTACAGTCGCTATCCAGCCAGATTCGGTTTTCACTGGAACCCAGTACCAATCAATCCGACCTGGACCATTTTATTTATGTGGATTTGGCACCACAGGAAGAAACTAATTGTGGTTCGTTTTCTGGCAGTGGTGCTTCTGTGTTTGAAGTTGTCAGACGCTTGGTTGAAGTGCCCATAAGTGGCAAAGTCTCCGACCTCATCGCGGCGGGGCGTTTAGAGAATGTGCCCAGCGGTACCTTCGTGGAGCATAAAACAATAGAAGGTGTTTTGGA
Source organism: Saprospiraceae bacterium (assembly GCA_040080915.1). Lineage (GTDB taxonomy): Bacteria > Bacteroidota > Bacteroidia > Chitinophagales > Saprospiraceae > M3007. The sequence goes on from JBEBHD010000146.1 coordinate 8,785, forward strand.
GGTTGACCAGGATTACTCGTTTGATGGCTCCGGCGGGGCGTTCCGTCCGACGCTCTATCTCTTGCCAGGCACCCAAATACTTGTGCGGGCGGGCAGCACCTTCACCATGCTCAATGCCGACCTCTTTACCTGCGACACATTGGCCACTGGATTAACACTGGAGCCGGGAGCCACCTTGGTGGCAACCACAAGCACCATCAAAGACTGCCGATTCGCCATAGATGCCAAACCGGGTTCCACGATCAAGTTGGTCTCCAACGACTTTTCCGACAACTACATCGGCCTCAACCTTGACATGAACGGCGTGCCGGAGGCCGACAAGCGGGTGAATATCCTCGCGATGACCGGCAACAGTTTTTCGACCGCTGCGGCAGCCATCAAAGCACCGTACTCCGGTATGCCCGAACCGGTTGAGGCTCGGGGTTACTGCGGCATCCGGCTCAACCAATACCGGGATTTCAATCTGTTCAGTTCCAACACCTTCTCCGCACTCGCCAACGGCATCATCGGCTTCAACTCCACCGGAAACATCGGAAACATGACTTTCAATGGCATGAACTCCGTGGATCAAACCCCGGTGTACCAGCACGAGGGCTACGGCATTTATTTGGCCAGCAAGGGCGCCGACTGGTTCAATATCAACTTTCCATTTTCAACCATGACGTTCAACAACTGCAAAACCGGTATCCGAGCCATCAACTACGCCGGAAAAGTGCAAGGCACCGTGATGACCAACGTGAACACGGGCATTGACTGGTCCAACAGCCACACCCGCGATGTACGTTTGTTCGACAACACCATCACCGCCCGGCACTTCGGCATCCGATCCGGCCTGAACGAACCGCTGCACCCTATCAGCGCCATCGGTACCAATACCGTGACGATCACCGGGGCACTCACGCCCGACAACAACCTGACCCGCGGCATCGAGATGAACGAGTTCGGCTTCGGCTACACGCCTTCCGGTGGCACCGCGCCCGTAGGCCTGGAGGGCTGGGACGCGGGCGAAAACACCGTCACGATGGAGCAGGGCGGCATCGGTATCGGGTACCGCAACGGCGTGTCCGGCACCGTACACGAAAACACGGTAGTGAACGAGACCCAACCCAACGTGTACACGGGCATACTGGCCGAAGGGGCGCTGTTCAGCGACCTGACGGGCAACACCGTGACCCAGGTAGCCAACGGGTTGGGCACCAGCACGGCCATCCACAGCAGCGCGGGCGTGAGCAACACCGTGCAGTGCAACTGCGTGGACAACACCGATATTGGCTTGCTCTTCCTCGACATGGCCGAGTTCACCGATGCCGTGCGCGGAAACAGTATGAATACCCACTGCACCGGCCTGCAACTCAACGCCGGAGCATTTGTCGGTGAACAAAAACACACCGGTAACATCTGGGACTTGAGCGCGAGTTCGGGGAATTGTTTGGGGGGGAGGAATTTTAGTGATCCGGAGTATTCTCGTTTTCTTGTTGACGGCAATGCCAATACATCGCTCAACCCACCAGTTTGGCCTGACGAAATCTGGTTTTTTGACGAAACAGGCACCACGTATGCTGGCTGCGCCGCCTGTACCTTCCCGTTCTTTGCGCCGCCACGGGTGCCGGAAAGTTCCGTGCCCACGATTTTGGACCAGGACATAGCGGCAGGCGACTTTTTCCCCGATCCGTTCGTGCATGAAATGCAATGGAAAGGTGCATACCGCCTGTACCGCAAGGTGCTACGGCATCCTTCTTTGGAAAATTTTTCGCAGCAATTTGAAGATTTCAAAGCCGACAACGACAGTCTCTCCACGGGTCGCTTGGCCTACATCGCCGAAGAGCGCAGCAAAATTTTTGCTTTCAGCGCCGCGCAGGATTCGCTACTGGAACTGTATCGCCTCGGCTGGCACGACGGCATGGCCGACCTGCTGGCGCTTGACAGCCTGCGGCAAGCGGGCGACACCTCCGTTTTGGTGTCGCAGTACGATTCGGCAGTGCTGCACAGCACGGCCGTGCGGACGCAGTACACCTTGTACCATGATACGCTTCAGATATCTATGCGGGCAAAAATCCAGATGCTGCTGACGGCAAACGCGGCGATCAGCACTTCTATCACGCCTGCCGACAACCACAAGGCTGTGAACAGTATCGTGTTCGGCCTGCTGCTGAACGACACTTTGGCGACAGGCGATTTGGCGACCTTGGAGTCCATCGCTGAGATGTGCCCGCTGGAGGGCGGCGATGCGGTGTACGAAGCACGAGCCATTGTAGCGCACATGACTGGAGCGAGCTACGACGATGCCGAAATCTGCGACCTGCCGGAGGAAATGCGCCGACCGCAAAAACCGGAAACGGTTGCGGGCGGTCCGAGCAGCATCATGCTGTTTCCCAACCCCAGCACCGGACAAGTGTACTGGCGAGGTACCGGCGACCAGACGGTACGCGTACGGGTGTTCAGCGCCGTTGGACAACTGCTTGGCGAAGTCATAAGCGCCACAGGTTTCGCCAATCTGGACAAGATGCCAGAGGGACTGCACCTTATTCAGTTGTTGTCACTTGACAACAACTTGCTGGCAACCCGCAAGATACATCTGATCAAGCGCTAACTTTTTCTTAACCCAACTAGCCCCTATACTCCCGGACAGCATAGGGGCTGGTTTTATATTTCTACCACCATGAAATGGATACTCACCTTGTTGGTGCTGTTGGCCGCGTCCTTTTCGAGCATATATGCCCAAAAACAGGATAACGTTTGGGCGCTGTGTTACAGATACTCATCTGAAACTCTCTCCAACCGTATTTTCCTGATATTTAACGATTCGCTAAATTTACATGCAACCCAACGCCCCATTTCTCTAGATGGAACTAACGCATCAATTTGCGACTCGTCAGGACAATTAATAATTTATAGCAACGGATGTTACATTGAGAAAGCCGACGGGACTGCGCTTGAAAATAGTGAAGGCTTGAATCCTGGACTGCTGTACGAGCTTTCGTGTGCTGACAATGACGGTTATAGACGCGAAAATGGTATGATTCTCATGCAATATCCAGGCAACTCAAATTTTTTCCATTTTTTCCATATTCCTTCTCTCTCTCCATCCTTTCTTAAGGATGTCCTGCATACCGTTGTTGATATGTCGGCGAACAATGGAAAAGGTGCCACTATTTCTAAAAACGAGGCAATTGTTTCTGACACCATCCACTACCACGGCGTACATGCCGTGCGCCATGCAAACGGACGAGACTGGTGGATAGTAGCAGCAAAGAAGTTCAGTAACCGATACTACCTTATCTTACTCACCCCTGACGGGATCGAAACCAAATATCAAGAAATCGGAGCCGTGGACACTGGGGTAGTGTATGGCGGCCAAATCGTATTTTCTCCTGACGGCTCCAAACTGGCACGCTTCGATTCGCAGGATGACCTTAAAGTATTCGATTTTGACCGCTGCACAGGCACCCTATTCAACCCCGTTCATGTCAAAATACAGAACATGGCCGACATCGAGCGCCTCGCTGGTCTGGCCTGGTCGGCGGACAGCCGGTACTTGTATGCTGCTGAAAACCGCAGGCTGCTGCAATTCGATATACACGCCGCTGACCTTGGCAGCAGCATGCAGGTCGTAGCCACCGCCGACCCGCCCGTCTGCTTCCTCAGCGGCAGTATCGGCACCATGGAACTCGGCCCCGACGGCATGATCTACTGCCGTCCCTACAACGGGCAAAAATGCCTGCACCGCATGAAACACCCCGAGCGGGCCGGTGCTGCTTGCGCTTTTGAGCAGAACTATTTTCAATTGGAATACCCATTCAATGGCCTACCCCACTTCCCCAACTTCCGCCTCGGCCCCGTGGACGGCTCGCCTTGCGACACGCTCGGCCTCAACAACCACCCGCTGGCCAACTGGCGCTACGACCGCACGCCCGGCCTGGGTGTGGATTACACTTCCGTGTCGTGGTACGAACCCACCGACTGGCTCTGGGGCTTCGGCGACCCGGCCAGCGGCAGCGCCAACAGCAGTACCGAAAAGCACCCCTCGCACACCTACCCGGCGGCTGGCCCCTACGAAGTGTGCCTCACGGTGAGCAACCAGTACGGCAGCGATACGAAGTGCAAAACGGTGTGGGTGGAGCAGACAACAAGCCTCCCCCCGACCCCCTCCAAAGGAGGGGGAGACGTGACACTGTGGCCCAACCCGACCACGGGCATGGTGCAGTGGAGTGGTGTGCCGGAAGGCGAGCCGGTGACGGTACGGGTTTTTGATCTGTTGGGGC
>JBEBHD010000361.1:0-3484 GCA_040080915.1 Saprospiraceae bacterium
TTGAAAAACGAGTTTTCGGCGCAGAGCCTCAAATGGAAACTCCGGTGATTTTCACGTTCAACTGGCCACCGCTGATCTCGACCTTACCGGTAACGCCAGCCGGGAAAACAGGCACAGCTGGCGTGCCAATGATGAACGAGCCGCTCAGCACGGTGAACGTTTGCCCGGCCGTCGGGCGGAAACCATTGATCAAACTGACGACGACCTGCATACCCTCCACGTTCAGGTTGATGCCCTCTTCGAAGGAGTTGGCGAGGGCATTCACCTGGTCGAATTGTGTGCCGGGAGTTGTGCCGCCTAGTTCGATTTCCAGCGTGCCGTCAAACGAGTTTGCGCCACCGATGAGGATTTTGGCCGGGCCGCCGTCGCCGGGTCGGATGACCGAAGCTGTGCAGTTGAACGAGCCTGTAAAATTGCCTTTGCCCGTGTACGTGCCGCTGTTGACGAAACCTGAACCGTTGATGGGCACGTTGATGGTGCCGCTGTTTTTGAGTAAACCGCGGTTGTCAATCGAGCCATTTCCTGAAATATTGAATCCGATTCCGGCTGGCACGTTGACCGTTCCGTAGTTGACGATTTTCCCGGAAAAGGTCATTTCCGGCAAGTTTAGGGTCGAATTGGTGGCGATTTCAATGATTCTGCCCGCGCCGTTGACTTGTGTGGGCAGGGTCAAAGTTTTCCCGGAGGGGATTTGCAATGTGCCGCCCGTCCAGACGAAGTTCCCGCCCGGGAGGCTCACCGCGGCATTATTCAGGACGATTTTGCCAGCAGAAAAATTGATTGTTCCAAGGTTGCCAAGGATCGCGGCGAGGTTCAAAGTGCCGCCCGAAATGTTCAGACTGCTTTGCGAGGGGATGGAAAAATCGTTCGCCATCGTCAAAGCCGCTCCGGTCGGAAGGGTCATCGTGCCGCCAGCCAGCCAGGTAAAATCGGTGGGCAACGAGGCATCGGAGTTGTTCATTTCCAGTTTGCCGCCCGAGGCAAGGGTGTATTTCGCGTTGCTGGAAAAGCCGTTGCTGGCGACGAGCGTACCCGACACGTTGACCGGCAGTTTTTGCCCGGCGACGAAGTGATCGAGTATTGCGCCGTTGTCGAGGGTAATTTTTCCACCGGCCAAAATGTTCAGTTTGACGGCTTTCAAAGCCCCGCCCGAATTGACCACCACGTGGCTGCCGATGGCGGCGTTGAGGTTGCAAGTGGCCTGCAATTCGGCACCTTCCTGCACGGTGATGGTGCATTTGTTGGGGATGTTGATATCTGCCAATGTCTGCGGAGAAAGCGACAGCAAGGCGTTTGGCCGGATCAAAAAGTTCTTTTCAAACGAAACGGTGCCACGAAAAACGATGTAGGTATGATAACCGGACCCCGGTGCCCAGGTGCGTGGCGAGATTGCTCCAATGTATCCCTGTTGCCAAGTGGTGAAAGCGAGTGAATTGACGGCACCTTCCTGCTCGAATCCGCCGGTGGTGTTGACCGTCAGGCCTTCTTTGACGGTCAGGCTGCCTGTTCCGCCGATGATTCCCGCGCCGCCGAGCGTCATTTTTTTCACAAAACGAAAGCCGTTAAGGTTGATGGTGGTCTTTGCCGCCGGGGCAATGTTGACCACGTCGCACATGCCGGGGATGCCAGCCGGCGACCATTTGGAGGCATCGTCCCAGTTGCCGGTTCCACCGACCCAGGTGAAGGTTTTGGCAGCAATTTGGCAAGCTTCGGCTTCATTCGTGATGCACCGATAAATGGCGTGGCCGTTCGTTGAGGGCATCGCAGCGCCACCGTCCTCTTTAACGGGTTTGAAAACAGACGGGGCAAGGAAGCTCCCGCCGCCGCCGCCACCATTCGGGCCTGCGCCGCCGCCGCTGTAACCGCCACCGCCGCCTGACGAATAGCGGGTTTCAAAGAATGCGTTGTAAGTGGTACCAGCACCACCCGCTCCGAAGCCAAATGCACCTTCTCCAATTGCCCCGGTAGCTGCTATTTGATCCGGGTTCTCTCTTACCAGATCAGAGCTGCCTCCCGAAGGATAGCCTTTGCCACCGCCACCGTCCTCGTCAATGCCATTGCGTTTGATGTTGCCACCCATAAAGTTTGCACCGCCGCCGCCGGCACCACCATTCGTACCTTCCCCTCCGGTACCATTTATACCACCGACAGCTCCACCTCCTAACCCGTTTCCACCGTTTTCAGAGGCCCGCCCACCTTGTGCCGGGTAATGAAAAGTAGCGAAGAATTGAGACTGATAAGCACCACCGCCGCCGCCAGCGACTGCTATCACGCTGAGGGCATTCCCGCCGGTCATGGCCAAAACGCCTGTACCTCCCCCGCCGCCGTTTGGGTAGCCCGCCGCTTCAAACCCGACATGATCCATTTCTCCTGCCGTACCGCCCACCACGAATCGGATCATTGAGCCGGGCCGGATTTCCCCCGGACCGTACCCGACGGCAAAAAAACCACTGACTTTGGCACCGTCTCCGCCGGGAGTTTTCTCGTTTATGGTTGGAGACCCCTCATAAAAACGGCAACTTTGACCACCGTCACCGCCCCTCAATTCCAACCGGATAAAATGAACACCGGTCATGGGGACGATAAAGTCTTGCGCTGCCCCTGAATACTCAACCCTGTGAGTCAGGTTGTTCGCGATGAGTGTGTCCTGGCCCCAGCTGCGGGTAGCCAGAAAGATGATAGGCATTAAAAATGCCATCTTGACGATTGCCTTTTTCATTGAAAAAAAAGTGTGAAAGGTTTGAAGAAAATGGTGTGAAAACTTCCTCCGGGGAGGATGGGGCAAAAGTGTGGCCGGTCCCCGCTGGGGCTTGTTCACCATTGTCCGGGCGGTGTGGAGCATTGTCTTTTCGAGGAGGAGTATTGTCCGGCTGGTGTGGACTATTGTCCGGGTAGATATTTAAGTTGTTTAAAGCCAATTGTTTATACTTCGCGCTGTGAGGTTTTGTGCATGGCTTTCGGCCTACTATTTTGATTAGCAGCGCTCAGTATGACAAAAGCGGCTTCGCACTTTGCGGTGCGAGGTATAGAAAAAAGCGTCGTCAAGGCACAATGCCCTGACGACGCTCAAATTTTTTTGAAAAACCGATTTGGCCGATTTTCAAACCCGAAATTTAACTGATTTTGAAAACCGGTCAAACCGGCTTCCCTTTCCGCCACTCGCCCGGCGGCACCCCAAACTCCTCCGAAAAAACGCGGATGAAGTAGCGCGGGTCATTGAAGCCCACTTCGTAGGCCACTTCCGAAACGTTCATGTCCGGGTTTTTCAAAAGTTCCTGCGCCCGCCGCAGCCGCAGTGAGCGCAGGTAAATATTGAACGAAAGTCCCGTCAGCGCGGTCAGTTTTGCGTACAAAACCGAGCGACTCATGCCGATGGTACGCGAAATATCATCCGCCGCGAGGTTGGGTTCTCCCATGCGCGGCCCGATGGCTTCGCGGAGTTTTTTCAAAAATTCGTCCTCGAGACCAGTAGTGGGGGGGGGGG
>JBEBHD010000010.1:0-43709 GCA_040080915.1 Saprospiraceae bacterium
GACCGGTGCGGCGGGCACTGCGCCCACGCTTACCGAAACCACGTTCGAGGCCGGGCTTTGGCCGCAGGCATTGGAAACCGTGGCGCTGTAATCGCCCGCCGCCGACACCGTGATGCTCAGCCCCGTTTGGCCGTTCGACCAGAGTACCAGGCAGCCGGAGCACACATTTGACGCGGTGAGCGTCACCGTTTGGCCTGGGCACAAAGCCGTCGGGCCGCTGGCCGAAACGACCGGAGCAGCGGGTTGTGTGCAAGCGGACTGCGTCACGAACACTGTTTCCTCCAAGCCGTTGCAGGCAGTTATTTGCAACGTAACGGTGCGGTTTTGTTGGGTGGGGTTAGGCATGCAAGATATCTGCACCGTAGCGTTTGCATTGCCGTTAGTTGGTACGACCGTAAGCCAAGCAGGTATATTCGAGATGACCCAAGGGCAATTGGCTGTAACCGCAATCGTGTTGGAACCGCCATTGGCACCAAAATTCAGGCTTGTCGGGCTGACTGACAGGTGAGCCGCCGCGCAGGTGTAATTGGCACTCCAGCCTGACTCGGTGATGGATTCATCGGTGGTGAACACGATGTACATGTTGCCGCTTGTGGCAGTCAAGGCCGGGGGGATATCCGTGCCGCTAAACTCGCCGAGAAGTGGAGCATTACTGTCAGTTCCATCGTACACGCGCACAAAATCGAGGTTGTTTTCTGTGTTAAAGGCAGAAAAGTTCAGGGTTACCGAGGCTGCGTTTGGCGGGCTGATGGTCCAGGAATAGTTGCAGTTGTTGAAATAATCGTTGTTGCCGCTGCCATCGGAGAGCGCACCCGAACAAGCGGTCAGGAGGGTTGATCTGCCCGAAAGCATAGTAGAGAAATATTGCACCCCGCCGCTGAGCGTGCCTTTGTGCGTGATGCGCACGGTGTACATGCCAGCGGGAAGGTTTTCTTCGTAAACCTGCTCCACGTTGTCGCGAAAATTGTCGCCCTTGGTGGCATTCAGACTTGGCGAAGCGGGGTTCAAACGCCACGGCAAGTATGTGGTGCCGCCTTGCTGGCGGATCAAGCGTACATCCAGGTCGTTTACCAAGCGGGGCGTAGTTGGGCCAAGGGCCACAGGGGCTACAGGTCCGGCGGGATCAGTCCAGGCCACGGTGACCTTAAACGGCGTGGCCCCGTCGTGGTAATAATTGAGTTCTCGAGTAGAACCATTGGTCAATGAATCCCGAGAAATGAGCCTGTCCCGGCTTTCGAAAACGAAAGAACTGGAGATAAGATCGGCAGCGGCGCGGGTATTGAGCAATCCCCACCCCTGCTGGTAATCGGGGCCATCAGATGCCGTGGCAGTATGGACGACAAGTCCTTTGAGCGCCGATGCGCGAATGGTAAACCCGGGGTTCAGGTTCGTATAATGTTGCAGCAAGAGTTCCAGGGAACCGGCCACGGCAGGAGCTGCCATTGAGGTACCTTGGCTCAGGTAGTAGTGTGTGTTGCTAGCCCCTCCGGTGGAAAACACATCCACGCCTCTGGCCACGATGTCGGGTTTGATGCGCCCGTCGTCGGTCGGCCCCCAGCTGCTGAAATCGGACATGCTGTACACGACCAAGCCGTTTTCGAATGTTGCTTCCACAGCCCCGACGGTAAGGATGTTCTTGGCACAGGCGGAAGGTGCCAGACAGTCGTAGCCCGATGTGCCGCCGTCTGGCTGCCGTGTCGTGGTGCTGAGCACCCATTGGCCGGAAGCATTTTGTACCCAGTGTTCCCCACCAGGGCCGGGGCCACTATCGTCGCGGTCGTTAGCTGCGGCAAACACCGGCAGGTAAAATGGCGCACTGTGGGCGACATTGTCGTAATCGCGTGCCTGGGAGTTATAGTGCCCAAACTTGTAATCGGTTGTTTGGCTGACGGCGGTGTTGCCGAACCACGACCATTGCGGGCTGTCGTTCTCTTCATAATCCCAGCCACTAAATGCCCCATAAGAATGATTGGACACGCGCAGAGAAACAGGAGCAGCTGCCCCCGTAGCCATCTCGGACGCGTCGTTGTTCGTGTCGGATGCCCGCAAATTGGCCTCGTACGCCATGCCGCGGGCTTCGGGTTCGACACCGGCGGCTATCATGGTACCGCAAACGTGGTTGGCGTGGTTGGAAATGGGTGCTGTGGAATTGTCCGCCTGAATCACGCGCCCCCCGTACTCAACGTGGGTGAGGCGGGGTCGCCCGACCTCCCAAACGCCCAGCGTTCTTCCTGCCCCGGTAAGGGAAAGGCCGGCATCTCCATTGGGGTACAATTGGTCGGTGCCATGCACGGCAGCCGAGATGCTGTTTGCGGAAACGTGGTAGTACAGGTCGCCCGCTCCGTCGAACCCTTGCAGGGAAAAACTGCGACCGTTTCGGCTGCCCTCAACGGGGCGACCAAGGCGCAACGCCACCCGGATTGCCGAGTCGCGTTCGGCATGATACCGGATACTGTCCCGGCGGGCCATTTGAAGCAAAAAGGCGCTTGGGGTCTCCCGAATCACGTCCGTTTCCTGGTCTTGTGCGATCGGCGACTCGATCTGCGCCCGGAGCGGCGTGAGTATGCAGAAAAAGCAGGGCAGCAAGGCCACTATAACGGATGTTCGGAGCGACCAGGAACGGGCCGCATGGATTGGTTTAATCATTTGCATCGGTGTGTGAAGTAGGTGAACAAAATGGTTTGTCCACAGATTTTGCCACTTCACGCCGATTAGTAAGGAACCTGTGCAAGTTTTTTACCGCAGTGGCCGCATATCGCCCACTGGCACAAACGCCGCCCAATAAAACGGGTGGCTGCTTTTCACCGTGGCATTTTCCAGATACCGCACCCGTGCCGAGCGCAATGCCTCGTCCTTACTTTTGCCGGTGCTCAGTTCGGCATAAAACAAGGGCATCAACACGGACGTACTCTTGCCGTTTACCCGCCAAAGCGTAGTGACGATACTCTTGGCTCCCGCGAAAGCGAAGGCTCTGGCCAGTGAAACAATGCCTTCGCCGCGCTGGAATTCGCCCACCCCCGTTTCGCAGGCGGAGAACACCACGAGATCGGCATTGAGCGAAAGACCGTACTGTTCCTTGGCGTACAGTAGTTCGTTTTCGATGCTGTCGGGGGTTTCACTAAATGCCAGGTAAGCGTTGTCGCCCATACGGTCGTCGGCCACGCCGTGGGTGGCGAGGTGCAAGACACGGTAACCGCCTGCGGTTTCCACAAACCGGGCCTTGGTGGCTTCGGTGCCGCAGACAATGTCCCCGCCCATTATTTTTTGGGCCTCGCTTACCTCGGCACCGGAGTACGGGAGCGGGTCAAAATTCCTGTAGCCTGCGGGCGCGAGTGTATCATCGCTGAAAAACGGCGCAAAAGCCAGAAACGGCTTGGCGGGTTCGTGGCGGTGCTGCTTGTCGCGCATCTCGCGCAACAAGGTGGCCGAGTAGGCATAACTGAAGCGGTACCTGTCGAACAGGTAGGGGTATTTTTTGAAATTGTTGAGGTCTTTTGGCACATCGGTGAGCAGGGCATCAAAGGGGATATAACTCAGCGGGCCGTCAGGAACCAGTATCACCGAACCTTGGTCGGTTAGCCATTCGGCTACCGGAGCCACCAATTTTTCGTACAGTTTACGGCCAAACTCGATGTACAGCGTCAAGCACGCATTGCGCAACGAATCGCTTTTCCGGGCATCCGGCGTAGTGTGGTGACCGTACAGCCCGTGGAGAAACTGCCCGACCCAGTCCTCAAGCGGGAAGTCGCGCCGGATTTCCCGTACTACGAACGTATCGGGCCGAAGCACGAAGAGAAAGATGCCGCTGTCGCCAACGAAGTATTCGAGCAAGGTTTGGTCCGAAGCGAGCAGGGATTGCGCCGTAGCGACGGATTCGGGGGCGGTCGGGTGTTTCAGGGCGTAGTAGTCCGGGTGTTGTTGCCGGATGTTTTGCTGCAATGCCCGATAAGCGTCCTTTTCTGCCACTAACAAGTTCAAAAGAGAATCCAGCCCAGCCTCGTCCAGAGGGATTTTTTGCTTGGCAGCCAAGCATTGTTTTTCTAAACGTTGAACAGCGGCTCGCTGGGCAGCCTCTTGCTCCGCGATATGCTGCGGCAGGTCGGAAACGCGCTCGGCACCGCTGTTGCGTACGGCCTGGAACAGGGTAAAACTTTTGGCCGACTCGGCAAACCGGAAGGCCTCCTGGCGGTACTGCTCCGAACCACCTTGCTCTGCCAAGGCCATGTCAACGGCGATAAGTGCCTCGTGCAGCGGGAAAACGCGGCTGTTGAGGGCCGTTTGGGAACCGCGCTCGAATGGAGCCGAACGCAGGTATTCTACGCCGGAATAGGCTTCCAGAAAGGCATCGCGGGCGCGTTCCAAATGCTGCTCGCGCAAAATCGCCCCGGCCGCTGTGAGCGTGACGAGCAGGTTGTCCATCTGTGTTACACGCCGAAACACACCTCGTTGGTCGTAGTGGTTAGCCCGTTTGGCCCGCTCTAATTCGGTCAGAGCTGCCTCGTTATCGCCTTGCCGGGCCAACGAAACGGCGCGAACATTGTGCAGGGTCGCAAAGTACGGATGGCCTGGGCCGAAGGTGCGCAGCAGGTGCGCTTCGGCAGAATCGAGGTAAAGCAGGGTGCTGTCTTGCTGTCCGGCATTTTGAAAAGCAAGGCCGAGGTTGACGAATCCGACGGCCAGATCGGGATGGTTGTTCTGTACCACCCTTTTTCGTTCAAGCGCCTGACGCACATATTTTTTTTGGTTTTGGAAATCGCGCTTTTGAGCATATACCCCGCTCATATTGTTGAGCGCCTCGGCGGCCGCGAGCGCATTGCGGGTGAGAGAGAACACTTCGAGCGCCAAACGATACTGTTCGAGCGCCGCGTCGAGGGCATTCTTATGCACCAGCGCGTTACCCCAGGCCATGTGTACGATCGCCTTTATGGCAATGCCGCGACCGCCGAGTTTTTTGCAGATCGCCAGTGCTTGCTGCCCGTACTCGATGGCGCGGTCGTAATCGCCGAGAGGGACGAGCGGCAGCATGAGGTTGGCATACGATTCAGCCATTTCGATCTCGTCGGGGGGAGGTGCCTTACGGCGGATATCCAAGGCCGTTTGCAGGAGGTCGAGTGCCCGCTCGTTGTCGCCGGCAAAGTGCGCAGCGGCACCGAGGTTGCAGGTCGTGGCGGCCACTTCGGGATGCCATTTGCCCAAAAGCACCGTGCGCAGGGCAAGGCCTTTTTCCAGAAAAAGCACGGCACGGTCGTAGTTGCCAACGAGGACTTGCAGGGCGCCCATGTTGTTGTACGAAATGGCGAGGTTCATGGAGTCCACCGGCTTGGCCTGTTCCCGGATGTGCAAGGCCGAATCGGCGTAGAGCAAGGCCGCTTGATGGTTATTCAAGTTGATGTGTGCGATGCTGTTGTTGTTGTACGCGCTGGCAGCCGATTCTTCGTGCCCGGGCGGGAGGGACTTGGCCACAGCGAGGGCTTGGTTGCTGTAATCCAGTGCTTTTTTGAAATCCCCGTGAGCAACATACCCTTGCCCGATGTTCTGCAGGGAACGGAATACCGGATCACTGTGGTAGCCAAACAGTTTTTCCCGAATAGCCAAGGCCTTCTCGTTGAGCCGGATCGCCGAATCGGGTTGCATTCTGGTCATGATAAACACGACTCCCCGTTGGTGCAGCACTGCGGCATACAGGGCAGTTTCGGTGCTGCCGCCTTCTTCCAAGAGGCGGGAGGCCTCCCACAGGCGCTCCGTGGCAGCGCGGAACTGCTTGCCATCAATCAATTTATCGCTTTCACGGTATAAGGCGCTGGCGGCGGCGGTATCGGCAGGCGCCTGGGCTTGGGCGAAAAGAGACAAGGACAGCAGCCAAAAAAGGAGCGTACAAAGAAGCGGTGTACGTGGCATGTTCAAGATTTTGGTCAAAGACCACACTACTGGACATTTTTGTTTTCGTGTACCCAGACCTTCCAGGTTTGACAAACCTGGAAGGTCTGGATGCCCGGAAAACAGAAATGTCCAGTAGTGTGGTCAAAGACAATTAGTGGAAGTGATAATTTACAAAACCCATGTCGGCAGTTTTTCGAGAAAATCGCCGTGTTTGGATACGTCTTGCCCTTTGCGAGGCGGTACCCAGAAATATCGAGGCGCTTCGGAGCGCAGGGGCCTCGGCTCTCCATTTTTGGGGTAAAGTATGCCGCTGCGAATCTGCAAGGGGTCAATCCGTTCGTGTTCCGGTTCACTCAAAGCAAGAAACCTGTCCACATCGAACCTCAAATCGAACCGTTCGCGTAAACGGGTGCCGCCCTCTGGCCAAGGCGCTTCGTAACACAGGGTTTCCCAAAATTCCTCTTGAAAAACCGGGTCGTTCAGGTATTCCTCTGAAAGAAACGTGTTGAACACCTCGTCGAAATCGGTTTTTGAAATGGCATCTTTGAACGGCCCCTTGTTGCCCCCGCCCATTATCGCCATTTGTTGCTCAAACATATTTCGCGCTTTCTCCCGAAAGCCCGGCACCTGCCGAATCGAGCCGAACACGGAGCGGAGCTGCTGGATGCGCTTCACCGATTCGAGGCCCATACTGTCGGGATTGGTGTTGGCGTAAATTCGGGTAATGCGTTTTTTCTGCGCCTCTGTCAGTTGCGGGTAGTGCGTTTCGGGCATGTCGTACACCACGTCTTCCGTCGGGTCGTACCACCGCAATCGGCGACGGCGAGCGCCTTCGTGCATATCGTTCACGAAAGCGAGGGCTACCAGTTCGGCCCGGCACCACCACGAGTCGAGGTAGTCCCGTGAAGCGTATATCCAGAACTCGTCGCAATGGAGAATGTACTGGTTGTCCAACATGCCGTACACCTGCCATTTTCTGGCCGGGCTGAGCAGTTCGGTCGGATAGGCCAGTTCGCCGTTCGACAGGACCTTGACCGTCTGCGACACCCCGTCGTGGTATTTGCCAGCCACAATGTCCTCGGCAAGCATTCGAACATTTTTTTTGTAGCCCATCAGGTTTTCATCGAACTGGTACTTGGTTCGGTGGCTGATAAAGATGCGCCCTTCTTCATTGCGCAAGCGCTCCTTTTCTTGCAAATAGCGGAACATCCTGTCGTGGATGTCCAAGCCCTTGTCCTCTTCGGGGCGCGGTTGCAGGATGCCTTTCTCCAAGAGGCCGGAAAACCAGGCGAGAATTTGCGCATTGGTTTTCGTTGCCTCGCCGTAGCTCGGGTAGCCGCCCTGATGCACGCCATAAAAATTGATCGGCAGGTAGTTTCGGCTGACGACGAGGATGTAGGGCATCGTTTTGGGGTGCTCGTTGACGATGTCGTAGTTGTTGATCCCGTCCGGCTCGCGGGTGGCATCCACGATGACGAGGTCGTCGTAGAGGCAGGCCTCCAAAAACTCCGAATGGGTCAATTCCTGAGCAAACCGGTTGAACACCTTGGGCTGAAGGCCGCCCGTATAAGCCGCAATACGCTCGGCCAAGACTTGGGCGAGTTGCATGCCCGCTTCGCTGCGGGTTGGGAAAATTGATACCTGGAGCATGGCGATTTTTAGTTGAAGCCTCGTTGTTTCTTTATGTTTTGGTACGCCTCGTTGATCTGCTGCAGTTTTTCCTTGGCCAATTGCAGGATCGCCGGCGACAGGTTTTGGGCGGCAAGTTTGTCGGGATGGTAGTCCAAGACTAATTTTTTGTACTGACGCTTGATCGTTTCGTCGGTGTCGTCCGGCGTGCATTCCAGAATGGCAAACAACTCATCGGTGTCTCCAAAAAAATGGCGCTTTGCCTGTTTGAAACGTGCTTTGTCCAAGCCGAAGATTTTGGCTACGGCCCACAGCGCTTTCTCTTCTTTCCGGTGCAAAATACCGTCTGCTGCGGCAAGTTGGAACAACATCGCCAACACGCCTACCAAACTGTCGGGATCATCGGAAAATGTATCGAAATACAACTGGGCATACTCCTCAATAGGCGTGTCCGATCGTTTTGCCTCTTTGAAAATTTTAATTGCGGCCCTTTGGCCGTCGGCATCCAGTTCGAGTGCATCCCGCATGAACATAGTCAGGTAGTCTATTTCTTCCTGATTGACCGTTCCGTCGGCTTTTGCCAGTTTGGCCGCCATGCCAAAAAGCGTGTACAGAAATACCGTTTGAATGTACGCCTGCTGTTCTTGTGCCGCAGCCGCATGGTCTTCATCCGAATCTATCGCATGCCCGATAAAACTGCCAATAATGCCACCGATCGGGCCGCCAACAGCCCAACCGATACCGCCCAAAACTGCTTTTCCTTCCCAAGCCATCTGTGTGGTTGTTTTTTTGTGAACGATTTTGAGAAACCTTTGCCTACTAATTGCCGGCCGCAGGCCAGAAGTAAGGATTAACCCAAAATTTGCAAGACAATCGTCCAACCAGAAACCTCTCATTCATGCCCAGCATTGCCATTTTTTGGTTTCGCCGCGACCTGCGGCTCGACGACAACGCCGGGCTGTACCATGCGCTGCGCAGCGGTTTGCCCGTATTGCCGCTGTTTATTTTCGATACGAATATCCTCGATGATCTGCCCGAACGGCGGGATGCCCGCGTGGAATTTATTCATGGTGCCCTTGCAGAAGTAAAAAAACGCCTCGAAGCGCTCGGAAGCACCCTGCTCGTTCGGCACGGCAATCCCGCCGTCGTGTGGGCACAGCTCCTGCGTGAGCACGACGTGGCTGCCGTGTTTGCCAACCGCGACTACGAGCCGTATGCACAAGAGCGCGACGAAGCGGTGCGGGCGCTCCTTTCAGAAAAAAATATCCCGTTTAGAGCCAGCAAGGATCACGTTATTTTTGAAAAAAACGAGGTACTCAAGGACGACGGAACCCCCTACTCCGTCTTCACCCCATACAGCCGAAAATGGCACGCCAAACTGCAAACCCGCTGGACCAGCATACACAACGAACTGGGTCACCCCGAACGCACACCGTACTTTCTGGCCTCGTACCCGTGCGCCAGCTACACGGGTAATTACCTGAAATCGCCCCCCGCTCCTTTTCCTTCTCTGACGGATATCGGCTTCGAGCCAGCGGGTATTGGGTTTCCGCCGCCAACCGCCGAACGCGGTTTGATCCGCACGTACGACAAAACGCGCGACCTACCGGGCATCGCGGGCACTTCGCGTCTCGGCGTGCATTTCCGCTTCGGCACCATTAGTATCCGGGAAAAAGCCCGACATGCCCTGGCGCTCAACGAAACTTATTTAAATGAACTGATCTGGCGGGATTTTTACAGCCAGATACTCACCCACTTCCCACATATCGTGAGCCAGCCTTTCAAGCCCGCCTACGCCCGGATTCCGTGGCGCGATGCTCCAGAGGATTTCCTGCGCTGGTGCATTGGCCAAACCGGTTACCCCATCGTGGACGCAGGCATGCGCGAACTGAATGCTACGGGGTTCATGCACAACCGTGTGCGTATGATCGTTGCGAGTTTTTTCACCAAGCACCTGTTGCTGGACTGGCGATTAGGCGAGGCGTATTTTGCACAAAAATTGCTCGACTACGATCTGGCCAGCAACAACGGTGGCTGGCAATGGGCAGCAGGATGCGGCACCGATGCAGCACCGTACTTCCGCATTTTCAACCCGGCGGAACAAACCAAAAAATTTGACCCCGAACGGCGGTACATCCTCCACTGGGTACCGGAGGTGGATACGTCCCGATACCCGAAGCCCATTGTGGAGCATACGTTTGCGCGACGGCGCTGCCTTGATGTGTTCAAAAAGGCTTTGGGGTAAGGAACGCTGATGGAATAACCCTGAGTAGGCCTTTTTCCCCGAAAAGGGCATACTTTTTAAGAATTAACCTACCTTCGCCGCCGCATTCACACACACATACCGTCATGGCAGACCGACTCAAAAAAATATTCGTCGTGGACGACGACCCCATGTTTTGTACCCTGCTCTCCGACCATTTCGAAGACCAAGGACAGTACGAAGTAAGTACTTTTGGCACTGGCGAACAGTGCCTCGAACGCCTCGGCGACAAGCCCGATGCCATCATCCTTGACTACTATCTGGACAACAATGTGCCCGGTGCTCAAAACGGCTTGGACATTCTCAAACAGATTCACAAAACCGCACCGGAACAAAAAGTCATCATGCTCTCCTCCCAAGAGCATTACGGCGTGGCCCTGCAGACCATCGCCAGCGGTGCCGTGAGCTACGTCATCAAAGACTTGACATCTTTCGATGAAATTGATGCCCTGCTGGCCGACCTATAGCCCAACACTTGAATTGTTTTTGCCCGCCTTTTTTCCGGTGCCGAAAACCTACCTTTGCGCCGCTTTTTTAGTTTTGAGTTTTGGGTTTTGAGTTTTGAGTTGGGGCTACAGCAGAACCCCGACTCAAAAAACCATAACTCAAAACTCAAAACCCAAAACTCAAAACTTTTAAACATGCCCTACCTTTTCACTTCCGAATCCGTATCCGAAGGCCACCCCGACAAAGTCGCTGACCAGATCAGCGATGCCATCCTTGACGAATTTCTCCGCCAAGACCCCAACTCCAAGGTCGCTTGCGAAACCCTTGTGACCACCGGCCTCGTCGTCGTGGCTGGCGAAGTGCGTTCAGAAGCATACGTGGACGTGCAGGAAACCGCCCGCCGCGCCATCGAGCGCATCGGCTACACCCGCGCCGAGTACCAGTTTGAGGCCAAAAGCTGCGGGGTCATCAGCGCCATTCATGAACAAAGCGCCGACATCGCACAAGGTGTGGATGTGGGCAAAAACGAAAACGACCAAGGCGCTGGCGACCAAGGTATGATGTTCGGCTACGCCACCAACGAAACCGATAACTACATGCCCCTTGCGCTCGATCTGGCCCACCGCATCCTGCGCGAACTGGCCAACATCCGCCACGAGGGCAAGCAAATGAAGTACCTCCGCCCCGATTCCAAGAGTCAGGTCACCATTGAGTACACCGACAAGCATGTGCCCAAAAAGATTGACACCATCGTGGTCAGTACCCAGCACGACGAAAACGCCAGCCAGGAGCGCATCGAACGGGACATCCGGAAGATAGTGATCCCGCTTGTAAAAAAAGACCTGCCCAAGCGCTTGCAAAAACTGTTCACCAACGACATCCGCTTCTACGTCAACCCGACGGGCAAATTCGTCATCGGCGGCCCACACGGCGACACCGGCCTCACCGGACGCAAGATCATCGTGGACACTTACGGCGGCAAGGGCGCGCACGGCGGCGGTGCCTTCAGCGGCAAAGACCCCTCCAAAGTGGACCGCTCGGCTGCCTACGCCACCCGGCACATCGCCAAAAACCTCGTCGCTTCCGGTCTGTGCAGCCAGGCCCTCGTGCAGGTGGCTTACGCCATTGGTGTGGCCGAACCGGTGGGCCTGTACGTCAATACCTACGGCAGCTGCAAGGTCAAGGGCCTGAGTGATGGCGAGATCGCCCAAAAACTGCTCAAACTGTTCGACCTGCGACCCGCAGCCATCGTGCGCCGCTTTGGGCTGAAAAACCCGATCTTCGGCGAAACGGCCGCCTACGGCCACTTTGGTCGCGAACCGAAGAAAAAAACCGTGCTCATCGGCCTCAACGGCCGCGCCGAATCCCGCGAAGTGGAAACGTTCACGTGGGAAAAATTAGATGCCGTGCAGGATATCTGCAAGGCATTCGGGATATAAATGCCAGTTCAAATCATTCCAAAGTCCAAGCAAGGCCACGGTGCCTTCAACGGCGGCGAGATCGTGGAAAACAAACCCATCGGTTTTCCACAGGATCGCTCGCTCGTGCGCCCGTATTCCAACCTGTTTTACTGGGCACACGCTCGCGCCGTGCAGGACAGCACCATCGGCCTGCACCCACACCAGGGATTTGAAATTTGCTCGTTCGTGCTGGCCGGGGAAATCCGCCACTACGATACCAAACTGCGCGAGTGGCGCAGCCTCAGCGCGGGCGACGTGCAGATTATCCGCGCCGGAAACGGCATCAGCCACTCCGAATGGATGGGCAAGGATGCCGAAATGTTCCAGATTTGGTTCGATCCGGGCTTGGCCAAGACGTTGGAAAAACCCGCCAGTTACGACGACTACCGCGCCAGTGATTTTCCGGTTGTCACCGAAAACGGTGTGTTGACCCAAACCCTCGTGGGCGCGGGTAGCCCGTTTCGCATGGACACCCCCGGCGTGGAGGTACACCGGCTCAACATCGGTGCCGGCACGCATACCCTGCCCGCCGACCCGGACCAGGTGTACTCGGCATACATGCTCGCAGGTGAGGCGACGTTCAACGGCGCAGCCGCTGCGCCATTCGATTTCGTGCTGCTGCACGCCGAAACGGCGCTCGAACTGAGCAGCGCCGCCGGAGCCGAGATTTTTCTGATCAGTTCGCCAGCACGACCGGGCTACCAGACATACGGGGAACTGCGGCGCGTCGGGGGGTGAACCGGCAGCAGCGGCATTTAGAGCGTGTTTAAATTTCAATCGCCGGGCTGCAAGCGGCACTGAAATTTAAACACGCTCTAAACACGCCCTTCCCTTTAGGCAGATTAAAAGTATGCAAAATCGGAATCGAATTCCGACTTTGCATACTTTTGCCCAAAAGCATGCGACATGATACGACGACATCTGAGCGAAAAAGCGGGCGACCTGCTCACCAAATATCCCATGCTTGCCATAACCGGGCCAAGGCAATCCGGGAAAACCACACTGGCCAAGATGTTGCAACCGGACTACCAGTATATCAACCTTGAATTGGAAGAAAACCGGGGGTTTGCACTGTCCGATCCGCATGGTTTTCTGCAGTTTTATCGGGGAGGGGTAGTCCTTGACGAGGTGCAATATGTGCCGGAATTGTTTCCCTATCTCAAGCACTATACCGACCAAAGAGGTCTTGTAGGAGAGTACATCCTGACGGGTTCCCAACAGTTTTTGCTGCTCGAAAAAATCACTCAATCCCTTGCCGGGCGTGTTGGGATGTTACAGTTGTTGCCTTTTTCGGCTGCCGAATTAGAAATGGCCGCCCGCCTGCCAGAAACATCGGAGGCCTTTGTCGTGACTGGCGGATATCCACGCTTGTACGATCGCAATATAGCGGCACCCGATTTTTACCCAGGATACATACGGACGTATGTGGAACGGGACGTGCGCCAAATCGTCAATGTGACCGACCTGAGGTTGTTCCGGCAGTTTTTGGTCGCTTGTGCTGGCCGGTGCGGCCAGTTGGTCAACTTCACAGAACTGGGCACGATTTTGGGCATTGATGCCAAAACCATAAAGTCATGGATCGGCATTTTGGAGGCCAGTTTTATCGTCTTCTTGTTGCCGCCTTTTCATCGAAATTTTGACAAACGCATCGTCAAATCCCCAAAACTGTACTTTTACGACACTGGCTTAGCCTGTTCCCTGCTCAATATTACCACACCAGAACACCTCGACGCACATTTTGCCAAAGGGGCGCTTTTTGAAAACATGGCCGTGATGGAGCTGTTGAAAGCTCGCCTAAACCAAGGCCGCGAACCGGTTTTTTACTTTTGGCAGGACAGCAATCGCAGGGAGATTGACCTTTTGGCCGATCTCGCCGATCGGTACAAAGCCATCGAGATCAAGGCTGGCAAAACAATCCCAAATGACTTCACCCGCAACCTGTATTCGTTTAAGGAACTGGCCAAACAGGAAAAACCTGTCGAGCTTTTTTTGATCTATGGCGGCGATACCGAACAGCAACGCAGCGACCTCCGGGTGCTGCCTTGGGCAAAAGCAGCAAGCGCCTTGTAAGAGCGTGTTTATACCTCGCACCGCAAGGCGCGAAGTGTAAACACGCTCTAAACCACCTTTTTTATGAACCACCCGCGAATGCTCGCACGCCTCGCACTTTTTTTCGCAGGCTTTTTTGGTATGGCCTCGGCGCAGGCCCAGCCCACCTCAACTCGTACCGTCATGGCCGCACAACCCGTTGCCCCGCCCTTGCTTGAACGCATCAAGACCCTCGCCCAAACCCACCATGCCTGGATGGTAGACGCTCGCCGCCACCTGCACCAGTTCCCGGAAACGGGCGGTGAGGAAAAAAATACCCAGGCTTTTATCGCCCAAAAATTAGACGAGATCGGGGTGCCGTACACCCTCGGAGTCGGCGGCGGTTACTCCGTCGTGGCTCGAATCCAAGGGCAAAAACCGGAAAAAAAACGCATCGTTTTTCGGGCTGACACGGACGCACTACCGATCCACGAGGCTGGCAACGCGCCCTACCGTTCCCGCCACGCAGGCATCATGCACGCCTGTGGGCACGACGCGCACACGGCCAATCTACTCGGGTTTTGCCGCATCATGCAGTCCATGCGCGACGCATTCGAGGGGGAGATCATCGCACTTTTCCAGCCCGACGAGGAGCGCTTGCCCGGCGGTGCCGTGCAACTCGTGAACGCCGGTATCCTCGACGGCGTGGACAAAATCGTCGGCCTGCACTGTGACCCCAACCTGCCCTGTGGCAGTGTCGGCGTGCGCCCCGAGCGGTTCATGGCCTCCAACGACGTGCTGCACGTGACCATCGTTGGCAAGGGCGGGCACGGCGGCAGCAGCCTGCACAATACGGTGGACCCGGTGATGGTACAGGCCCAATTGCTCGTGGCTCTGGCCCAGATCAAAACCCACAACTGCGATGCCCGCACGCCTATGGTGCTGTCGTTCGGGCAAATAGAAGGCGGCAACGCGCCCAACGTGATCCCCGATACCGTCCGGCTCGGCGGCACCTTCCGCACGGTGAACGAGGCCTGGCGCAAGACCGCCAAGGCCCGCATGCTGGAAATTGCCGCTGGAGTGGCCATGCAGACCGGAGCCACCATTGATTTCCGTATCGAAGACGGCAACCCCTCGCTGCACAACGACCCCGCGCTGACGCAAACGGTGCGTACCCGTGCCGCCGAGTACCTCGGACAAGAAAATGTGACCGACCTCGACATCTGGATGGCCTCGGAGGACTTTGCCCGGTACGCCGAGCGCGTACCCGCCTGTTTTTTCCGGGTGGGCGTGCGCAACGAAGCGCGGGGCATCACATCGGGCCTGCATACCAAATCGTTCGACATTGACGAGGACGCGCTGAAGATCGGGGCCGGGCTTTTCGCGTGGATCGCGGTGCAGGAAATGAATTAGCACCCAACTCTTTTCCACCACAGATTTACACAGATTCACACAGATTCCTTCGGGAGCAATCTGTGTGAATCTGTGTGAATCTGTGGTGGAAAATGACCCGCCGCTGGTGAGCGCTAAACGGGTATTGAATCAATTTTTCAACCCAAAATCGCCTTTTCCACCGCCATTTTGTACATACGCCCAACCGGGATGAGCTGCTTGCCGATTTCCAAACCATCGGCCGAAAAGGCTGTGATTTTGTTTTTGGCGACGATAAACGACCGGTGAACGCGCAGGAAAGCATCGGCAGGCAGGGCCTGCTCGAAATGGGCGATGGTTTCCTTGGTCGTGATTTTGCCGGAGGCGGTGACGATGCGCACGTAATCGCGCAGGCTTTCCAGATACAAAATGTCGTGGAGGTAAACCTTCACATTTTTTCGGTCGGAACGCACGAACAGGTGAGCGTTTTCCAGACTGGTGCCCAATACAGCGGGCGTTTCGGGCTGTTTGCGAGCGACGCGGTTGTGAAATTTTTCAATGGCTGTCAGAAACCGCTCGAAAGGCACAGGCTTGAGCAGGTAGTCCACCGCATCGAAGTCGAAGCCCTCCGGGGCAAACTCGCGGTAGGCCGTGGTGAAGATCACCTCCGGGCGGTGGCGGAGGGCACCGAGCAGTTCCAGACCAGTCAGTTCGGGCATCTGGATGTCCAGAAAAAGCAGGTCAACGGGTGTTTGTCGCAGAGCCTCGAAGGCTTTGATTGGGTTGGTGAAACGCCCCTCCACCCGAAACCCGTCGAGGCGCTGGAGGTAGTTGGCGACGATCTCAATGGCGATAGGCTCGTCGTCCACGATGAAACAGCGGTAGTGGCTCATAATTCGAGTTGCAGGGCGATGAAAAACAGGTCGGTTCCGTTGATTTTTTTCAGTGTATGGCGGCCCGGGCAAAGTAGATCAAGGCGTTTTTCTACGTTGCGCAAGCCGATACCCTTCGATCCGTTTTCGCGTGCTTTTTGGTGGGCGGGTTTGCTGTTTTCCACCTGAAAATACAACCGATTCGTTTCCGTGCGGAGGCGGATATGAATCGTGACCGGTTCGTTGGTAGCGCTGGCCCCGTGCTTGAAAGCGTTTTCCACAAATGGCAGCAAGAGCAGCGGCGTGATTTGGAGCGTGTCGGGCGGACTGTCGTGCTCGAACTCGATATGTAGCCGGTCGCCGAACCGCAGCCGCTCCAGTTCGATGTAGTCGCGGATGAGAGCGATTTCCTTGCGGACGGGAATGCGCTCAGCGTTGCATTCGTACAGGATGAAATCGAGCAGCCCACTCAGGCGCAGGATACTGTCGGGGGTGTTTGGCGATTGTTGCAGGGCCAAACCGTAGAGGTTGTTCAGGGTGTTGAACAAAAAATGCGGATGGATTTGGGCGCGAAGAAATTGCAGTTCGGCATCGCGTTTTTCCACTTGAAGGGCGGCGGCCAGACGGTCTTTTTTGTACCAGTCACGGATGACCTTGAGCGCCACGGCAAAGCCGATGACGGCATAGTCCCGAAACAGGTTTTTCGACACCTTGGACAGTGGCATGTGATACACCTCGCCCTGCGCGAAGTACCAGTACCAGTCCGTCCATTTCACACGCAGCACCAGCACAAGTAAAAAAACAGCGGCGCAGGCCGCCCAAAATGCCGTTTTCCGCTCCCGCCACAGCAGGCGCGGCACCAACCAGTAGGCCACGAAGTAGAACGGCCCGGCAATGACCGGCAGGAAAAACAACGTTTGCCGCAGCAGCTCTTTTTTATCGGAAAAGTGCGGCCAGTTGGCCAGTAGTTCCACCGCCGCGTATCCGGCCCAAAGGGCGAGGTGCATGAGTACCCGTTTCATACCGCCAAAGGTAGCGATTGGTCATTTTCCGGTCGAGCAGGCAGTGCTGAAAACAGAGTTCCGGCTGCAAAAGCGCCGTTTCCGTCGGCAAGTGGCATTGGCGTGTCCGCGCGTGCTTTCCGGCCTGCGGCCAAAAACCCCGGTCGAAACACCGCTATGCGGCCTTCTCGCCAGCCCAACCTTTGGCTACACAATTCATCATACACAACTACAAACAAAATGGCTGCGAAAACAACGTATCTGCTTTACTCCCTTGCCGGCCTCGCGCTGGGTATGCAGGTTTTTCAACTAGACAAAACCTTGCCCGTTTCCAACCCCGAAGAAGAATTTCATGCTGTGGCCAATCCACCGGATTCGGTCATGGGCCTGCTCAAGCACGCTTGCTACGAC
The DNA here is from genome assembly GCA_040080915.1 of Saprospiraceae bacterium. Classification (GTDB taxonomy): domain Bacteria; phylum Bacteroidota; class Bacteroidia; order Chitinophagales; family Saprospiraceae; genus M3007. The sequence goes on from JBEBHD010000010.1 coordinate 17,363, forward strand.
TGCCACTCCAACCACACACGGTACCCGTGGTACGCCAGCGTGCAGCCGGTGGGCTGGTGGCTTCAGTCGCATGTGGAGGCCGGGCGTTCGGAACTGAATTTCTCCGAATTCGGGCGCTGGTCGGGCGAAGAGCAGGCCGATGCGATGCGGGAGTGCGTGAAGTTGATTGAAAAAGGTGCTATGCCACCCACGGACTACCAGCGTATGCACAAGGGCGCGTCTTTGACGGAACAGCAAAAGGCCGATTTGACAATCTGGCTGCTCGCCAGCGCCGAGGCGCTGGAAAACACCACTGCCGAGGTACTTTCCGTGTCGCGGTCGGTGATGCCCAAGGACACCTGCGATGCCCCCGATGCCAACCCGCGTTGCTGCTTCGACGGGATGCCCCACAACCTGACAACCACGCTGAAAATTGCCCCGCCCGACGAGCCGGGCCAGCGCATGGTCATCAAAGGCTATGTGTACCAAAAGGACGGGAAAGCGCCCTATCCGAATGTCCTGATCTATGCCTACCACACCGATGCCCAGGGCGAGTACTCCCGAAAAGGCGACGAGACAGGCATCCGTCGTCGGCACGGCAGGCTGCACGCGTGGGCGCGCACCGACGAGCAGGGGCGCTACGCCATCGAGAGCATCCGCCCGGCTTCGTACCCGAAGAGCAAAATTTCGGCGCATATCCATGCGGTGGTTTGGGAGCCGGGCCGGGAGCCTTATTTTATCCCCGAATTTGAGTTTGCCGACGATCCGTTTCTTTCGCCCAATGCATTGGAAAATGCCCGCAAAAACCCCGGCAGCTCGGGCGTGCTGACGCTGAAGTTGGACAAGCCCACGGGCATCCTGACGGGGCGGCGGGATTTGATTTTGAGGTGATTGGTGTCTTCAAGCCTCACGCATACTTTGTGGTGAAGGCTCAATGGTTTGAACTCTTTGGGAATCCCCACATGATGGTTGCGGCCTGAATTATTCAAAAGGTCGGCGAGGTTCAAAACCTCGCCGACCTTCAAAGTTTTTACAAAAAAAGTTTGACCTTGCGCAGGAATCACCGCCTGACAAACCAAGCAGTCACATCCACGCATGAATCCGTACATCGAAGCAAACCGACACGCCTGGAACATCCGTTTGGAGGCGCACAAAAACTCTGAGTTTTACGACGTGGAGGGCTGGAAAAAAGGAAAAACCAGCCTGACTGACATTGAACTGCGCGAACTGGGCGATGTTTCCGGGAAAAATCTCCTCCACCTGCAATGCCATTTCGGGCAGGACACCCTTTCGTGGGCACGCCTCGGTGCCCGGGTGACGGGTTGCGACCTCTCCGACGAAGCCATTGCTTATGCTCGCCAGTTGGCCCGAGAGGTGAATTTGAAAGCACATTTCGTTTGCTGCAACGTGTACGACTTGCCGCAGCACCTCAAAGGCAAGTTCGACATTGTGTTTACCTCCTTCGGGGTGGTCGGATGGCTGCCCGACCTGGAGCCATGGGCCGCCGTCATCGCGCATTTTTTGAAAAAAGGCGGCAAGTTTTACATAGCCGATTTCCACCCTGTGGTGTGGATGCTGGATGACAAAATGGAGTTCATCAAGTACGCCTACCACAACGCCGGCGTGATCGAAACCGAAATGACCGGTACGTATGCAGAGCGCTACGCCGACCTGAAATACACGGAATACGGCTGGAACCACAGTCTGAGCGAGATTCTGAACGCCTTGCTGGGCCACGGCCTGCGCCTCGAATTTTTCAACGAGCACATGTACTCACCGTTCAACTGTTTTGACAAAACCGTGCTCGGCCCCGATGGCAACTACCGCATTCAGGGGTTGGAGGACATGATCCCGATGGTGTACTCGCTCCGGGCAATCAAGCAGTAGTTTTTTTTAAAAAAACGTGCGCTGACGGGCCAGATATCCTGCTTTTGCCCGCCAAAGCGGGTCTTGAGGCTGCATGCGGGCCCGGATGGCTGCGTCGTAGCCATCGAACTGGTCGTAGCGCTCGGCCCTTACCTGTACATGGCTGCCCAAGTCGTACGTCCTCAAGGCGGGAAACCGGTCGGACAGTGTACTCGGCACATCCGGCAGGCGGTAAACGGTTGGGCCGTTGGTAGCAGGAGCGGCCAATACCTCCCACGTCAGGTTGGGCGAACCAAATCGGGTGAACGACAGCACGTCCACGGGGCCGCTGCTCGTTACTGCTACAAGGCGCTTGTCGGCCAGGTTCGTGGGCTGAATATCAATATCAAGTGCGGGCGCTGTAGCGGGCAGCGTGGTGAAAAGACGGTCGCATTCGTACCCGTAACCGCCGGGCGCGGGGTTGGTGCCGAGGAGCCAAAGGCGGTAGCCGTGGTTGGGCAGCCCCGGCGGCTCCAACGCCGGTAGCGCGTCAAAAAGCGGTACCACGCCACCAGGGATGGGCAATTGCGGGCCGAGCACCAAAAATTTGTCTTGGCTCGCGTTTACGGCCTTGTCCAATTTGTAAGTCCAATTGGTGAAAAAAGGCAGCCCGATGTAAGCCGGCGAGTTGGGCAGTTCGGGGAGAGTGGCGACATCGCGTGTGATGTTGAGCGTACCACTACTGGTCACGTTGTTTAGGAGCAGGTACCGCCAGTTCGGTTCGCCGTTGAGTTTGATACGACACCAGAACTGCCCATTATGAAGCACCTGATATTCGCCTTGAAAATTGTTGTCGGGCTGTGGCTGTGCGAATGTCACGCCATTTGGCACCACGATGGAGTCAAGGGTTGATATACCAGTGAATTTGATTTGAAAATCAGTTTCATACACAACATCCACCGGGATGAAATCCAGCACAGAACCATCGGCCACATTGGTATAGGTCTTCATGGTCAAAAACGTATCAACTAGGTTGGTGCCGGGCAAAGAACGCAGGAGTACGCCAACAATGGTAAGGTCAAACCGTTCGCCCTCCTTGGTATCTGCTACCACGAGTTTCGTGGTGTCAAGCCCCGGCAGCCATTGAAAAAGCCGAATCTGGCCATCATCATCCGACAAAAACGCTGCAGTCTCGTTTTGCAAAATAGAAAACCGGCTCACAAATGTGACGGTATATCCGGGCTCGTCGCCAGATGGGGGGATATCCGTTTTGCCGCACGAAACAAGGAGCAAAACAGTGAAAACGGCAAAGGGAAGGCAATTAATCATGGTAAAAACGGATTGGGTTTAGCCAAAAAAGCCCCATTGGGGTTGCCAATGGGGCCTTCGCCGCCAATAATAAGGGCATGCAAAAGTACTATTTCAGGTCAAGTTTTTCTGAAAACACTTTGTCCCCTTGCAGCACGTGTACGATTACGCTGCCGGAGGCAAAATCCGTGAGGTCGAACTGCTGGTTGTACTGGCCGTTGAACGCGTTGAGCTCCTCACGGAAGAGTTGCCGGCCTGTGGCATCGAGGAGTGACACGACGGTCGGTTTGGCTTCGCAGCGGAACTCCACGGTCACTTGGTTGATACCCGGATCGGGAACAGCGCGGTAGCCTTTGAGCTGGAGTGTACGCTCTGGCGAGGCGGTGTTTTCGGCCACAGGAGTCGTCACTACCGGCACGTCGCCACCCTCAATCCGGCGAATGGTGAGCACTTGGCGCTCACGGAACCGGTCTTCGGATTGTTTGTCCCAGTTCCAGACCTGAAACTCGCGCTTGGCATCGTCGCCGTTTTTCTCGGTTTTGTTTAGGGTCACTTTGTTGCTGTTGTCTTGGCAAGGCTTGAGGGAAGCCTCCGTTTGGCGCTGTTTGTTGTCACGCAAGAATGTTACCGACACTTTGTCGCCGGGCTGGTATTTGGCGATCTCCTCCCAAAGGTCATCGTGGTTTTCTACGCGATTTCCGTTCACGGCGGTGATCACGTCGCCGGTCACCATGAGCGCATCCTGTGCGGCGGATTCTTCTGTGAATTCGGTAACGCGAGCGCCTTTTTCGTCGCCCTCATCGTCGCTCGATGTGTACACACCAAGGCAGGCGGCTTTTTGGCGTGAATCTACGGACACGGCCATATTTTGGCCATCATCGTCGTCGTCCGCGTCGGCATTGTCCTCATCGTTATCTTCATCTTCGTCATCATCCGAATCGTAATCAAATTTCCAGGCAACCGTTTTTTGCGTGCCGAGTACGACATCCACGGTATTTTTTTTGTCGCCGCGCATGTAGGCGACACGTACGGACTGCTTGGGTTTGGTCTTGGACATGAAAGCGGAAATATCGTCCCAGTCGTAAAGGGTTTTGCCATCCAAGGCGAGCAGCACGTCGCCATCTTTGAGGCCGGCTTTTTCGGCGGCGGAATTATCCACGATTTCAACAGCCACCCCGGAAGAGCCTCGCCGGGAATTACCTTTGGGTGTTACACCGAGAAAGCCTCTCTTTTCGTCGCCCAAAATGGCGAGGCCGGCCAAAGCCTGGCTCTCAATCACATCCTCGAGGTCGTCTGCCCATTCAGGCGTGCCAGCGCAATTGGTGTTGTGCCGAATCACGACCATTGGCTCGTCGTCGGAGCCATCCTGCACGCGCACGTCAAGTTCGACGTTGTCGGCGCGGTTTTCCTTGAGGTATTTCTCCACGTCGAAGTTGGCGGCAGCCTTGCCTTTTTTCACGATGGTTTCGGTTGTTTCGGTGCCATCGGTCTCGGTGGTGCGCTTGGTGATGATGATTTTTTTGTCATCGTCAGCCTGAACGTTTTGAGCAAACGCCGGAGCAGCGAGCAGCGACAAAAACAAGAAAGTTAGAACAGGAAGGTGGCTGGTTGTTTTCATAGCAATAAACGTTTTTGTTTCCCTTCTTTTCCGGCAAAGCCGCAGCAGAGGGCTATTGAATTGGAAATGTATCTTATGCGGTCAAAGGTATTACGAAAGTTTTCGTACCAGCAAATGGAAGGGCGTTCGGAGCAGAAAGATTAACGCCTCTTTAACGGTCAGAGGCCAAGGACATTTTTTGCGGGTCGAAGTTGCGCAGGCAAAACGGCACGCAAAAAAAATTATAGACAGGTGCTCGAATGCTGCTGGCAAAGGTGGTACTTTGGCCGTGGTACGGCGTTTGCGATCCGATTCACGCCTGACGATTTTAACAAATTTGCCACGAGGCTACTCAGGAGAATACTGTGTTTGGGGCAATGGCGTTATATGCCCCGTTGCGGCAGCCAGCAAACGCCGGGCGTGCTCGCCGCTTTGAAATTTTGATGATTAGTTTCTATTCTCTCCGATAGAAAACAGAAGTCTTTCAGTTTAATCCGCGCGTTTACCCACTATTTTCTCACGTAAATACAACTGCTAACCGGTTTATTATGGCAAATGCGAACTACAAGATACTGCTGGTCGAGGACGACCAAAACTTCGGCGATGTGCTGCGCTCTTACTTGGAAATGCACGACTACGGTGTGACGCTTGTTGCGGATGGGGTGTTGGGTTACGAAACATTCAGGCGGGGCCAGTTCGACTTGTGTATCCTTGATGTGATGATGCCACGCAAAGACGGCTTTACCCTTGCCAAAGAAATTCGCGACCGCGATCGCGACGTACCCATCATTTTTCTCACGGCCAAAACCATGAAGGACGATGTGCTCCAGGGCTTCAAGGTCGGTGCCGACGACTACATCGCCAAGCCATTCAACTCGGAGGAACTCCTGTTGCGCATCCAAGCCGTACTCAAACGGGTGAACAAAGCGCCCGATCCCCGCGACGACAAACGGGAATACACCATCGGTCGTTACCACTTCAATTTTCCTCTGCGCATCCTCACGCTCACCGACGGCCCGATTGGCGAAGAAAACCAGTGGAAGCTCAGCCCCAAAGAGGCCGAACTGTTGCGCATGTTTTGCAAGTACCTCAACGATGTCACGCCGCGCTCCGAAGCGCTGACCAAAATATGGCACGAAGATAACTACTTCACTGCCCGCTCAATGGACGTGTTCGTGACCAAACTGCGCAAGTATCTCGCCAAGGACCCAGACATCGAAATCGTGAACATCCACGGCAACGGTTTTCAGTTGCTGGTCAAGGATATGGTCTAAATCATGCCGCCTACCCGCATACTCGGCATTGATCCCGGCACCAACGTGTTGGGCTTTGCCGTCATTGATGCTGAAAAAACCGCCATCGCCGTGCTGGAGATCGGGGTAGTCACATTTGCCCATATCAGTGACGACCACACCGTGAAATTGCGCCACATTTTCGAGCAGGTGCAAGACCTGATCCAGCAGTATCGCCCCGCCGAAATGGCCATTGAGGCCCCATTTTTTGGAAAAAACGTGCAGTCCATGCTCAAACTCGGGCGGGCACAGGGCGTGGCCATTGCCGCAGGCATGGTAAACGGCGTGGCGATTACGGAGTACATGCCCAAAAAAATCAAACGCGCCATCACCGGCAACGGAAATGCCTCCAAGGAACAGGTGGCCGGTATGCTGGAAAACATCCTCAAGCGCAAGTTTCAGGAAAAATACTTCGATGCCACGGATGCCCTTGCCACGGCGGTCTGCCACTGGTTCCAGCAGTCGGGGCCGACAAAGGGGCAAAAATCGTACAGCGGCTGGGGGGCGTTCGTGAAGGATAACCCCGGGAAAGTGGGCGGTGGCTGAAAGAATGCCAGCAGTTGCATGATCACTCCGCCTTGTACATGCGCTCCATTTTTTTGTACGACCAATAAACGCCTCGCTCCGCCAGCGACGGGCTTAACATATTGAGCGCGTACAAGAACTTGCCCAAAGGCGACAGAATGATGCGCTTGCCGCGCTGCGCCGCCAGCCGAACAATGGTACCTGCCACCTGCTCCTGGCTTTGCTGCATCCATCCCGACCGTTCGGCCACTGGCACCAGCTGGCCCTCGGCATTAAAAACGCGCTTTTCCGGGTCGTTTTTCGTGAAACCGACGTAGGCGATACCGACATGCACACCCTTGTCAAGCAGCTCGAGGCGTAGACTTTGGGCGAGGGCCGTCAGGGCCATTTTGCCCGCCGAATAAGCCGAACCGGTGGGCAGCCCGATCAGGCCGGAAAGAGAGCCAATAAAAATCAGGCTTCCGCCGGTTTCGCACAGAGCGGGAAGGGCCGCGTGGGTGGTATAGGCTGGCGAGAGGATGTTGGAGTCCAGCACCTGCCGGAACACGCCGGGGTCCATGCTGGCGAATTCGGCTCGCATACTCGAACTGGCGTTGGCCACGAGCACGTCCAACCGACCGAACTGCTCCACCGTCTCCCGCACAAGCCGTTGGCACTGTGCGTAGTCCTGCACATCTGCGACGCAGTAGCTGGCCTGAAAACCCTGTTCCCGGAATTCGGCGCAAGCGCGTTGGAGTTTTTCGGCGTTGCGGCCGTTGAGCATGACCGATGCGCCTGCCTGGCAAAAAGCCAAGGCTGTGGCCTTGCCGATGCCGGAGCCGGAGCCTGTGATGAGTGCGGTTTTGCCGGAAAAATGGTGGTGCATTTTCTGCTTTTTTTACAAATATCCCTTCGCCTGCAGCCGGAACAGCTCCGCATACTTCCCGCCCTTGGCCAGTAGTTCCTCGTGACTCCCCAGTTCGAGCAGTTGGCCGTTTTCGAGAAACAGGATGCGGTCGGCCATGCGCACGGTACTGAACCGGTGGCTGATGAGCACAGCAGCCTTGCCTTTCATCAGCTCGGCAAACCGCAGAAAAACCTCGTGCTCGGCGCGGGCATCGAGGGCTGCTGTCGGCTCGTCAAGAATGACCAACTGAGCCTCTCGCATATACGCCCGGGCGAGCGCGACCTTCTGCCATTGGCCGCCCGACAAGTCCACACCGCCGGTGAAACGCTTGCCCAACATTTGGTCGTACTTGTTGGGCAAATGCTCCACCACGGCATCGGCGAGGCTTTTTTCGGCAGCATCTTCGATACGTGGCCGGTTTTGCCGTTCCGGGATATTGCCGATGGCGATGTTTTCGGCAGCGGTGAACATGAACCGAACGTAGTCCTGAAAAATAATGCCGATTTCGCTACGCAGATCATCGGGGTCGTACTCGCGCAGGTCCGTGCCATCAAGCAGGATACGGCCTTCAGTGGGTTCGTACAGATTGGCCAACAGTTTGACGACGGTGGTTTTTCCTGCGCCGTTTTCGCCGACCAAGGCGAGTTTTTGGCCGGGCGGCAGGTCAAACGTCAGATTCCGGAGCGCCCAAGCCTCGCTGTCGGGATATTTAAAACCCACATTTTCAAATCGAAACCCTACCTGAATAGGGCGAGGCACCTTGCGCGTACCGGTATGTGCATGAGAAAGGGGTTTTAATTCCAAAAAATCGAACAGGTCTTGCAGGTAAAGCGCCATTTCCGCAATGCGGGAAAACCGACTGACAATACCCTGCAACAGCCCCTGCATCCGGCTGAACGCCCCGGCCAGGAAGGTAAGCATGCCGATCGTGAGGTAGCCGAGCACGGTTTGGCCGACGACAAAAACATAGGCAGCATAGTACGAGGCCGTGCCCAGTGCCGAAAAAAATGCCCCCCAAGCAGCCCGACGAACGGCCAAGTGGCGGTTGGCAACGTAGTATTTATCGGAAATTCGCTTGAAGCGCTCGGCGATAAAGCCTTCGAGGCCAAAAATTTTGATCTCCTTAGCGGTTTCGTTGCTGGCACCGATGTAGCGCAGGTAGTCCAATTCGCGGCGTTCGGGTGTCCAAGAGCGAGTGAGCGAATAGGATTCTTGGTTGAACTTGGTTTCTCCGACGAATGACGGGACGACTGCTACCACCAAAATAAGCAGCAGCCAAGGGTTGAAGGCCACAAGGCCAGCGGCGAGAAAGGCCACCGTGATCAGGTCTTGGGCTTGGGAGAGCACCATGCTCATCAGGGCCGTGCGCCCGGCAGTCTGGGTGCGGGCGCGTTCGAGTTTGTCGTAGAAGGTCGCATCCTCGAACTGATACAGGTCGAGCGTGGCCGCATGGCGGATGATCCGCACGGAGGAGTCGTTGTTCACCAAATCGCCCAGCAGGCTGTCGCTCAGTGTGATGGCGCGGCTGAGCAGGCTATTTGCGATGGCCAGCGCAAATTCCGCCCCTACCCAAAACCAAACAGGATGGCCCGTGCTGGCAATTTTTGCTGAGCTGCCCGGTTCGTTGAAGGCCTGTACGACGAGGTCAATTATTTCCTTGCCAACGTACAGCATGGCCAAGGGTACAGCAGCCTGAACCAAACGCAACGCTACATTCCAGAGCGTCAAACTGGGCGAAACCTGCCAGATCATGCGAAAAAAACGCGGCACATTGCTCATGGAAGCAAGCTGCCCGGAAAAAAAAGAGGTGTTTTTCGGTTGAGCCATGTCGTTGTTTTACCTTCGGGCCTTGGTCTTTGGGTGCGTTTATTTACCGCCGAGTCTTCGACACGTATATTTTGTGTGCGCCGCGTTTGTCATTCCGAAGAAATCCATGCGCATAACGAGGGGAATCATGCGCGGTCGCCGCCTAAGAGCGGATAGATTCCTTCGGAATGACAAACGCGGCGTACACAAAATATACAAAGCCAAGGCTTGGGGGCAAGCGCCCCGCAAAGTTCACCATTCTGTTCGCTTGCACGCCAGATCGCTATCGGTTTTTCGGGACATTGCCTTCAATCCCACCCCCATTGAGGAGTACATCCCGATGGAGCCGATGCACCCGTTGGTTTTCGACCGGTTTTGTGAAGACGGCTGGTGCTACTGGTCTGACATGATTTTTCGCCGCAACCTCTGGGAATGGCGCGGCGAGCCTTGCCGTGTGATCTTGTTGCGCATCCGGCTGGACGGGTTTCTGATGAGCAAAAGCCAGCGCAAGTGCTTGCGCCGCAATGCCGATCTGCGCACCCTGCGCCGGCCGATCAATATCCTGCGCCGCCACGAGGAGCTGTTCGACCTGCACGCCGCCCGTTTTCACTACAACCGTCCGGTTTCGATCTTCGGTTTTTTTAGTGCCTACAGCCACATCATGCCCTGTATCGGCGTGGAGTTTGACGTGTTCAAGGACAACCGGCACCTCGCCAGCAGCTTTTTTCATATCGGTCAACGCTGCATGGCTGCCAACTACTGTATTCACGACCCCGAAGAGGCTTGGCGGAGCCTTGGCACGTACACCATGCTGCTCGAGATAGAGTACGCCCGATATCTCGGCAAAGAATATTACTACCCCGGATTCGTGTATGACCTGCCCAGCGAGTTCGATTACAAACTCAACTTCAACAATCTCGAGTACTTCGACTGGTGGGGCAACTGGTACCCGCTGGAACGAATGCCCCTGCGGGACTGGCGCGGGTTTTCGCTCGTTGACTACCAAAAATGAAGAAACCCGCCCCCTTCTGTAAGGGAGCGGGCGCTTCGTGAAAGTATCCCCCGCCAAGGTTGCTCTTTCCTCCGGCCATGTGGCCAAAGTTTATGTGTCGTTTTCATTAATTAAATGGAGCCTTTTTCCTCCCGAAAAAGTGTTTTTTTTAGTTTTCACTGATCCTCTGAAGCCTTCCCCCGCCAAGGTTTTTTTTAGTTTTCACTGATCCTCTGAAGCCTTCCCCCGCCAAGGTTTTTTTTAGTTTTCACTGATCCTCTGAAGCCTTCCCCGCCAAGGTTTTTTTAGTTTTCACTGGCTCTCTGGGGCCTTCCCCCGCCAAGGTTTTTTTTAGTTTTCATTATCTCCATGTACCCCCGGCGGGCCACCGATGCGGCATCGGCCATTTGATTTTTGAGGTGCTGAGCCGTTTGCCGAACCGCACCAGACCCACCGGAGAACACATAGGGCTTTCAGGGCTTGTTGAGCCAGGGTAATCGAGGTCATACCCGTCGCAATTAGAAAGGTATAGGTTTAGGTGTTTTCAAATTGGTTTTGGGGCCATTCCAGGGGCAAAACTTAGGGCAGCTTCCCTTCTGCCTCAAACAAACTTGGTTTTACGAGTAGCTCACATCGGTCGGGATTAACTGTTATCTGCGTTTTCATCTGGTTTTAAGGGGCGACACGAACAGGACAAAACAAATCACTAACTTCTTGGTCAGAGTTTTCAAAAGTTTCTTGGGGTCAGGATTTCGGGCCTATCGTCTCCGCTTTTAGGCTCGCGGTGATTTGATGACACAAAGATGCAGCCCCCGGCAGCCAGCCGGCAAACACGAAAAATCGCTTAACTTCCACAAGGGGGAAATCGGTGCGAAATGGGGGCACCGCCCAGGGCGAATTAGCACATTCCCCAAATGGCACCTTAAAAAAGGGTAAGCAGCTCGGGCACTTCCCTGTGCAACTCCTCCGAATTCCAGCCGGGCTTGTTCAGTTTTTCTGAAACCCGGTAAAGGGCGAGTACCCCGTCGGGCGCGGGACGGAGCAGGGCTAAGGCTTCCTCTATTGGGAGATCGGAAAGCCAGGCTTGTTGCAATTCAGGGCTGGGAAGTAGGGCCGGCATACGATCGTGCAGGGTTGCCATTTCCCGATTTGGGGCGGTGGTGATGATGGAAAACGTGCGTTTCTGCTCGGTGCCCTGCCGCCATTCGTCCCAGATACCCGCCATGAACAGCAGGTCGCCGTTTCCCAAAAAAATACGGTAGGGCGCTTTGCGTCCCCGAGGCTCGGTTCGCCACTCGTAAAAACTGTCGGCTGGCACGAGGCAGCGGCGCGTACGCACGGGCGTGCGAAACGACGGCTTTTCGGCAATGCCCTCGGCGCGGGCATTGATGAGTCTGCCTGTGTTTTTGCCATCGGCGTTCCAATACGGTACGAGCCCCCATTCCATTATTTGCAAATCCCGGGAGGCTTCATTGGCCACGACATACGCCAAGTGTGTGGGGGCAATATTGTAACTGACGCGCAGCTCGGCAGGGCGCTGCACATCGCGCAGTTGGGCTTCGATCTGTTTGGGCTTAGGAGCGAAGGAATAGCGGCCGCACATGACGACAGGTTAAGTTGTTAGATCAAACCGGCGCTCGAATGCCTTCAGCGCGGCCACGGCGGCCACAGGGTCTTGGGCACCGAAAACACTGCTACCCGCTACCAATACGTCGGCTCCGGCCTGAAGTAGTGTTTCTGCGTTTTGAAGGCCCACACCGCCGTCAATCTCGATCAGGGCGCGCGCGTTGGCCGTGTCCAGCATTTCCCGGAGTTTGCGCACTTTCGGCACCGTCTGGTAAATAAACTTTTGGCCACCAAAGCCAGGGTTCACCGACATGAGGCAGACCAGATCAATGTCCTCGAGCACATCCTCCAGCGCCAGCACCGACGTGTGCGGGTTGAGGGCCACGCCGGCCAGCGCACCGGTGTCTCTGATCTGGCAAATGGTGCGGTGCAGGTGCGGACAGGCTTCGTAATGCACCGTAATAATGTGCGCCCCTGCCTGCCGAAACGCCTCGATGTACCGTTCCGGCTCCACGATCATCAGGTGAACGTCAAGCGGTTTGGTGCAGAGCCGCCGGGCAGCCTCCACGATGAGCATGCCAAAGGTGATGTTCGGAACAAATCGCCCGTCCATCACGTCGAGGTGCAGCCAGTCGGCTTGGCTTTGGTTCACCAATTGGATTTCCTCGCCTAACCGGGCAAAGTCGGCGGCCAGAAGTGACGGTGCTATTTTGTGTTTTTCCACGGAGTTAGTTCGTTTAGCGCACGATCACCACTTGGTCGTCGCGCAGCAGGGGCTGGCGCTTCATGCGCAGGAAAAGTTGGGCGGTGGCCAGCACGTCTTTTTCGCAGTAGGCGGCTATGCGGTCGAGGTCGCGGTCTTGCCAATAAACGCCAGCCACATCGCTGCCGTTCATGTCGTCCTTGGGCGAAGGAAAGCCAAACACGGCTGCGAGCAGGCGCAGGGAGGTGTAGTTTTTGATGTCGCCGAACTTCCACATTTCCATGGTGTCGAGCAGGTGTTTGGTCTCCCAGGGTTTGCGCCCGGCTATGTCGAGCATGCGCGGGAAGGGCATTTGGTTGACCATGAGGCGGCGGCAGATGTACGGCACGTCGAACTCGCGGATGTTGTGGCCGCAGATGGCGTACTTGTCGGGGCTGTTGAAGTGTTTTTCGAGCAGTTCGCAAAAATCCTCCAGCAGGCTGGCCTCCACGTGGTTGGTGTACGATTTGAGGCGCAGGAGCGGGTCCTTGCTGTCGGGCTGGCGGGTGAGGAAGCCCACGGAGATGCAGACGATCTTGCCGAATTCGGCGTAGATGCCAGCGCGGTCGCCAAAGGATTCGGCGATTTCATCGTAGTCGAGCTCCTCGTTTTGGGGTTTTTTCAGGATGTTGCGGGCTTTTACGGCCCATAGCTCCTGCATTTCCTCATTCATTTCCTCAAAATCCGCCACGCCGGGCACGGTTTCGATGTCGAGGAAAAGGACATTGTGCAGATCGAAGGAATCAAAAATGGACATGATCGGTGCCGATTTCGGGTTTGTGGTTCGGATGCACAAAGGTAGCGCACGGGCCTCGAAATATGCGGCGGGAAAAAAGGCGTGCATCAACCTCGTGAAATCCCCCTTGTCTCGTTCCGGTCGGCTTCGGGGTATTCCCTGAACGACATGGGGTGCTTCCCACCAATTTGGGGTATTGTGCAAAACAAAGGGCAACAAAGGCTTGACAGCCGAAGTTAATAGCCTGACTTTTGTCCCGGCAAACAACGAGATTTGAATTAATAAAAATCGCTTATTTGCTTATCAACCCAATCGTTAGACATTACTTCTCATCGTTAAACTATCGCATCTCTTAATTATGAACGCACCAACCAATTTCAATCAGCCCTCCTACAACCCTACCCCCGGCAACACCCCCAACGACAACTCCAAGCGCTTGCTCACAATAGCCGGTGTCGCCATCGCCGTGCTGCTCGGCCTGAGCATTTTCTTGATGATCAGTAAATATAAGGACAGCAAAAACCTGCAGGCCACCACACTCGAACTGAACGACCAAAAGCAGGCTTTCGCCGAATTGGATACCAAGTACAATGATGCCGTCTCGCAGTTGGAGCAGCAAAAAGGCCTGAACGCCCAGCTCGACGAGAAGATCAACCAGCAGATCCAGCAGCTCGACCAGAACAAGAGCCAGATCGAAACCCTTATCCGCGAAAACCGCGACTACCGCACGGCCATGGGCCGCTTCGAAAGCCAGAAAAAACAGTACCTCGCCGACATCGAAAAACTCAAGGAAGAGGTTGGCCTGTTGACCACCAAAAACACCGAACTGACCGGCCAAGTGGACAACTTGAGCAGCTCGCTGACCGAAACCCAGACCAAACTGGCCGAGGAAAGCACCGCCAAAGCATCCCTGATCTCGGAGAAAACCAAGATCGAGACCGACCTGAAAGTGGCCAGCAAAAAAGTGGACATCGCTTCTGCCATCAAGATCAAAAATTTGGAAATCAAGGCAGTGGACGTGCGCAGCAATGGCAAGGAAAAAGAAAAAAGCCGTGCCAGCAAAGTGGACAAACTCAATATCTGTTTCCTGACCGAGCCGAACGACGTGGTTGATGCCGGCGAAGAAGTTTTCTACATCGCCATCGCCGATCCTACCGGTGCTACCCTCGCCATTGAAAGCCTCGGTTCCGGCATTGCACAGGACAAGCGTCAGGAGCAGGATTTCCGCTACACCACCACCGCATCCTGCAATTACAGCAACGGCGAAAGCAAGGTTTGCGGTTCGTGGTTGCCCGGCCAAAATTTCATCAAAGGCAAATACGAGGTCAAGATTTTCAACAAAGGCTACCTCGTCGGCACTGGCTCGTTCAACCTGAAGTAATACAACAACCCGTGAGGTTTTTTCCCTTGCCCCCCGGGCAAAAAACGGGCGGTCGCGCAGCAGGCGCGACCGCCTTTTTTATGCTTGAACCCGATACAGCATCTTCGTGTGCGGGATTCCGTCCTCCAAGTAATTTTCGCCCGTTGACTCGAACCCGAGGCTCTGGTAAAACACCAACAAGTACGACTGGGCACCGATTTTAATAGGCTGTAGGCCGAATAAGTGCTGGCACATCTGGATACTCCGGCGCATGGTTTCCCTGCCCGCCCCCGTACCACGTGCGGCGGGCGAGCTTACTACCCGCCCGATGGAAACATAGTCGGGGTACGCGAGGCCCTTGGGCAGCAACCGCGTATAAGCCACAATTTTACCAGACTCGTCGCGAGCCATGAGGTGCCACGAAGCCTGGTCCCTGCCGTCGGCATCGAGATAAGGGCAGTTTTGTTCCACCACGAAAACCTCTTGGCGCAAGGCCATGATCTCGTACAATTCGCGGGGCGTGAGGCTGTCGAACGGAAGACAGGAAAACCGGAGCATGAGCAGTTTTTTGAGGCCAAAAGTAGGGCATCGCGGCTAGTAGTTTGTCCTGCGCCTCGAAATGTCCCTCTGCGTTGTTTACCTTTGCCAACCTTTTCCAATAACCCGTTGTTCCAGCGGTAAATCTTTTCCAACTCAACTGTTTCTTATCTATGACAAAATCGTACTGTTTGCTCGTGCTCGCGTTTCTCGCGTCGGCCACCCTTGGTTTCGCACAAATCAAAACCCCGCAGCCCAGCCCGGTCGGCTCGTTCAGCCAAAACATCGGGCTTATCAAAGTGGACGTGGAGTACTCCCGCCCCAGCGCCAAGGGCCGCAAAATCTTCGGCAGCTTGGTACCGTTTGGCGATATGTGGCGCACTGGCGCTAATGCTGCTACCAAAGTGACCTTCAGCGACGCAGTGAAAGTTAATTTCAATGCCTTGGACAAAGGCTCGTACGCCTTGTACACCATTCCGGGTGAAAAAGAGTGGACCATTATTTTTTACAAAAACACTACGTTCTGGGGTGTGCCGGATGCCAAAGACTTCAAGGAAGAAGATGTGGCTGCCCGCTTCAGTGTGCCCGTCAAAATGCTGAGCAACAAGGTAGAAACCTTCACCATGAACATCGGAAACCTGGCCAACGACGGCGGCGATATCGAGATGTCTTGGGAAAATACCTTGGTCGTGATCCCGATCAAAATTGACACCGACACCAAAGTCATGGCCGACATCAAATCTACCATGGCAGGCCCGAAGGCCAACGACTACTACTCCGCCGCCCGCTACTATTTTGAAGAAGGCAAAGACATGGAACAGGCCCTCGAGTGGGTGAACAAAAACCTCGAAATGGCCGGCGATAAATTCTGGGTGCTGCGCCTCAAGGCCAATATCCAGGCCAAACTCGGCAAGTACAAAGACGCTATCGCCACTGCCACCAAAAGCACCGAACTGGCCACTGCTGACGGCAACTCCGACTACCCGCGCATGAACGCGGAGTCCATCGCCGAGTGGAAGAAAAAGATGTAAACGTTTGATTTTAAAAGCAAAAATTCACCACAGATTTTCACAGATTCACACAGATTTTTTCCTTTACGCCTAAAAAATCTGTGTCAATCTGTGAAAATCTGTGGTGAAAAATGATTCGCCGAGTGGAAGAAAAAGATGTAAACGTTTGATTTTAAAAGCAAAAATTCACCACAGATTTTCACAGATTCACACAGATTTTTTCCTTTCCGCTCTAAAAAATCTGTGTCAATCTGTGTGAATCTGTGAAAATCTGTGGTGAAAAATGATTCGTCGCAGGCAGACACGCCACTAGTGGCTTTCAAAAAAATCCGCGCTTCTGCGCCTCTGCGGTTAGTATGGCCATCACACTCGACTATTTAGGCCAATCAAAAATTACTCTGCCTATGAAAATGCTGCTCTACATTGCTCCCCTTGTTCTATGTGGTTTTGCCAGCCTTCCCGCCCAAAATCCCGCTTGTGACGGTACGCGCTACAAACAGCCGGTGTTTGCGGCGGTGAAAAAGACAACCCTGCCCTACGCCACAGCGACCAGCCACCTCGGGCAACCAATGACCCTCTCGATGGACGTGTACGAACCCGTAGGCGATACCGCTGTACAGCGGCCAGTCGTGGTATTGGAGCACGGCGGCAGCTTCGTTTTTGGCAACAAAACCGATATGGCCAAATGGTGCGAACTGCTCGCCAAGCGCGGCTATGTGGCCGCGTCCATCCAGTACCGCCTGTTCCCGGTGTTTCCGCTTGGCCTGCCGGACTCTGCCAAAATCATGGATACCGCTGTGAAAGCCGTGGGCGATATGAAGGCCGCCGTGCGCTATTTCCGCGAAGACGCTGCCACTGCCAACCAGTTTCGTGCCGACCCGGAGCACATTTTTATCGGCGGCTACTCTGCCGGGGCTGTGGCCGCCCTGCACGCCGCTTATCTGGATGAAACCGATGCCATCCCCGCGTTCATGCAAACGATAATCGCCAACAACGGCGGCTTCGAGGGCAACACCGGTAGCGCCTCTAACCACACCTATTCGTCCAAGTCAGACGCAGTCATCAATATGTCAGGAGGACTCTACCGCCGCAGTTGGATCGGCGACGGCGAGCCGCCCATGGCGGGCATCCACGGTACCGCCGACGGCACGGTTCCGTTCTTGACCGGCGTAGCGGCCAACATTGCCTACCTCGAGGGCACGGGTGTGCTGCATCCGCATGCATTGTCCACCGGAGTGTGGACATACCTGAAAAAAATCCCGGGCGGCGGGCACACCAATATATATGACCAAGCCCAGTATGCCGCCCAAGTGGACAACTACTGGATGCGGGCCACGGCCCTGCTGGAGCACCTGACTTGTTTTGTAGACACGCTACCGCAGTTTTCCACCGGCACGCAAGAAAAAATCGCCGCCGCCAGCATCGCCTGGTCGGTGTTTCCCAACCCCGTGCAGTACGATTTTTGCACCATCAGCCTGCCCGATTTTGCGGGCACTGCTGGCGCTGTTTTTTACGACATGGCCGGGCGCGAAGTACTCCGTGCCGGTAACCTCCGCCGGGGCGAACAAACGGTTTCGTTGTCCGGGCTGGCACCGGGGGTGTATTCGGTGCAGTTGGTGGGAGTAGGAGCGGCGGGAGTGTTTTTGGGCAGTGTCCGGTTGGTGCGGATGTAAGAGCGTGTTGGTCTCCGTAGGATACTCGAAAAAAATCAGCCATTTTTGTGCTGGAAAAAACGCGCACGATGCTGAAATCACTGCAAATAGACTATTTCCGATTGTTCGAAAACTTGAAGATCGAGCCTTTGGCCCGTATCAACTTGATAGCGGGCATTAACAATACCGGAAAAACAGCCCTTCTGGAGGCACTGCGGATTTGGGCTTCCAATGGTGTCAACACTGTGATAAATGCGGCGCTGAAAGATAGAGGGGAGTTTACGTCAGGGTGGGTGGAGGCGTATGAGGCGTTGTTCAATCCAAATGCAACGAAAAACAGGATTGTAATTGTCAATGAAGGAATCGAGCGGAGACTTATCCCGAATGAAAGGGTTGGCAGCTACTTTATCCTCCTTCAAAACATGCGAAGCAGAGATGCTCTCAACCCAAACGTAACCTCTGATTTTCCCAAAGATGGGTGTAGCTATATTCCTTTCGCCTTGAGGCCATTCCCTTTGGAGCAAATCTGGGAAGAGATAACCCTCACCGACGATGAAGATGCTGTTATCGAAGTAGTCAAACTTGCCGATCCCCGGATTCAGGATATTGATGTCCGCTCGGACGGGGTACGGGTTCGATTGAAAGGGCATCGGTCGCCGGTTTCAATAGGCCGCTTGGGCGATGAGGTCATGCAAACGCTGAAGGTCGCCATCGGTTTGGTCAGTGCCAAAAACACATCAAAGCGGCTGCTTCTGATTGACGAGATCGAATCGGGCCTGCACCATTCCGTACAGCAGTTGGTCTGGGAAAAAATTTTCCATTATGCCGCTTTGTGGGGTGTTCAGGTCTTCGCCACCACGCACAGCCAAGATGCCGTGCGTACGTTTGCCGAAGTAGCCGCCCGCCCGGAAAACACCGATCAGGGTTGTTACTTCCGATTGGAGCGCGATGAAAGCGACAAGGTTCAAGCCGTGGTGTATGACATGGGACAACTGGCCACCTCCATCGAATACGAATTAGAAACCTGATCCCTTCCCATGCGTCTGCACAGATTCACCAATATGCTCCGGAATGTCGAGAACTGGGGCGCGTACCTGCGCTACAAGTTCGGCGGCAAAAAATCTGACACGTTCACGTTCCGGCTGCGGAACGGATTTTCCATCACCGTACCGAGGCGCATCCTGCCGGAGTTTAAGGAGAGTGTTTTCGAGCAGGCGTACTTCCGGCACTTGCCCGTGCGGTTTTTGGAAAAAGTCGAACCGACAGTGGTAGATATCGGTGCCAACGTGGGTTTTTTTGCCACCCTGGCTTTTTTGAAACTGAAAAGCCCGCGCGTTTTTTCGTTTGAGCCGATCCAACGAAATTTTGCCGAATTGCAACGCAACACCGCGGCTCTCGGCCCCCGGCTCACAGTCGTACACAAAGCCGTGAGCAACAGCGAGGGCGAGATCGTGCTCAAATTCGACAGCAGCCAGGCCGTCACCACCTCGGCCAGCATTTTTGACAACAGCCTTGGCAGCGACGAGGAGCGCGTGGCCTCCACCACGCTGACGGCCATCTTCCGCGACTATGACCTCACCTACTTGGACATCCTGAAATTGGACTGTGAGGGTGCCGAATACGGCATCCTGTACGACACGCCACCCGCTTTTTTTGAAAAAATAGGCTGCATCACGATGGAAACCCACGCAGGCGTGCAAGCCAACGAAAACAACGACGCGCTGGCTGATTACTTAAAAAAACTCGGCTACACGGTCGTGACCCGGTCGGGCAGTTTTATCTGGGCGTTCAGGGCCTGATCCATGCTTCGAGCGCATCCACCGTCCAGGCATCGCTCACCGAAAATGCGCCGTTGCGCGTGCGGCGCAGGCTGCTCAAGTATGCGCCTGTTCCCAGTGCCGCGCCGAAGTCGAGGGCCAGCGACCGGATGTACGTCCCCTTGCCGCATACCACCCGAAAATCGCACTGTATCCCCTCGGCATAGTCAGGGTAGAGGTGGATGGCTGCTCCTTTTTTGCTAACCACTACCGGCTCATCGGCATCGTTCGGCAGCACAGGCCGCAACGGACCGACCTCGAAAGTCCCGATGTACACCCGGCGTGCGGCGAGTTCCATTTCTTCGCCCGTGCGGGCGTTTTTGTACAGGCGCCGCCCGTCCACCTTGACTGCCGAAAACATGGGCGGCACCTGTTCGATCTCTCCCAAAAACCGTTGGGCAGTTGCGTGCAGCAGCGCATCGGTCAGGTGTGCCGTCGGGAAGGTAGCGTCCACGGGTTTTTCCCGGTCGAACGAGGCAGTAGTAGCCCCGAACGTGATCGTCCCGGCGTACTCCTTTTCCTCGGATTGCAATGTTTCTATTTTTTTGGTGTACTCGCCCGTACACAGCACGAGCAGGCCGGTGGCCAAGGGGTCGAGGGTGCCAGCGTGGCCGATCTTGAGTTTTTTTACGCCCAAACGGCGGCAAAGCAGGTAGCGCACCTTGTTCACTACGTCGAACGATGTCCAGGCTAAGGGCTTGTCCATGAGCATCACAGCCCCCTTGGGGAATTCGTCGGGGAAGGCATCGTCGGGGTGGAGGATCGTCATGGGATCGTTTTTTTAAAACCGCTCGAGGGTCAGTTCCAACCAGGTTGTTTCGCCGGTTTTCACCACCACGTCCGTCACGGTCAGCGATTTATAGCCAATTTTGCCCACTTGCACGACGTAGGTTCCGGGCTGGGCTGTACCGGTTTTGAAGGTTCCGTCAGCGCGGGACACGTCGCTGTTGGTGGTTTTTTGCACCACCACTTTCACTTTTGCGAGCGGGTGCCCGGTGGCCGCATCGGTCACGCGGCCCTCGATGTAAGCTGCCCGTTGGTAGGTAGGCTGGAAAATGAAAAGGCCCTCGTTGCGGGCGGTAGCCAACACGATGCCCGAAGGCAGATACGGATCGGCATCCCAAACCAGGGAATTGCCGAGGCTGGCGTGGGCGGTCTCGATCAGGTTGTCGGGGCGGTGGCCGTCCACGATGGTGAGCTGGCCGCCGTAGGAGGGATTTATCAAAAAATCGTTGAGCACGCGCACGTTGTGAACCTCGAACGTGGGCCGTTGGCTGGGGTAGTACACGTCGAGTTGGGTGATGTTGCTCAGGTCGGAAATATCGAATGCGCCGAGGGGCGTGTTCGGTTTTTCATCGGATGTGAAGAGGTACCGCCCGTCATCGGACAGCCAGGAGTTGTGGTTAAAGCGGCCCGGCGTGGTTTGGGTGGCGAGCAGTACGGGGTTTGTTTTGTCGGACACGTCGAACGCGGCAAACCGTCCGGCGTAGATTTCGCTGGCCCAAAGGGTGTCGCCGCGGATATAGCCGTCGTGTACGTATTCTTTGTTGGTAATACTTTTCACGGCAGGATTCCACGGGTCGGCGAGGTCACAAATGACGGTGCCCCACTGCGTGCCGCCAAAAATGTAGAGGTGGCCTTCGGCACAGGCCAGTGCATGACTGCGGCGGATGAGCGTGTCCGCTCCGGGCCCGTACCAGATTTTTGAGGCCACGGTGTCGGGCAGGCTGCGCAGGTCTACGATCGTAATGCCGCCGTTGATGCCCTCGGTGCTGACGTAGGCAAAACCGGCCCAGGTTTTTACTTCGCGCCAGTTGTTGGTGATGCCGGGCACGGCGAAACGCTGCACGGGCTGGGCCGGGTCGGACACGTCCACGATGCTCAGCCCCTTGCTTGTGCCCACGAGGGCGTACTCGTTCCCGAGGCTGTCCACGTGGTGCCAACAGCCAGCGAGCGAAGTGCCGGGGTAAGGGAGGTGGCCCACCTGTTGGAGCTGGGCCGAAAGCAGCCACGGCAGGGCAAGCAGCGGTAAAAGCAGGAAGCGGCGACAATTACTTTTATTCATAAACAGGCAGTTTCACCGAAAACGTGGTTCCCTTATCCGCTTCGGAGCGTTTCACGAAAATTTTTCCGCCGTGGTACTGCTCAATGATGCGCTTGGACAGCGACAGGCCAAGGCCCCAGCCGCGGGTTTTGGTGGAATATCCGGGCTTGAATACCGTGGCGAACTTGCGGGCAGGGATGCCTTTGCCGGTGTCAGTCACATCGAAGCAAACAAACCCCGGCTCCTCGTACACCGTGGCGGTAATGGCACCGATACCGCCTTCCATGGCATCAATGGCGTTGCGAAGCAGGTTTTCCACCACCCAGTCGAACAGCGGCGCGTTGATGCCTGTCAGCAGCGGAGCGTGCCGGGCTGGGTCGGGGAAATCGAACGTGACACGGCGCGGCGAGCGGCGCTGCATGTAGTCGCGGCAAATGGCCAATTGCTCGTAGATGTTCACGGGAGAGAGTTCGGGTTTGGCACCGATCTTGGAAAATCGGTCGGCGACGAGTTCGAGGCGGGTCACGTCGTTGCGCAGTTCGTCCAGCATTTCCTGGTTTTCAGGGCTGTCTTCGTTCACGGCCTTGAGTGTTTCTACCCAGCCGAGAATGGCCGTGATGGGTGTGCCGAGCTGGTGCGCCGTTTCTTTGGCCATGCCCAACCACACTTGGTTTTCCTCGGCCCGCCGCGCTGCGCTGAAGCCGAGGTAGCCGAACAAAATGAACACGGCGATGAGGAACAACTGTACGAAAGGGTACCACTGGAGTAGCGAAAGCAGGTTGGAGTGTCCGTAGATGAGGAGTTTGTCCACATCGGAGAAATACTTGATGGGCAGGGTATCGGCACCGGCGGCGATCATTCGATCCAATGCACGCCGCACCTCCTCGATCGGTATGGAGTCGTGGTTGCGGTCGTCAATATTTCGGTACAGTTCGATCTCGCGCTGCTCATTGAGCACGATTACCGGGATAGTGAAATTTTGCTGGATGATACGGCCCGGCAGGGTCAAATCACAGCTGATGTCTTGGTCGTTGCGGTTGATCTGCTTGACGGCCTCGGCAAACTGAAGCGCCTGTTCCTCTTCGCGCTCCACCAATCTGTCTGCAATGTACTTCGTGTAGTACAACGAGATGGCCACGATGCCCACACCGGCAGCGGCCAAGTACCACTTCCACTTCGATTTTTGTGCGTAAATGTCCATGCCTTTTTTCGTGGAGCAAAAATGCAAAGAATGTTGGAGGGAAGCGAGGTTTCTGCTTAGAAGGTTTCTGGTCGCGTGTTTTGCGAAAGCGATTGGGAGCAGCGTTTCAAAAAATCAATTTCTTGCGCGACCTTCGCAGCGATTGAACGGACGCGGGCGAGTAATCCGCTGTGCGCCACCCGCTATACTTCGCGCTGTGAGGTTTTGTGCATGGCCTTCGGCCTACTATTTTGATTAGCAGCGCTCCGTATGACAAAAACGGCTTCGCACCTTGCGGTGCGAAGTATAAGAGCATGTTTAAATTATGCTTTGACACCCTGTTGACATGGAACAATCCAAAGAAGTCGCCGACGCTATGCGGCAAATGCTTGCCCAAAACACTGCCGCTGCCGAGGCCGTGACGGCCGGTGCCCGTGCCGAATTTGATGTCGCTGCCGCCGAACACGTTGCCGCCCGGCAAGCCCTGCTCGATGCACAGAAAAACAAGGAAAAACTCCGTTCTGATTTTTACAAAAAACACGAAGCGTGGCTGGAAGCAGACGCACGCAAGCAGATCACCCGCAAATTGGCCGAACGCTTGTTGCGCGCCAGTGTGCATGTGGATGATGTGGCCGCCTTGTTGGATGCGCCCGGCGCGTTGGTAGCAGACGAGGCCAAAGCCATCGGCTTTGTGAAAATAAAACCCGCCGGGGCGGGTACGGATATTTATGTGTGGGCCGCCTTCGAGGCTCAAGGCAGGGGCGGCTATATCACGCTGCACTGGGGGCGTACAATCTGCCGCTTTTGGTACGAAGGCGCTGCCAGTCCCGCGCTGATGCTGCTCGAAATTCCCCGGGAAGAACATTGGGAAGCAAAAACATCCATTCCACTTGCTCAACGCAAACAAGCACTCCAACTCATGGGCGACCGCATGGTGCGGTTCCTTGCTCCCGAGTATGAGTATCGAATCGAAGTGGACTCCATCGTGATTTATAAATAGAAAAAATGGACAACCAGCCCGTCAATTTCGATGAGTACGTCCAGGCTCTTTCCAAGACCATGGCCGATGCCGTGGCCCAAGCGGAAACCCTGCAGGCACAAGCTGAGGCCGAACGCGAAGCCGCGCACCAGGACAAGGATGCCCTCATTGATCTACTCCACAGCCTCGAAAATGAGGCCAACCGCGCCGCCGAAGATGCCGCGCCCGCCCTGCGCAAGCGTGTAACCGAGGAAATGACGGCCATGCTCGTCTCCAGGCTGAAACAGGCGGGGTGGGAGGAAAACAAAATCACTGCGTTGCTGGGATAAAAAATATGAAAAAAACAACCACGATCGTCATCACCCTCGCCGCCTTGGTTTTCTCCTGCAAAACCGAAACCAAGTGCCGCTACAAGCCCGAGCCGATATTCGCCAAAGGCCTGCCGCACGTGGTGCAGTACAATTTTGAAAAGGACGGAAACCAGTCGCTCGAAAGCCTGATGCTCGACACCGGCACGCTGGTAGAAGTGGGCCAAGACGTGTGTACCGGCACCCGGCAGGAGTTTCGATTCACTGTTCGGGGCGACTACCGGCAGTATCCCGACTCAATGTGGCTTCGAGAAGCTGTGCGACAAATGGTGTACCTGAGCAGTTTTTCACCCACTCAGGCACCGCTCCGTGCATGGGCCGATGTGCTGGAAGAAGCCCGTACCGATATGCGCATAGGCGAAGAAAAAATGGTGCAGGACGGCATCTCGGTGCGCGTGGATCGAGTGGTCAGCCCGGAAGAGAGCGCATTGCTGTTAGTGCTTTCCCAGAAATGAAGACGAGCCAAAAACAATTTCCCCGGGGTTTTGAATTTTAGAAGCTGCGCGTATCTTTGCCGCCGCTTTCAACAAAAGCACCTTTCCGAGGCCACGTGGCGGAATTGGTAGACGCGCTACTTTGAGGGGGTAGTGTCCTTACGGATGTGCTGGTTCGACTCCAGTCGTGGTCACAAAAAAAATCCTACGACGCCCGATCAGACTTGCTCTGGTCGGGCGATTTCGTTTTTCCAGAGTGCGTACTTTTGCCGGCGCAAATGCCCGACCCATGAAAAAAACGGAACCGACAATGGCTACAGAATCTTCCTTGGTTGCCGCCGCCAGCCGCCATGTACTGCACCTCTGGAACGAGCAGCACGACCCACGGCTGGTCTTTCACAACTTCGCCCAAGCGGCGGGTGTGGCCGAGCGGGCTGCTGAACTGGCCCGCCTCGAAAACCTGCCCGAAACCAGTACCGAAGCCGCTGTTTTGGCCGCGTGGTTCCACAATGTAGGCTACCTCTACGATGCTGCCCGCCCTGTGGAAACCAGCGCCATTCGCGCCGAGTTTTTCCTCGTGGAGCAGGGCTGCCCCCCGGAAATCATTCGACAAGTGTGCCGGTGCATCACAGAAGCACTCACGGAAAGCCGCCCCAAAACCCCGGAAGCCCGCACGCTCAGCGATGCCGCACGCGCCCACGACTGGGCAGAAGATTTTGACACCCGCACCCCACTCCTGCGCTTGGAGCGCGAACTGATTTCGGGCCAACCCGTAAGCGATGCCGAGTGGGAGCACTACGTGGACGAACAGCTGGGGCGTTGCGTGTTTTTCACGGCTTTCGCCAAAACCCGTTACGAACCCGCCCTCGCCCTGCGCAGGGCAGGGCGACGTGCTGCGCCCGCGCAAGAGTCCGCCCCTCCGAAAAAAAACACAACCCAAGTCGAACGATTCGACCGGCTCGCCCGACGACCGATGCGCTCCAGCATCCAGACCTACTTCCGGGCCAATTACGCCAACCACATCCGCCTAAGCGCCATCGCCGACAACAAGGCGCACATCATGATCAGCGTCAACTCCATCCTGCTGTCGGTGGCCATTTCGCTGCTCACCTACCAGACACTGACCAACCGCAACCCCCTGTACGTGTTGCCCATCATCATGTTTTTGGTCACGAGCCTGAGCTCACTCACCTTCGCGGTACTGTCGTCGCGGCCAAGGGTTACCAGCCTCAGCACCGTTTCCGGCCAGCCGCCAAGCCCGATCTTCTTCGGCAATTTCGTACACCTCAGCCTCGACCAGTACGAGGCCGCCACCGATGCCATGCTGCGCGACGGGCGGCTGCTGTTCGGCAACATGGCCCGCGACCTGTACTTCCTCGGCCAGGTGCTCGACAAAAAGTACCGCCTGCTCACCTACTCCTACACCGTATTTATGATGGGCTTTGTGGCCACGGTGGGCGCGTTCATCGGGGCGTATTTTTTGGGTGAGTAGTATTTCCCAACCATTTCCAAGTTGTTTCCAAGTTGTTTCCAATTGCCTCGGCAATGGGGTTTGAACATTTGTGCCCCTCAAGCGCACCATTTTTCAAACCAGTAAAAACAACAAACAATGAAAAAACAAATCTTGTACGTCATCCTCCTGCTGGTCGCAGCAGCATTCCCAGGACAAATTTTCGCGCAAGGAGCGGGCACC
>JBEBHD010000147.1:0-13033 GCA_040080915.1 Saprospiraceae bacterium
ATTTTTCCTTATCCGTTTAAAAATCTGTGTGAATCTGTGAAAATCTGTGGTGAAAAACTTTACGGTTAGGGCCGTCGTATACTGGTGCTAAATAGGTACCTTCTGCATCAAATTTTAGCGAGATGATCAAGCCAGCAATGAAAAAACAAGCAGACGTGTCCGCAAAGGCTTTTTTTGCTCAGCACACCCCTACCGTAACGTGGACGGATTTCTACGAAATGACAAAAACGCGGCAAGGGGTGTTCCGATGAAAAAACCGATACCACAACTCGACTCCACAAGCGTTAAAATTTTTATGCAATATTAAAATTTGATTTTACTTTTGCATAAAAATGCTGGTAACACGCGACATATCCGCTCGACTTCGGGAGCTATTGGCCCAATATCCGGTGTTAGCGCTGACAGGCCCACGTCAGTCCGGGAAGACGACGCTTTTGCGGAACCTGTTTCCCGAATACCGCTATGTTTCCTTGGAAGAGCCTTTTCAGCGGGAATTTGCGCAGAACGACCCGCGCGGTTTTTTGGATATGTACGACCGGTTTGTCATTTTTGATGAAGCCCAGCGCGTACCCGACCTGTTTTCGTACATCCAAACCAAAACCGACAACGACCGGTTGATGGGGCAGTACATTTTGTCGGGGTCTCAGAATTTTTTGTTGTTGGAACAAATAACCCAGAGTTTGGCCGGACGGGTCAGCCTGTTCAAGTTGCTGCCGTTCAGCCACGCCGAGTTGGCGGCGCACGCACCCTCCTTGCTGCAGGAAAGGCCGTCGGAGGCCATTTTCTGGGGCGGGTATCCGGCGCTGTACGACCGCGGCATCCAGCATTTTGATTTTTTCTCCGACTACATCGAGACCTACGTCGAGCGCGACGTTCGCAACTTGCTCCGGGTGCAGGACCTGACCGCTTTCCGCAATTTCGTGCGCCTGTGCGCCAGCCGGATCGGCACGCCGTTGAACTTGCATTCGTTGGCCGTGGACTGCGGCATCAGCAACCCGACGGCACGCGCCTGGATGTCGTTGTTGGAGAGCAGTTACATCGTGTACTTGCTTCCCCCGTACTTTCGAAACTTCAACAAAAGGATCATCAAGTCGCACAAACTGTATTTTTACGACACCGGGCTTGCCTGCTATTTACTGGGGCTGACAGCACCCGAGCAAATCGAAAACTTCCACCAACGGGGCAGCCTTTTTGAAAATATGGCCATTCTCGAGCTGCTGAAAAATCGGATCAACCGCAAAGCGCCGACCAATTTTTACTTTTGGCAGGACAGCAACGGCGTTGAAGTGGATTTGCTGGTGGAAGAGGACACACGGACACACCTGTTCGAAATGAAATACAGCCAAACACCGCATTCGGAGTTTTCCAAAGGCATCGGTGCCTTCCGAAAAACAGCTGGCCAACTGAGCGGCGACAACACCGTCGTTTACGCAGGCGACACGGATCAACGCAGAAGCGATGCCAACCTCCTGGGCTGGAAAGCGCTGAAAAACCTGTGACCGGCTCGTTGTATTTTCCCCGTACTTTTCCCCCGAAAAAAATCTCTGTCGCATGCTCCGCCTTCTTTTCCCTGCCTTTTTCCTCTCGATTTTGGCCGTGCCGTCGGCTAACAGCCAACAGCCAACAGCCAACGCCCAACAGCCAACAGCCAACAACCATTACTACCTCCCGGCTATCCAGTACGACCCCGCCGTGCCCACGCCCGCACAATTCCTCGGCTACGAAGTGGGGGCCTGGCACGTGTCGCACGACCAGTTGGTAGGCTACCTGCGTGAACTCGACCGAGCCAGCGACCGCATGACCCTGCACGAGTACGGCCGCAGCCACGAGCATCGGCCAATGCTTTGCCTCACCGTCACGGCACCGGAAAACCACGCCCGGCTCGACGACATCCGCCAGCAGCGCCGCCGCCTCGCCGACCCATCCGTAAGCGCCAGCCTCGACCCTGCAGCATACCCGGCTGTGGCCTACTTTGGTTACTCCATACACGGAAACGAGGCCAGCGGCAGCAACGCCGCCCTGCTCGTGGCCTACTACCTCGCTGCCGCGAAAACGCCCGATGTGGAGCGTTTTTTGAAAAATACCGTCGTCCTGCTCGACCCCTGTTTCAACCCCGACGGCCTGCAGCGCTTTTCCGCCTGGGTGAACAGCCGCCGCAGCCAGTCGCTCATGCCCGATCCCGCCCACGACGAGTTCAACGAACCCTGGCCAAGTGGCCGTACCAACCACTACTGGTTTGACCTGAACCGCGACTGGCTCGTGACCCAGCAGCCCGAATCGGTCGGGCGCGTGGAAATTTTTCAGGACTGGCTGCCCAACGTGCTCACCGACCACCACGAGATGGGTACCGATGCCACGTTTTTCTTCCAGCCGGGCGTGCCCTCGCGCGTACACCCGATCACGCCCGCCCGCAACCAGGAACTGACCGCCCGCATCGGCGAGTACCACGCCCGCTTGTTGTCGGAAAAAAAGGTGCTGTTCTATTCCGGCGAGAACTACGACGATTTTTACTACGGAAAAGGCTCCACTTACCCCGACGGCAACGGCTGCGTGGGTATCCTGTTCGAGCAGGGCAGCAGCCGCGGCAGCGCACAGGAGACCGACAACGGGCTGCTCACATTTTCCTACTCCATCCGAAACCAGGTGCTCACCTCACTGTCCACGATGCAGGCGATCACTGACCTGCGCGGCGACCTGAACGCCTACCTGCGCGATTTTTTTAAAACGGCCCTCGACGAAGCCCGGCAGGACGAGGCTCGCGCTTACTTGTTCGGCGATACCCTGCACGGGCGGCCCGTGCAGGAGTTTTTGCAAATCCTGCTGCGGCACCGAATCTCGGTGCATCCGCTGGCGGAGGATGTGCGCCTCGGGGAGCAGTCTTTTCAAAAAAACCACGCCTGGGCTGTGCCCGCAGATCAGCCGAATTATCGTTTGGTAAAAGCCATCTTCGAGCGGCGTACGCAGTTTCCCGACAGTATTTTTTACGACATCTCGGCCTGGACGCTGCCCGATGCTTTCGGGCTGGCCTGGGCCGTGGCCGACCGCCGAACGTACCAGCCGCGCTGGCTGGGCCAAGCCATGACCAACCTCCCGGCACAGGTCGCCGCAACCATACCGGCACCCCGCCCCGACACGTATGCCTTTGCCGTGGAAAGCGCCGGTTACGACCTGCCGCGCCTGCTCGCTGCGCTGCACCGGGCAGCGGTGCGGGTGCAAGTGGCCACCAAACCTTTCCGAGCCGAGGGGCATAATTTTGCCGCAGGCAGCCTGCTCATTCCGCTGGAACGGCAAGCGCTCGACGCGGCGGCTATCCATGTTTGCATGGTACAAAGTGGTGTACGGGACGTGCGGGTACACCTGCTGACGAACGGCCTTACGCCCGACGGCCCCGATCTTGGCAGCAACAATTTCACCACCCTCCGGGCACCCAAAGTGGTGGTGGTGACGGGCCGCAGTGCCGGCACCGCCGAAACCGGCGAGGCATGGCACCTGCTCGACACGCGCTACGGCCTTGCTCCGCTACTGCTCGATGCCGAACGGGCGGCCAACCTTGATCTGGCCAAGTACAACGTGCTGGTTTTGGCCAACGGCAACTTCAGCCGCCTGTCGGCCGACAAGGTGAGGCAATTCGTAATGGGTGGCGGCACGGTGGTGGCCTCGGGCGCTGCCCTGCGTTGGCTGAGCGGGGCCAACATAGTCAGCCTCGAATTTCGCAACGCCGCCACAGCACCCGTCGCCGGGCGGCGGCCCTACGGCAATATGGACGAGGATCGCAGGGCGTTGAGCCTGCCGGGGGCCATTTTTGAGGCCGAATTGGACCTGACGCACCCGTTGTGCTACGGCTACGAGCGCTCGCGTCTGCCGATGTTCATGGGCGACACGGTGTTTGTGGAAGTGGCCAACAACCCGTATGCCACGCCTGCGGTGTTCACGGCCAACCCGCTGCTGGCGGGTTACCTGCACGAGCGGCACATCAAGCCAGCCTCTGGCGCGGCGGCGGCGGTGGTGAGCGGTGTGGGTAGCGGTCGGGTGATCTGTTTTGCGGGTGCTCCCAACTTTCGGGGCTTTTGGTATGGCACCAATCGGTTGTTTGCCAACGCGGTTTTTTTTGGAAACGTGGTGGGAAGCGGGGCGGTGGAGCGGAAATGAGTTATTCGCCGGCCTGTTCCAAAACCAAATCGTAAAGCGATTTGCTGACACGAAAATTTGCCTCTGCGATCAATCTGTCCAACAACGGCTTGATCAATGAAATATGTGCCTCCGCTTTCGCTTCTGTCAGCACACCAAGCAGGCCGATGATCCGCAACCCTTCTCGCTTGGCCACGGCCCTACCTTTTTGTTCGTCAATGAGCAGCACGTCGGCATGGATTTCCTGAGCCAATGCAATTGCTTCGGCTTCACCAGAATCCAATACTTTTTGGAGGTCTGCAACTGAATGGGCAGACGATGGCGACTTAATCTCTATCCAGTCTGCTTCAAGAACTTCGGTCAAATCGTAGCCGAAGTCTCGTAGTTGGAGCAATTCCTCAAAAACCGCGTTCGGGATGATGACCCGCTGGTAGAGGCGTTTCAGCAAATGCAGTTGGCCAATCCGATACAGTCCACTAATCGGCGAGGTGTCACTGACTACTACCATGGCGCATCTGGTGGAGGTGTTCGATGGTTTTTAAATCCTCTTCAAACGCGATAATGTCGTACTGGGAAGGGATATTCCGGTCAAAAAGTATTTTTTCAAACTCGGGATGGCTCAAGCCGGCAAGTTTTCGGGCTTGGCCAAATGTCAGCCTTTTTTGTGCATAAAGCGCAATAGCGAGTTCGAGACGAACTTCCTGTTCAGTCAGTTTTGTGGACAGTAACACATCGTCTTCGATGAGAATCATGGTCAGCGAATTTTGCTACAAAAGTAGTCTTTTTTTAAAACCAACCAAGTGCCGGGGGCTGGCGCGGCACCAAGCGGTTGTTGGAAAACGTGGCGTGCAGCGGATCTATGTCCGAACGTCCACCGGGAGGCCCAAAAATGCCGCATAACCCTGTACGGCGCTATCCAAGGCAGGGCACGGCGGCGCGGATGCGGTTTCGAAAAACGTAGCCTCCAGCACCACCTTGTTTTTTTGAACAGCCCGTTTCCACAGGCCTACGACTTTTCCGTCCACGACGATGATAGGCCGGAATATCCCGTTGCTCGTGATGACCTCCGGCTGCCAGCGCGGGTCAAAAACAGCGCTGCGGTCTTTGTAGCTCACCGTGTACTCGTCGAATGCAGGCAGAAAAAATACGCTCCCGCCACGGGCATCCGGTGCGGTATCCTCACCGAACCAATACGTTTTCCCTTCCCACTCGAAGGACTGAAGGTGTTTTTTGATGCTCTCCAAACCCGCCCGCGCGTCGGGCATGGGCAGGCCCGACCACCAATGGAAATCGGCGAGCGTGGCGGGCGCATGGCTTGTGAAATAGCGCACGGCCAGAGTCGAGAGGGCCTCATCTCGGCTCAGCATGGGGCCTTTGGGCACTTTCTCGTCCAGCAGGGCGTAGGTCTGCTCTTTGTTGCGGGCCACACCGTTGCAAACGAGTGCTTCCGTTTCGGCATTCGCCATAAAATGTATGGCGCGGCTTGAGTTGGTCTCTATGCCGCCCCGCTCCAAGGCCTGCATCACCTCTTCGCGGGTCAGGTGATTGCCGCCTTCCAGAGCCTTTGCGATAAGATCGTTTGCTTTGGTACAAACGGCTGCATTAAGCCCGAGGTCGTGAGCGCGAGCGGCAGTGGCGGCTCTGATGTGCTTGCCAGTAAGAGCCAGCATCCAGCGTACGTCTTGCCCGGAAACGAGGTGCCACGTGGGGCGTAGTACGTGGGTGCGCACGAGGGCACCGGCATTCAGCGCAGCTTCGATGGTCGCGTCCGTGGCGGTGGGCAGCCGCGCCCCGACGGCCCATTTCGACATGGGGTAATCCTGTGCCTGTACCGCGCCGAGGTGGGCTACCACCGATTGCGGGGTGGGCAGGTCGTTTACCGTTATTTTGTGGTTTTGGAGGCGCAGAGCGGGTATGGTGGGCATGAATGTTTTTATTTTGACTTTACCGGTTTAAATGCTTCAATTTTTAATGAGACTGCTTTGATCTTTGTTTGTTTTTCCATCTTGGCACAAATTTAAGAGAGTTTTGTGTGCAGAAAAATTAGACCATCTCAGGCTGCATGTGTTGAAGGGCGATGTTACCCTGCTGCGTTGAGGTTGTACGAAAAGTGGGGCCAGATGCCCCGCTATGTTCCTTTCCGACCTCTGAAAAAAGTTAAGGCTTCCTTTTGCGGCCAATGATCTACCTTTGCCGCCCTGCTCTGTCGTGTACATTTGAGATCACTAAAGTCTTCGGCGCATGGTTTACGACAACATTCTGGAAACGATCGGGAAAACCCCCATGGTTCGGTTGAACAACGTAGTAGCGGATATACCAGCCACTGTTTATGCAAAAATGGAAGCCTTCAACCCCGGTCTGAGCGCCAAAGACAGGATTGCGCTGCATATCATCGAACGCGCCGAACAGGTGGGCAAACTCGGTCCCGGCGGCACCGTCGTGGATGCCACCAGCGGGAACACCGGCTTTAGCCTCGCCATGGTGTGTGCCCTCAAGGGCTACCACTGCGTGCTGACGGTGACCAGCAAAATATCCGAAGACAAACTGAACAACCTGCGGGCCATGGGCGCGGAGGTCATTCTTTGTCCCAAGGATGCCAAGCCAAACGACCCCCGCTCCTACTACCGCCGAGCCGAACAGTTGGCCAAGGAAATCCCAGGCGCGTTTTACGCCAACCAAAATTTCAACCTTGACAATAGCGATGCGCACTATTTCAGCACCGGCCCCGAAATATGGGACGACACCAACGGGCGTATAACATGGCTTATCGGAAGCGCCAGCACCGGCGGCACGCTCTGCGGATCGGCCAGATACCTGCGCGAACAAAACCCCAACTTGAAAGTAGTGGCCGTGGATGCCTATGGTTCTGTGCTCAAAAAGTACCATGAGACCGGGGTGTACGACGAAAACGAGATTTACTCGTACCGGATCGAAGGCACTGGAAAAAACATCATCCCAGGCAACATTGACTTTGATCTGATTGACCGTTTCGTGAAAGTCACCGACCGCGACAGCGCTATTCAGGCCCGCAACCTGGCCCGCCGGGAAGGCATTTTGGCTGGATACTCTACCGGCGCGGCCTTGCAGTGTTTGCACCAAATAAAGGGCGATCTCCAGCCGAACGATGTCGTGGTACTGCTTTTCGCCGACCACGGCAGCAAGTACGTGAGCAAAATTTTCAACGACGATTGGATGCGCTCCGAGGGACTTTTGCCCGCCGAAGCCGAACAGCCCAAACCAACCTCGGCCGCACAGCCAGAGCCTGTGCTTGCCTAAACCTTTCCAAACTACAACACACACACCGACAATCGTGGACCTTTTTACCCGTATTCTCGACCAGGCTGGCCCGCTCGGCAAGTATGCCGATATGGCCGAAGGCTATTTCATGTTCCCCAAACTCGAAGGCGAACTCGGCAACCGAATGTATTTTCAAGGCAAAGAGGTCGTCTGCTGGAGCATCAACAACTACCTCGGCCTGGCCAACCACCCCGAGGTGCGCAAGGCCGATGCCGAAAGCGCCGCCCGCTGGGGCCTCGCGTATCCCATGGGTGCCCGCATGATGAGCGGTGAAACTACCCAGCACAACAAACTGGAAACCGACCTCGCCCACTTCGTCGGCAAAGAAGCCGGGTACCTGCTCAATTTTGGCTACCAGGGCATTCTGTCCGTCATTGATGCCCTGCTGTCGCGCCGCGACGTGGTGGTGTACGACTCCGAAAGCCACGCCTGCATCGTGGACGCTGTGCGCATGCACCTCGGCAAACGCTTCGCCTACACGCACAACGACATCGCCAGCCTGCACAAAAACCTCGAACGCGCCGCCAAGATCACGGCGGAAACCGGCGGCGGCATCCTCGTCATCACCGAAGGCGTGTTCGGTATGCGCGGCGACCAGGGTAAACTGCGCGAGGTGGTGGCACTCAAGGAGCAGTACAACTTCCGGCTGCTCATTGACGACGCGCACGGCTTCGGGATGCTCGGCCAAACGGGTGCCGGCACCGCCGAAGAACAGGGCGTGACTGGCGACGTGGACCTCTATTTCAGCACTTTCGCGAAAAGCATGGCGCTCATCGGCGCGTTCATTGCCGGCCCTGCGCCCATAATTCGCTACCTGCGCTACAACATGCGCTCGCAGATTTTCGCCAAATCGCTGCCCATGCCCCTCGTGGAAGGGGCGATCAAGCGATTCGAACTGCTCAAAGCGCATCCTGAACTGCGCGAAAAACTGTGGCAAAACGTGCGTGCCCTGCAAGGCGGCCTGCGCGAACGCGGGTTCGATATAGGCGCCACCAATACCTGCGTAACGCCCGTGTACATGCACGGCGAAGTAGAAGAGGCAACCGCACTGGTGCGGGATATGCGCGAAAACTACGGCGTGTTCTGCTCCATCGTCGCCTACCCCGTGATTCCAAAGGGCATGCTCATCCTGCGGCTTATCCCGACCGCCATGCACACGGACGAAGACATCCGCATTACCCTCGAAGCCTTTTCGGCGGTGCGCGAGAAAATGGAGCGCGGCGTGTACCGTGTTGCTGCGCCCGCAGAGGCTGTTTCTTGACGCGCAGCGAGGGCACTTCGTTGGGAATTAGCACATTAGCACATTATCTAATTAGCACATTATACTTATGAACAAAAATATCTCGCTTGCCATCAACGGTATTTTACTGCTGGCCGTAGCCCACTTGTACTACCTGAATTTTTCCCAAAAAAGCACTGCTACATCCGAGCCAGCGACCATTGGCGCCCAGCATAGCGGCGGCGGCGCAAAAATCGCCTACGTCAATGCCGACACGCTTGATGCCAAGTACGAATGGCTGAAAGAACAAAAAACGGCCCTCCAAAAGCGCGTGGAAACCGCCGAGAACAGCATGCGCTCCAAAAAAGAGGCCCTGATGAAAGACCTGGCCGCTTTTCAGCAGAAGTACGAAAGCGGCACCGTGCCGCCCGCACAGCTGGAAAAAGAGTACGCAGCGCTCACACAACGCCAGAAAAAAATGGCCGAGGAGGAAGAGCGCCTCGGCAAACAGCTCGCCGAGGAGCAGCAAAAGGCCATGAACGAACTCATGGCCAACGTGGAGGCCAAACTCAAAAGCCTGCAAAGCCAAATCGGGTACGACTACATCCTGTCTTACTCCAAGGGCGGCGGCCAAGTCCTGCTCGCCAACGACAGCCTCGACATTACTACCCAAGTGCTGAAACTGCTCAATACCAAAAACTGATTCGGCAGCTCAACATGCTCCTCCGCGCCGACACCCGTGACATTTCCGCCATTCGCACGCTCGCGCACGCGATCTGGTGGGCGCACTACCCCGGAATCATACCGCCGGAGCAGATCAAGTATATGCTCGACTTGATGTACAGCGAAGAGGCAATTTCCAAACAAATGACCGAAGAGGGCATTACGTTTTGGCTTGTAGAGCAAACCGGTGTGCAACAGGGCTTTGTCGCCGTCAGCCAACAGGCAGCGGGCAGTTATTTCATTAACAAATTTTACCTGCAAAGCACGGAACAGGGCAAGGGTCTTGGCACCGCTGTGTTCCATGCTTTGCTGGTGCAACTCCCCGACTTGGCCGAGATGCGCCTGACGGTGAACCGCCAGAACTACAAAAGCATCAATTTTTATTTCAAGATCGGGTTCCGCATCGAGCAATGCATGGACATGCCCATCGGGCAAGGGTTCGTGATGAACGATTTTGTGATGATTTGGCGAAGATAGGCCCCCCGTTACTCAACCGCTTTTACGCCCTTGCTAAGAGCAGTGAACCAATGTGTCGCTGCGAATTTGGGGAGTAAAATTGCAGGCGACTTATGAGCATCATCACACCTTGCCATGACTTGCCTGCTACCCGAACACCTGAAGGGCATTCGCCGTGGTGGCGCGGGCGATCTCCGTGAGGGGCAGCACCTTCACTTCGGACAACATTTCCGCCACCAGGCGGATGTAGGCGCTTTCGTTGCGTTTACCCCTGTGCGGTGCGGGCGAGAGGTAGGGCGCGTCGGTTTCCAGCACGATACTTTCCAACGGCACCTCACGCAGCACGGACGGTAGTTTGGCATTCGGAAACGTAAGCACGCCGCCAATGCCAACCATAAACCCAAGGCCGATCATGCGCTTGGCCTGTTCCAGCGAGCCGCTGAAACAGTGGAAAATGCCGCGCAAACGGCCATCCTGCGCCATTTTTACCATTTCCAAACACACCTCGTTGCTTTCACGGGAGTGAATGATGACGGGCAGGTCGAGGTCCTTGGCCCACTCGATCTGGCGGGCGAACGCTATTTTTTGAATATCGAGCGTGGTTTTGTCCCAGTACAGGTCAATGCCCGTTTCGCCAACGCCCGCCCAGGTACGTTGGCCAAGCCATTTTTCCACCAAGGCCAGGTCGGCTTGGTAGGTTTCCGGCCTCACATGGCTGGGATGCAGCCCCATCATGGCAAAGCAGTTGGAAGGAAAAGCGGACTCCAGATCGAGCATGGGCTGGATGGATTCCGAGTCAATATTGGGCAGGTACATTCGCTCAACGCCAGCGGCTATGGCACGGCGCACCATATCGGGGCGGTCGCTGTCGAACTTGTCGGAGTACAAGTGGGCGTGGGTATCTACAAGGTGAATCATGGGGCAAAAGTAGGGAGCGATTGGGGTATTTCCGGCCTTCTCTCGAATTCTTGTGGTCGGCGCAGGAACGCGTTGAACAAAAGAATAGATGATTGCCGATTACATGAATGCAGGTTTTTGACGTATTCATGTAATCGGCAATCATTTAATCCCTTCATTTTGACTGCGCCGGTATTCACGCCTCCATTTTCATGCGCTTTCCCGGGCGGAGCACCCGCCACAAATCACACAATCACTCAAAGTTGAAACGTGTGGCTGTAGCCGTTCACGGTCACGGTAGCCGTCCCGTTGCCGTTGAACACCAGCGAGCCGTTGACGGTACGGGTGCCGCCGTTGGCCGCTGTGGCGGTCACGATCACGGTTGCCGTGCCGCCGGTGATCATTTTGTCCGATTTGCGGATGGTCAGGTCAGTGAGCGTAATTTCAGTGCTGGTAGTGATGGTTGGGTCCACCTTGCGCAGGTTTCCTGTCAGCTGTCTGCCGCTGGTGTAGCTGCCGTCGAAGACATAAGCGGTGGCGGATGGGTTGAGGCCCGTGGCTGTTAGGCTGCCAGCACCCGTGCCGGTACCCGACCAGCGGGAGGCCGTGAAAGAAGTGGTGCCATCCAAGTCGAACTGGGCGCTTTGCGGCACGCCAAGGTTGGAGCAGGTAACGAGCCAACCGATCTCGAATGTACCGGTGCAGGTGACGGGGCCGGGGGTGCCGGTGTGCTGGAGCGTAGTGTCGCCCGGCACGCCGCAGGCCAGGGTCGTGGCCAGCATTTCAGCCATGTCCTCTGTGGTCATAGTGGTGCCGGCGGAGCGGCCCGATACGGCAGTTTCGACGATTTCGGCGGCCTCGGAGTCAGAGATGAGGGCTTGGATTTCCTCGGGGTCTTTTTTGCAAGAAGCCAATGCGAGGGTGCCGATAGCCGCGGCAATCAGGGTCAGGGAAAGGAAACGGAAGTTGTTCATAACGTGTAACGTTGGTTTGGATGTGAAAAAAAAATGTTTCGCCAGCGCCATGATTTGTGGTTGTTGTTGTTGGCTGACAGGACAAAAGTGGGGGCGTGCCGCTGGCCCGAAAAAACCGGATCAACCGCCGGTCAGTATTTTTCAACAGTCGGCAAATAGCGTTGCCGATGGTTGAAGAAAATGCGCGTTTCGTTTAACCTTTGTGTCCGGCACCGAAGCACAGGAGTAATTTTGAACCCAAAACAGGTAGGGGCCGCCCGGTGACGCGGGCGACCACAAGGGTCGCCCCTACGACCAAATTTTCACCACACAAAAACACCCACCATGTTCTTTCTCGCTGATGCTCCTGCCGAAAATTGGTTGATCGTTCCTTTAGTTATCTTTAGCCGGTATGCCCTGCTGTGCCTGTGGTTATTCGGCCTTTTTTACATTTGGAAACGCCGCGCGTGGTTGTTCCGAAAAATCCAGCAATCGTTTCCCAAAAACAGCGACTACCGC
This sequence comes from Saprospiraceae bacterium, assembly GCA_040080915.1. Classification (GTDB taxonomy): domain Bacteria; phylum Bacteroidota; class Bacteroidia; order Chitinophagales; family Saprospiraceae; genus M3007. The sequence goes on from JBEBHD010000147.1 coordinate 12,193, forward strand.
CGGGAGATCGGCTACTCGGCTTCCACCGCGCTCATCTTCGGAGCCACGGCGGCCCTGTGTTTCGCCACGCCCTTGCGCGAGTACTTGCGCCTGTACACCGATGTGAGCGCCTATAGTATCGGGTACCTGATCTTCAGCGTGCCGATGATATTGTTTTTGCACGACACCTACTTCTACTGGTGCCACCGCTTGATGCACCACCCCCGGCTGTACCGCCGTATGCACCTCACGCACCACCGGTCCGTCAATCCTTCCCCGTGGTGCGCATACGCTTTTCACCCTTTCGAGGCCGTGGTAGAGGCGGGTATTTTGCCGTTGGTGCTGTTCACCGTGCCGTTGCATCCCATCGCAGTGTTTGCGTTCATCACCCTCATGCTGTGGTTCAACGTGTACGGCCACTTGGGCTATGAGCTGTTTCCGAAAAAAGTGTACGACCACCCGCTGGGCCGCTGGCTGAACTCGTCGGTGTACCACAACCTGCACCACGAACGCTTCACGGGCAATTACGGCCTGTATTTCACCTTTTGGGATCGCTGGATGGGCACCCTTCACACCGACAGCTTCAGGCGCGTGGACGAGGTGCATGCGCGTATCGCCAACCATTGAAAGTGCCCGCCTCACAAGTCACTTGGTCATTGAACATTGGTCATTGAACATTGAACATTGGGCATTGGGCATTGGACATTGGTCATTGGTCATTGGTCATTGGTCATTGGTCATTGGTCATTGAACATTGGGCATTGAACATTGGGCATTTTCAAGTAATAATTTTTGAATTTAAAAAATTCAATGTTCAATGTTCAATGTTCAATGTTCAATGTTCAATGTTCAATGTTCAATG
>JBEBHD010000362.1:0-3482 GCA_040080915.1 Saprospiraceae bacterium
GTGGACGGCGGGTTGGGCGTGGTGGGCAGGCACCAGTCGAGTACCGTCCAGGTGCGCAGTATTTTGTGCGAGCCGTCGCAGATGGGCAGTGTTTGATCGGAGTAGACCACGTTCAGTTCGCAGAACGTGTTTTGGGGGTACAGCGGCCACTGTTTGCCGAAGTCGCTGATGTACGGTGTGCCGGTGATGGACGGGTCGGCATCGGGGTTTTCGCAGGAGATGGTGATGTCGGCGGGGAAGAGCACCTGGCTCACATTGCGGCGCTGGAAATAGATGAACTGCGTGCAGCTGGCCGTGTTGCCGCTTTGGTCCACGGCGGTCCAGGTGCGGCGGACGTACGCGCTGATGTTGTTCAGGCCGTTGATGGTGCCGTTGCAGCCGAGGTCGGTGTAGTTGTCAATATAAGAAGAGGTGTAGTTGCCGCAGTTTTCGATCACGTTGGGGTAGGCGGTGGCGATGTTGAGTTCGTCCTCCAAATATTGCGGGGTGTAGGTAGTGATGCCGCAGGAGAGGGTGATGTTGGTGCAGACCATTTGCGGGGCCAGTTTGTCCTCCACGAGGATGTAGCCCCAGCAGTAGTTTCCGGTTACGAGGTCGCGTACGCGGGTTTGGATGGTCTGGTTGATGTGGTTGCCATTGACGATGGCCGGTATCCACGCGCCGTTTATTTTCATCTCGACGACGAGGTTGCCGTTCGGGCAGCCGCCGCCTTCGAGGATCATATCAGGTTCGACTTCGACTTCACAGTCGCCGTCAAGGGAAATTTGCACCAAGTCGTTGCAGGCCAGCGAACATTGAGCGGTGGCGGAGGATTGGGCGGAGAGAAGGAGGATGACCAGTGCGAGCAGGGAGGCCCACGGTTTGGAGGAAAGAAGTAGCGTCACTTTTGCCATGTGCTAAATTCAACGTTTTTTTTGTGATCCGTAAAAATCGGCTTGCGTAGCGGGTGGATTAGCAGGGTCTTAGATTTTGTTGCGCAAAGAAACAATGTGAAATTTTGCCAACAAAACCTCGGCCCGATTTGCCGCAGAACTTTGTAGTTTGCAAAAACAATGCCTCAAATGCCAAAAGCCGCCCTTGTGGGGCGGCGTTTTTTTTTGCGGTACCAAAATGAGGGGATTCGTGCCTGTCAAACAAGGTTGTTCTCAAACGCGATCTTGATGAGGCTGGCCGTGTTGTTCACGTGCAGCTTGCGCATGATGTTTTTGCGGTGTACGCTCACCGTTTGGTCGCTGATGAACAGTTTGGCGGCAATATCCTTGTTGTTCAGCACTTGGCCGATGTAGCGCATCACCTCGATTTCGCGGCGGGTTAGGCCAAATTTTCGGGCGAAGCGACTTTCGGGCAACGCGGTATCGGCACCGAGGCCTGGGATGGATTCCGTGAGCGAAACGCCCTTGCCGAGGTACGTTTTGCCTGCCATAACCTCCTCAACGGCGCGAAACAGTTCGTCACGAGAAGTGGATTTGAGCAGCAAACCATCGCAGCCAGCGCGGAAGGCGGCCTTGACGAGGCGAGCATCGTCGCTGTAGGTGAACAAGAGGATGCGCAAGTTTGGGTTGGCTTTTTTCAGTGTTGGCAATTGGCTGAGGCTGTCGCTGTCGGACAGGTTCATGTCCATGAGCAGCAGGTCAATCGGCGATCTGCCGAGCATGTCCGAAAGCCCCGCCGGATTTTGAACCACGCCTTTGAGATGGAAATGGTACCGATAGTGCGGCACCGCCAGTACGTTTCGCAGGCCCTCCACAAAAATCGGGTGGCCATCGGCGATCAAAACATTCAAGGATTTTACGGCGGTAGCGGACATGAGCATCTCTCAAAAAATTAGGGTCGGGGCTATTTTTCCAACCAATAATCGTGCCCCAAGCGCGACCCGTGTTGTGTATTGGGGCGGTTTCTTTGCCTAACTTTGCGCCGGTTTGGCACCTTGTCAGTTGGCTGACAAAATATCCGACAAGAAGCGGGCGCGGAATTGGCAAATTTATTGCTCACGAGTTTTGCGACACGTCAAGTCTACTCCCACCGGGCGGGGGCTATCGGCCTGCCCGCCCGAAAACTGATTACAACAATGACGAAAAAAATTACTGTACTCCCTCTCCTGCTGTTGCTCGCAGCCCCGTTCGGCTGCAACAAAACGCCCGATGCCGGCACCGATAAATCACTCACCTACAAATCGTCGCAGTACGAGGGCAGGCTCGTACACGAGTGGATGGCCCTCGGCTATGCAGTCATCGAACAAAATGGACTTGAATTTCCACAAGCCTCCCGCATTTTCGGCTACCTCGGCCTCACGGCATGGGAGGCTGCGTGCCACGGAATCCCGAATGGCCGCAGTTTGAGCGGCCAGGTCAACGACTATACAGCAGACGATTTTGATCCCGACCGGGTGTACGACTGGGGCATCGTGCTGAGTAACGCCATGCAAACCGTTTTCCCGCAGATCGTGGAGGGTATCAACAATGCACAACGAAGCCAGATGGAGGAAATCGCTGCCAAGCAGGAAGCCCAGATGATGCAAAAAGGACTTTCGGAGCAGGTTCGGCAGGACTCCAGGTTTCTTGGCGGCCGCATCGGTGCCCGCATCGTAGAGCGCGTTCGGCGCGACGGGCGCGACGTGATCCGAAACATCGTGCCGGTCATTCCCGCCCGCGACACCGAGCATCCGTGGTATTGGGATCCCGGCACGCTGGGCCAGGCCCCCGTCGAGCCGCTGTGGAGCACCGTACGCACGTTTGTCACAGAAAATGCTCAAACCTGTGAGCCATCCTTGCCATTTCCGTATTCAACAGCACCCGGCAGCCCGTTTTTCGACGCGGCAAAAGATGTGTTTGACGTGGAGCGCAACACCGCCAACAGGGCCATCGCCTACCATTGGGAAGACGGCCCTGGTCGAACGAGCACCGCAGCCGGGCATTGGGTTCGTATCGCCAAACAGCTGCTGGAACGCGAAGGCAGTAACCTGGCCTTAAGCGCCAAGGCTTATTGCCTGGTAGGACTTGCCGTGGCTGATGGTGCCTCAGCATCCTGGTATGCCAAGTACAAATACTTTTTAATGCGGCCGGTCACGTATATCCGCGAACAAATGGACCCGACTTGGACTCCGATAGTCAATACGCCCGCACACCCGAGCTACACGCCTTGCGTGTCGGTGCTGGCTGGGGCCTGCCCCGATATGTTGATCGAAGTTTTGGGCGATATCGGCTTTGTTGATCGTACGCAACTGGGCAGCCCCCTGTTCACACCGGAAGGTGGCCCGTTCGTACTCCCGGAGCGAACGTTCGGCTCGCTCACCATTGCCGGTCAAGAGGCGGCCTTATCGCCCTTTCAAGCCGGAACCGCTTTCCGCCTTGCTTGTGAAGAAGGACAAAAAAACGGCAAATGCATCGCCGGGATGATACTGGCGCGGCTCGACTTCGGTTTTTGAGGAGAAAAAGGATTAGGGGGCGGGTACGCTCGGTTTGTCAACCCACGGGTTGACAAAC
>JBEBHD010000148.1:0-13021 GCA_040080915.1 Saprospiraceae bacterium
CCCCACTTTTGTCCCATGAACGCGGAGAACGAGGCCTGATACCTGTTACCGGACACTTTGTTCGGTACATAGACTTTCCAGGTTTTTGAAACCTGGAAAGTCTGGGTGCTTGCGCTCCCGCCGCGCTTCCCAACCCATTTGCCCGAGCATGACCTGCCCGCCTGCGATCCGGACGCGGGGCTGGAAGGCTATGCCCACAAACAATCATTTTTTTCACACCACTCAACTCAACATTATGTCTATCATGCGACTCCCCCAACCCGGCGGGGCCATCAACATCGGCGCTGAACTGCGCGTACTCGTCCAGGACAAAGACGGCGTGGATTTTTCCATGATCTTTTTCCCCGATGTCAACAACGACCTCCTGCGCCAAGCGGGATTGCCCATGCACTTCTACTACGTGCCGCAGAGTGTCCATCTGGCCAAGGATTTCATCAACGGCCAAAAACAATTCAAGTTCCACCTCCAGGAGTTTGCCGGAGTGCTCACCAAGGACGGCAACGTCGGCACGCCCAAAGACCTCGAACTGGCCGGTGGCTACCTCACGTTCAGCACCACCCTGGCTACCGACGAGTCCGTCATGGCCAAGATCCGCGCCAGCCTGCAGGCCGACCTCCAAGCCCGGTACTCCCGCTCCAAACTGCTCGGCTGGAACAGCACCCTGCCGCCCGTCGTGCTCGGCCCCGTGCAGATCACTCAGGCCATGACCGTCGTCCACAAGATCAACATGGACAACCTGCCCGAAACCGACGGCCCGCCCATGGGCGCGTACGTTGTTCAGGGCGAAGGCGAAGCCAACCTCACCCCCACCGGCACCAATGCCTACTCTGTCATGCTGGGCAGTATCCCGGTGCAGATGGTCAAGGCCGCCGCGTTGTCGGGCGACTCCAACATCGTCGTGGAAAATCACATCAAGTACAAAATCCACACCCAGCCGTTCACGCTCAAGATCACGGGCAGCTGGCAGTCCATTTTCGAGCACCTCTCGGTGGCGTTCAAGGGCCGTGCCTGGTTCGCCAGCGCCGACGTGGCCGCCGAGTGGAACAACATGCGCAAGTCGGGCGTCATCCAGGTAGACATGACCATTGACGGCGAGTTCATCAACCCCGACAAGGAAAAACAGCTCGAAGAGTACAAAGAGGCCATCGTGAAAATGTTCATGGAAGCAGCCCAAAAGGCCATCCTCGAACCCGCGCCGCCGCAAGTGGAACCAGCTAAGGCCGAAGACCGCGGCGGTTGGCTGTGGAGCGCCAGTGGTGCCCTCAAGTTCCGCAAAGACCGCAGCACGCTCGACCTGGTCTACGACGAAAAGCGCCAGCTCACGGTGCTGCGCAGCACCAAAATTTCGGCCACCATGCAGGGCCTGGCCAGTGAGATCAAAAAAGACCCCGCTCGCGAAAAACTGTACTTCTCCATCGTCCCGTTGGACGAGGGCTTCCAAAAAGTACACGTTGTGGCTTCTTGCAACGCCAATTGGGGCGAAAACGGCTCCGACGGCGACCCCATCAAGCGAATTGACCTGCAAGTAGGCTACCCCGACAGCAAGGGCAACATCGTCTGGAAAGCGTCCGGCAAGTTCAAGGAGAACAATGCCGAAACAGACCTCTCCGCCAACGCCGCGCCCGCCTTCTGGGACAAGGACACGCAGGACCGCCTGTACATCTTCGACTTCATGAAGCAGAAAAGCCTGCCCGCCGACAAGCAGAACAAGATTTTCATCAAGAAGAACATCCGCTTCTCGGAGCGCCCCAATGTGCTCGTCAACACCACCTCCATCCAGGAAGTGACCGAAGACCGCATCGTGGAGGTGCGCGGGGAATCCGCCGGCAAGTTCGGCGTAAAGATCAGCCTCGACGATGCCCCGCTGCCGCCAAAAATGAAGGTGATCGTCACCTGCAAGACCAAGGGCCTGCCCGACGAGGTGTTCGAGTTCAACGAGAAAAACACCGAGGACGGATCGCCCACCTACAACTGGGAAATCTTCTACGCCAAACCGGAGGACATCCGCGACTGGCAGTATCGGGTGGATGTGAGCCTCGGCGGCCCCACCGTATTGTCCAAGCGCCTGAAATGGTCCACCGGCCTGCTCCAAGGCCCGTCGCGCGGGCGCAACGTCGTGCTCAATGTAGGCCTCCCCGAAGTGCCCGAAGACCTGATGCCCAAGGTCATGGAGTACCTCGGCATCGAAGAGGAAGCGTAAGGCAGCAGCGCCAGCCCGGGGCAAGCAAAACGCAGCATGTTCCGGGCTGGCCTGCCTTTTTTCCACCACATTTTTCACATCCAAAACCACCGCACTACCATGGACAAGTATAAATCAAGTGCCGTAGGCACAACTCTTGCCAAGCCCATCAAGGCGAAGCCCGATGTTTACATCACAAAGACAAACCCGGTATTGAACCCCAAAGTAGAACTCATAAGGGATAATTTCAACATCATCTCGGTACTCACTACACGGCTTTATATGGTGGCGCGTGTCGGGTTGGAAAGTCTGCCCGTCCTGCCGTGCCGCCCCGAAGGTTACTACGAGGACAACAACGACGCAAACCGGAAATGGTACTTCCCCGACATCGTACAGAAGTCCCCTGTTGAAGGCGGCTTCCGTTTTGTCTGCTACAAAGACGGGATCGGTGCCGACGGCAAGGACGTGTACAAAGCCAACCTCGTGCTCGGTTTTCGACTGGCCGTTCCCGATGCCATCCAAAAACTGAAAGAAATCCCCGGCAACACCGCCGCCTTTGCACAAATCCCCGTAACCTACCTCAACGGCACCATCGTCCTGAAGGTCGAAAACCGGGACGTGCCCGTGCCCGTCAGCACGAATCTCGATCCCGCAAAGCCGGACTTCGAAATCGCCGTGCCCATCCCAAAAGAATCGCTCGGACTGTGGTACCGCACGATCAAAGACGCTGATATCGGTGCGCCATTGGCGATGGAGGCCCAGTTCCTGGCTTGGGAAAGGCCGAGCACGCCACACCAGATAAACCTGCTGGACAACGCTTCGAGCGCCCGCTGGTCCAGCGGAACACTGACCGATGCCGACAATACCACCGGTACCGCCATGATTCCGTTTCAGGGCAGCGACGGCGACAGCCGCGGATTCGTACGCATTGACACGGCCTATTGCGAGGACGGGAAGGCCTACCGGGCACTGCGCATGCACCCAAAATGGGCCGAACGCGGTAGCATCAAAGGCTATTTCCCCGACAAGACCATGCCCAAAAATGCCCGGTTTGAGGCCAAAATTGGTTTCCTGAAAGGCGCTGTTCACACCGATGGTGTCACGTTTCAAGTGTGGGAACACCACTACGACTCCGAGCAAAAACGTCGGGTTTGGAACAAAGTAGCGGAAAAGATCAAACCCTACAACGGCAAATTGACCAGCCTGAAAGCAAGCCTCTCACACCTTGCGGGCCAAAACGTGGGCATCGAACTGCGTGTGGATGCCGGTGCATCCTCCGGGCAAGACTGGGCCGCATGGATCGAGCCGCGGGTAGTGGGCGACGAGCTGACCCGAAAAACCGTTTCCGAACGGCGTTCATTCAAACTGTCCTACCCCTGCTCCCGCCACCCGGAGTTTTTTCAGTTTCAAAAGCCCGACGGCACCTCGGTTTCTTTTGGCTGTACGCCGCCTTGGGATGCGGACTACACGCCTGATGCCCCGTACACGGAGTACAACAAAGTCAACCTGACCGACTTGGGCGTGGCCAAAGTGTTCAAAAGTATCCTGCGCGACGACCAGTTTCTGCTCGTTCCGAGCAAATACGTCATCGCCCGTGATGCCAGCCGACTGCCCGAAATCTTCGTCTCCGTGCTGGCAGACCTGAACAACGAGAGCAATTCCAAAGCGCTTTTCGATGCCAAACTGGCCCCCGACATCTCGGATGCCCAGATGATTCGCATCAAAAAACGCCTCGTGCAATCGTGGGAAGGCGCTGACATCTCGGCCACCATTGACTTGGCCTTTCCCGGCCAAGTAGCCGAGGTGCGCAACGAAAACCCGGAAATAACGCCCGTGGTCAAACTCGCTGCCGACGAAAACTACGCCCACGGGCCGGGTACCGCACTGAACCTGTCGCTGGAAAACCTGAGCTTGGCCAATGCGAGCCTGCTCATGCTCAACATCGCCGAGGCAGCGGGCCGCAGTTTCAATTTCCGCGTTCGCCCCGGCGGCAACCTCGCCCCCGTACCCTCGGTGGCGGCAGTGTCGCTTAACGATCTCACGGGCAGTTTTGTGTACGCCGTTCGGGATGGCAACTCGCTCCAGTTGGCCAACCTGCTCGACCGGGCAGTGACCGTGAGCAAGGTGGTGGCCGATACAAACGGACGGGCCGACAACCCCGCCGTAAGCGTGAACAAAACCATCGAAGGCGGGGGAACCTTGGCCCTCGAACTGCCGGAACCCATGCGCAGCGGAATCGAATTCGCCGCCGAATACACCGTGGGCACCGGCCCCGAGTACGCCGTCCGCGAAAGCAACGTGACCACCGACAACGTCCGGCAGGATTTCACGGTGGACTGCGGGGCCGTCTTCCAAGACCCGGACGCGCACACCGTCGAACTTTCGGTGCAAATGAAAGACTCGGCCAACAACGTGGTCGAAGTGTTCACAGGCACACGAAAGACGGGTATCGTCACCCTCCGGTTGCCGATCGGTTTTTACCTCGCTTCGCGCGTGGTGGACTACGCCCTGCGGATCACCTACCGCGACCCGGCCAAAGCCGAGCAGACCCGCACCGGCAAAATTAACCTGCGCGAAAACAGCCTGCTCGAAATTGCGTAACGAGACTTTCCAGGTTTTAAAACCTGGAAAGTCAACAGCCCTACCGCACCCAACGCATTCACTTTCACACTCTAAACATTTTTTTATTATGAAAATCAATTTGTTGAAGCCAGAATCGCCCTTTTCGGCGCAGCAACTGGCACCGCGGGCCGTCATCAACGGCTCGGAAGACTACTACGGGGCTTGCAGCATCGAGAAATTCTTCCCCCCTTGGCTGCCTTTGAAGAATACCCACAAAGATGCAGAGGGGTTCATGGACTATGTGACCAAGTCCAAGGCTGGCAACTTCTGGTTCAAAGACTCCTCCGTCCAGACTTGGGCCTATGAAGAAGCCAACGACAACTGGCAAGACACCTACGGTGCCGATTCGGTGATGGCTTTCTACCACTCCGGGCACGGCAACATGGATTCCAACGGCGTTTTCGAGGCCCCCATGGGTGCCTTCTGGGACAAGCGCTCTTCGGCTTTTTCCAATGCCATGAGCCTCGGCGATGAGCAGGTACGCTACCTGTTTTGGTCCACCTGCTACTCCTTGCGCGTACTGGGCATCCACAATCCTGTGCGCACATGGCACGCCGCCAACAAAGGCCTGCGCATGATCTTTGGCTATGAAACCGTCAGCGTGGACGACCCCAACTACGGCAAGTATTTCTGGGAAGAATGGAACAAGGGCAAATCGTTCAGCAAGGCATGGCTTGACGCGAGCTGGCGTATTTCCAACCTGCAATCTCCGTCGGTTTGCGCCACCGGCGCAACAGCAGAGGAAGCCCAAAAGCGCCTCGCCAATGAGCGCTTTTTCGAGTCCGCAGCCGGTTCCAACAAGTTTTACAACTGGAACTGGTACAACGCCTTGCCAGCCCCCCGATCCATCACAGCCCGTGGCGACGGCTCACTGCCGACCAACCCTCTCGCGGCCGTACTCGCCTCCACCGATGCCGAAGCGATGTGCTACCGCCTGGCCGCTACCCTCGGTGCCAGCAAAAAGAAAACGGCCAACATCGCTGCCGATATTTTTGGCAATTTCCTGCTAAAGGAAAAAGGCCTCCAGATCACGGTAGGCTCCGATGGGCGCTACGATGCCCAACTGGCCGCCATCAACTTTGCCAACACCCGCCAATTGGACCCAGGCAAGGCACGCGCCATCGCCGAAAACCTGATCAGCGACCCGACCGTTGGTCAAAACACCAATCTGGTGTACGCCAGCACCATTCTCCGCAACAGCCAGGGCGGCTCGTCCGCCGGTTCGGGCAAATTGGACGATGCCAAGGTGGTGGAAACCATCGTTGAGTTCCGGCAGGAAATTGACGGCCTGCAAACCGTCAGCAACGGTTCCGGCGTAGTTCGCGTGGGCGTGGACAACGACGGCAAGGTAACCTCGGTACACCACTCCGCGCGCCCGGTGCTTGATCTGAGTGCAAAGGCCCGTTCCTTTGCCCCGGCTCCCGGTACCAACACGGCTTCCCGACCGGCAACCGCTGCCGAGCTGGAGCAGGCATTTGCCGAAAAACTGGCCCAAATCCGGCCGGGCGGCAGCGCCACGCAGTCCCGCTCCGCGGAAAACAACGACGTGCTGCTGCAATCGGAAATCGGCTATGACTTTTTCGGAAACCGCGGCCAAGTGGTGGCCCGCCGTACCTACGAATTGGATATGGGCCAGGGCTTCAAAAAATTGTACAAACTGCAAGTCCCCCTGCTTGACTGATGAAAGCACGCCTTCTTTCTGCGACGGTATCGTGGCTGCTGCTGGCTTGTGCCTGCGGCAGTCCAAACACCACCCTCCCGGCTCACGCGATCACCCAATCGCCCGCTCGTCCGCTTACGATCAGAACCGGCGAAAAGGTGTCCATCCTGCTGGAAATGCCTACCGAACCGGGATACAATTGGTATTACGCCGTGAGCGACGACTGGGTAATCAGCATGATCGAGCCGTACGACTATCCGTCCAAATCGGGCAACTCGCCCGGAACGACTGCGATGAACCAAAAGGAATTTCGCGTCACGGGCCTCAAGCCGGGAAAAGTTGTCATCCGATTTTATCAGATGAACCCAGCGATTCCAAACGGGGTAAACAATTCGGACGTGCAGTACACGGTGGACGTGCAATGACTTTCAAAACCCGGGGCAGGCCCGATTTCGCCTGCCCCGGTGTTTTTCATCAATTACCCGTTATTTAGCGCACTTTTTTTTCCAAAATACGCCAATAATGGGTTAAGGCAAGCAATTGGTTCTCAGGCTTATTGACCGGGTGACTTCAAGTCACCCGGTCAATAGGATATTGATTTTCAATGCCTCCTGATTTCAACCCATTATTCACATAAAATATCAACCATCAACCGCGCCATGCAAGATCAAAAATCCCTCCTCGCCCTCCTGATCGGCATCAACGGCTACAAAGCCGTAACGCCCCTCGCCGGCTGCATCAATGACGTGCTCGCCGTAAACGACTACATGGCCGATCTCTGTGCCAAACAAGAGACACCTATCCGCTGGAATCCCACCTTTCTGCTGGCCCCCGCCAATGTGGAGGAGGAAAACCGCTTGCGCGAAAAAGGCATTCGGTACACCGCCCCAACCCGCCAGAACATCATCGCCGCATTCGCCGCATTCGATGCCGCCGACCCGCTCCGGGGCGACCACTGTCTGCTTTATTACAGCGGGCACGGTTCGTACACGCGTGTGCCGGAGGTATTCCGCGATTGCGCCCCCACGGGCAGCCTGCAAACCCTCGTTTGCGTGGACAGCCGCGTGGACGGCACGCCCGATCTGCTCGACAAAGAGCTGGGTTACCTCATCGCCAAAACACTGGATGGCAAGGAACCGATCCGTGACGGCGACGGGAAGCGCCCGGGCGTACACTTTGTGGCCATCACTGACAGTTGCCACTCCGGCACCAACACCCGTGGCGACGAGCAGCACCTCACAGCCCGCATGACCCCGCCCGGACAACGCGAGGCCGACGGCGAGGGCATTCTCGGATTCACCCGTGCAGGCAATTGTTTTTACGAAAAATTTGAACCGGGCCAAGCACGGGTCAAGCGCTACGGCGGGCTTAAACACGCCCGGTACGTCAAACTTTCCTCCGCCCAAGATGCCGAAAGCGCGTTCGAAACGACGCTCACCATCCCACAGACTGTGGGCAAGCCTCCCATCCGTTTGCGCCACGGCGTGTTCACGTTCAGCCTGTTGGCTACGCTAAACCAATGCGGGGCCAATATTTCCTACGGCGAGCTCATGCGCCGCATCCAAATGGAAGTCAACAGCCGGGTGAGCGGCCAGGTGCCCATGCTGGACAACACGGACGTGCAGGACGACGACCTGCTTTTCCTCCGAAACGAGTTCCGTACACCCCGTCAGGAGCACCAGGTGCTGTTCCGGGAGCAGCCTGTTGCGGAATGGATTATGAACGCCGGTGCCGTACACGGCATCGTCGCGGGTACCGACGCGCAAAAAACCACCGTTCGCGTGGCCGACCGCATCGTACCGGTCATGGAAGTACGCGCCACGGAAAGTGTGCTCGACGCTTCGGCGTTTGCAGCCGCCGACCGCGACAACCGCCTGCTCAGCGCTACCATTGAGCAAATGCCGTTCCCGACGCTGCACATCGGGTTTGGGCCGGTTTTGCTCCGCCGGAGCAAACTGGCCGCCGAAATGCGCGAAAGGATGCTCGATGCCTGGAAAAAAAACCAGCCGCAATACCTCGCATGGGCTGCAGACGGCGAACCGTGCGACCTGGAAATCAGCCGTATCCGAAACAGAAACGGCAGCCACGCCTTTGCCCTCACCCGACCGGGCAATCGCACGCCCCTGTTCGAGCGGCACGACTCCGCCGAAACCTTTTTGGCCGATGCCGGCAAGGTGGCCCGCTTCGAAAATGTGTTGCGCATGAGCAATCCGTCCACCCAAATTCCCCGCAGTGCATTTCGTGTGGACGTGCAGGTGCTGGAGGGCGTGGCGTTCGATGAAAACACGCTAAACACCGTTTTTGACGATCAGACGCTGCCAGATGAATGCATCCGCCGCTACACCGATCCCGATGCGATAGAGGCCAGCTACATGCATGTACGGGGAACTGATCAACAGCCGGCGATCAAGGTCTCCATCGCCGTCAACGGCATACCAGACGACTCGTACTGGGTGGGTGCCCTGTACTGCGACGCACAATTTGGCATCACGAACCGGTTGCTCCCGGTACAGCGCCTTGGTAAAGACGGCGTTCCATCGGCCAATCTGGAGTTCCGAACACACGAGGGCGATGCCCAAAAGTGGGATGCTATTCCGGTCATGGTGAACGAAAACTGGCGCAAATTGGGCGTTACCGAAATCACGGACTATGTGATTTTTTTCGTCTCGAACGCTGCGCTGCCGTTCGATCTGAAACAATACAATCAGGAGGAAATCAAGTTGGACCACACTCGTAGCGCCGGATTTGCCGCTAAAACGGCGCTGAAAAAAGACGACTGGTTTACCATAAAAATCCCGATTACCATCCGCTTCCCGGAATCAGAAAAAGCCGTTGCACCGAATAGCAACACGGTATTTCCAGGTTTTACCCTGAAAATGCCCGCCGGTGTGGCTGCCAACGTGCAGGCGACCAATCTCGCCAGCGCCAAACACCGGGTGGAACAATTGCGCAGCCAAAAATCTGTGCAGGATTTCCGCACCATGCTTCCCCCGGGCACGCTCTGGACGGACGTTGAGGGAGCGACAGAGACGTTTTCCCGCAGCCCCGTCGCGCAACCCGACCAAGCGCTCAGCATCCTCGAACTGACGAACACCACCGGCAGGCTCTCCGAACAAAACCCGATCGAGATCGCTCCTGACGACCCCTTGGAGCCGGACGAGGCCATTCTTCCGTTTGCTTACGACGAGGCCTCCGGGCTGTACTACCCGATAGGCTACACCGACGAGCGCGGCACGGTGCGTATCACCGAAATGCCGCGCGAAACCTCCGGTGTCATCGGAGCCGACGGCGTGGCCGACACCCGTGGGCTGCTCGGATCGGTCAAACTTTTTTTCCGAAAAATCGTGTGGAGCAAGATTAGCGGTATCCATGACTACCAAACGCTCGCTCTGCTGCGGAAAGACGGCGACTCCATCGAGCGCATTGAATACCACGGGCGGGACAATCAAGATGCCGTTCGGGACCAACTGCGTACAGCCCTGCGCGACCAGACCAACATCCTGCTTTTGGTACACGGCTTCGTCGGTAGCGGTAACGATATAGCCAAGGCCGTGTTCCAGCATACCGATATTCATCAGCGCTTCGGTACCGTACTGACTTATGTGTACGAAAACCTCGGTACGTCCAACCGCGACACAGCCAAAGCCCTGCAGGATTTGCTTACCAAGTGCGAGGTGCCGCCAAAAAGCATCACGGTATTGGCCCATTCGATGGGCGGTTTGGTGTCTCGCTGGTGGATCGAGCAGGCTGGGGGCGCGGGGTTGGTGCAAAAATTAGTTCAGGTAGGTACGCCAAACGGCGGCTCTGAAATAGCCGACTTGCGCAAAAAACTCATCAACCTGCTCACACTCAGCCTCAACGGCTGGCCGCCGTTACAGCCCTACAAAGCCATACTCACTTTTATCGGCAGAGGAATAGACGGCAGCGTGATGAAAACAGTGGGCGAACTCCAGCCGGAGTCCGAGTTTTTGGCCGAGCTCAATGCCGGTAGCCAGCCTGTTCCAGAAGTGCCGTATTTTCTCGTGGAAGGGGATACAGCCCAATTAGAAGCCGATGTGGACGACGACGACTCGCTTTGGAAAAAACTGCGAGCTTGCTTGCGCGACCGCGGGAAGTATATGGCCGCCGACTTGCTGTTTTTCGACAAGGAGCCTAACGACATGGTGGTAAAAGCCGCCAGTATGCGCCAAGTGCCGTGGAAACACGCGCAAGTGGTGCCGGTGGAATGCAACCATTTTCGGTATTTTGAGCCTGGACGGGCGCTGGATGCGCTGGCGGGGGTATTAAGTTGAAAACATTAATCGCCCACGAAATACATCTCGACAGCGCCTTTGCCCTTGGCTTCCACTTTGCCGCGGAAGTGGCAGGGGAAAACCTCCTGTACCAGCGCCTGCGTGGAGCCGGAAATATTGATCCGGCCCGCCTCACTGGCCTGCTCCATGCGTGCAGCGATGTTTACGGTATCGCCCCAAATGTCGTAGGCGAATTTTTTGATGCCGACAATGCCCGCCACCACGGTGCCCGTGTGGATACCGGTTCGGGCCTCAAAAACCGGTTTGCCAGAGGCAGTTTGCCGCTCGTTGAATTTTTTCAAAAAGGCCATCATGGCCTGGGCTGCCCGCACGATCTGGATGGCGTTGTGCTGGCTTCGGTCGGGGTTGGCCACCTGTTGTGCTCCGTCGGGCAGTATGCCGCCCGCGCAGATGTAGCAGTCGCCCACGGTTTTGATTTTCTCCAATCCGTGGGCTGTGATGATGTTGTCGTAGGCAGCGAAAATTTCGTTCAGGTTGGCGACCAATTCTTCCGGGGGCAGTTCTTCTGAAATTTGGGTGAAATGTTTGAAATCGGAAAAAAGCACCGTTACCTGTTCGTGCAGGCGGGCGTTTGCGTGGCCCGTGGCTTTCAGTTCTTCCGTCACTTCGGCGGGCAGGATGTTGCGCAGCAAGGCATCCGACCGCTCTTTGTCCTGCGTGATGCTGGCTTTTTCTTTCGTCAACTGCCGGAAACGACGGTTCCAGACCACCAAGCCCAAGCCCCCTGCCGGAAACAACAACGCGAACAGCGCCCGCAACCAGCCCGACTGCCACCATGCTGCCGTGGTGCCCACTACCAGCGAGCATTTGAGCGCCGTGCCCGCAGCGTCCACTTGGAACGACAGGTTGTCCGGGCTTTCCAACAAAGAGGCCATCACCGCAGCGGCGGCCTCGCGGTACTTCGAGTCGGGTTCCTTACTGAGTCGGGCAAACAGCCCGATGGCCCGGTTACGGTCCACATTGGCTGCGGCCAGTGCGGCGTACCAGCGGGCATCGTCTTGCATATCGAACGATGCGAGCTCTGACAACGGCGACAAGATAGCAAATGCTTCTGCCGACTTTTTCAGGTACAGGTGCGTCATCCCGAAGTAAAAACGGGCGACGTGGTCGTCGGGATAAGCAGCGAGGTAGCCCTCCAGAACCGGCATGGCTTTTTCGTACTTTGCGCCGCCGTACAGATCGAGTGCAACAGCAAGGCTGTCCTGCTGGTTGCGCGGTTCGCCGGCAAAGCCGAAAACCTTTATCTCGGACAAGATAGCAGCGAGTTTTTCCTGCTCCGGCTGGAAAAGGCCGGACTCTACGGTGTTTGATCCGGCAGGTTTGCTCCAAAACCAAAAAACGATGCCTGCCAGCGCAAGAAGGCCAGCAATGGGGTAGGCGTATTTTTGAAAAAGAGGCTTCATCACACAGTTCATTTTGGTATTGATCGCAAATATGAAGCTGTGTTATCAGCATGGGCCGAATCCAAGGAAGTTTTTTTCGAGCCGGTTTTCATTCTTCGTCCAGCTCGAAAAGCCGGTACTCTTCAACGATGCGTACCACCTCGGCCTCGAAGTTCTCCACGTCTGAGACACGGTTTTTGGTCAGTGCTTTTACCCACGGCTTCCAGCGCAAACCATCTTCTTTTTTTGTGGCAGTGTACCAAGCCTTTTTGCTATTGGTCAGGTTGAAATCGCGGATGCTCTCCCAGGCCGTTTCGTATTTTTTGAAACAGACTCCCGAGACATCAAGCGTCGGCCCGGCCCAGTCGCCTGAGCAATGCGCGGCTAGGAAATTATTCGCTTCGGTGGCGCAGGTTCGCTGACCGGCAAAGCTGTTCACGTACGCGCAGGCGAGCAGCACGGAGGCAGGCATACCAAATTTTTGCTGCTCCGCAACGGCTACTTGGGCAAACCGCTTCAGAAAAGCAATCGTTTGGGCTTCGTCGGTGGCCGGGAAACGCACTGTTTCCGGCGTGCCGGAACCGGCCACGTTCAGCAGGGTATTGGCCTGCTGCGAGGGCTTGGTGTCCGTGTATTTTTCGTACGGGTCAGCCGCGTTCTTTGACGACGGCCGCGTGTTTTTTCGCACAATGGCGAACAGGGCAAGCACCACCAACGCAATGGTGAACCAGCGTTTTTTTACAAATTCCAAGGTCATGGCAGGTTGTTTTTTCTGCTGACCCACTGCATTTTGGCGGCGCAGCGAGCCAACATTCGTTTAAAAAAAATGTGTGAAAAAAGGGTGTTTTCTGCCCTGTTTCCCCTA
>JBEBHD010000149.1:0-12878 GCA_040080915.1 Saprospiraceae bacterium
CTGCCGACGGCGGGTATCTGGGCGTAAGCGCCCAAGGCGTGGGATACAAAAGCGCTGCCTACAAATTCTCGCACGAGGGCAAATTGGAGTGGAAGCAGTTGCACCGAGAGGAGAATATGCAAGTCATTGTGATCATCAGCGCAGTTGAGACAGCAAGTGGGTTTTTACTTTTTGGGCGATATGCTATAAATTACGACAACAGCCATTTTTGCATGAAGCTATCAAAAACCGGGGAAATGGAGTGGTTTAGCAAGGATATCGGCGTGGGAGGGTACAATGATTACGGCCTTGGGCGAGTGATACAAACAGAAAAGTCCTATGTTTTAGGTACTAATTTAGACCCTTTAAATGGTAGTTTGATTGATCCTTGGTACTGGAGCATATCGAGGTTGGTTGAGGTAGATTCTCTAGGGAATGTTCAATGGGAATGGCATTGCGAAAAAAGCGATTACGAGAGTGGTATATACGGCTTGGTTTTCATCGAGAAATCAATCATCTACTCAACTACCCAATACCACCCCAACGCTTTTAATGGCCATGATTTTCAACTCATACTGCGAAAAGTGAATAAGGAAACCTCTATGACTGCATGGCGCAAGGCTTTAACACCTGTTAACCTGGCACATGGCTCGGCTTGGTTTCATCTCCTCCCCTCGCCCGACGGCAGCGGCTTCGATGCCGTCGGGGTGCGGCAGGACAAGGACATCGGCTTCATCATCTCCGGCTGGGCGGCGCACATGGACTGGGAAGGCGACATCGTGTGGCAGCGCTACGACACCGTGTACGTGGACACCGGCCTGTGGATCAACGAAAACAAACTGTTCAACCTCGCCCACCTGTCCTCCGGCTCCATCGTGGGCGCGGGGTACGTCCGTAGCGCCACGCCCTACGGCCACAACGAGGGCTGGCTCATCAAGTGGAGCGCCAACGGCTGCCTCGCCCCGGGCGACTGCGCCACGGTGAGCACCCACGACGACCTGTCGGGCGATACCGGCAAGCGGCTCGACGGCTGGGACTTGTTTCCCAACCCGGCCCGGGGCCACACCTGGCTGTCTCAGCCCGACGGCGTTAGTGCCCGAAACGTGACCCTGCACATCACCGACCCGTCGGGGCGGGTCGTGCGGGATTTGGAATATGCACACAGCCTCGGCGGCCAGTACGAGGTGCCCCTGGACGGGCTTGGCCCGGGCTTGTATTTTTATCAGGTATTTTTGGATGGGAAGCCCCGACATTCGGGGCGGCTTGTGATAATTTGAACCTTACCTTTGCAATCAAAATCAACACAATATGCTTTTGCTCAAAAAAAATTTCCCACTGTTCCTCCTCCTTGCGCTTCTCATCGCCGGCACTACAGCCTGCGTAAAACGCGACTTTGACGAGCCGCCCACCGGCGGCGAACCCGTTAGCGTGACGGCCAACACCACCATCGCCGCGCTGAAGGCCCTGCACGTTTCGCAAAACGGCGGTTTTGACAAAATCACGGGCGACCTCATCATCGAGGGCACGGTGGTCATGGACGACCGCTCCGGCAACTACTACAAAACGCTCGTCATCCAGGATGCCACGGGCGGCATAGAGGTCAAGTTCAACGACGGGTACCTGTTCAACCAGTTTCCCGTGGGTCGCAAGATATTCATCTACTGCAAAGACCTGATCCTCACCGACTACAACGACCTCACCCAACTCACGGGCAGCACGGTGGAAGAAGGCGGCAACTTAGTGGACGTGGGCCTGACCGAATCGCAGGTGCGCAAAAAAGTGGTGAAAGGCCCCATCAGCGCCACGCCACCCGCACCCAAAGTAGTGGGCATCACCGACCTGAACGCCTCGCACATCAGCACGCTGATCAAACTAGACAACGTACAGTTTATCGCCGCTGACGCGGGCAAATCGTACGCCGACCCCGTCACCCAGTTCAGCCTGAACCGCACGCTGATGAACTGCACCGGCGGCAAATTGATCCTGCGCACCAGCGGCTATTCCAATTTCGCCGGGTCGCTCACCCCGACCGGCAGCGGCAGCATCACCGGTGTGCTCGGTATTTACGGCAACACGCTGCAACTGTACATCCGCGACGAATCCGACGTGAGTATGGGCGGCGAGCGCTGCAGCGGCGTGGGCGGCCAACCGATGTCTATCAAAGACCTTCGTACGTTTTTCACCGGTACCACCACCACCGCTCCAGCCAACCGCAAAATCCGCGGCATCGTCATTTCCGACCGCATCGGCAACAACCTGAACGGCCGCAATGCCTACATCCAGGACCTCGACGGCGGGGCCGGCATCCTCGTTCGTTTTTCTGCCAACCACAGCTACAACGTGGGCGACGAGGTCGAGGTGGAGGTGTCCAACCAAGAACTCAGCGAGTTCAACAAACTTCTCCAGGTAAACAACGTGCAATTGGACAAGTCCGGCGCACTCACCAGCGGCAACACGCCCGTGGTGCGCACGGCCACCATCGCCCAGATCAACGCCAACGCTGAGGCTTGGGAAAGTACGCTTGTCAAGATCGTAGGTGCCACGCTTTCGGGCGGCGGCACGCCCATTTCCGGCGGCAAGACCGTGACTGATGCCTCCGGCAGCATCCCGATTTTCACCCAGTCGTACGCCACTTTTTCCCAGTCGGTTACGCCAAGCGGTACCGTGACCATGACCGCCATCGTGTCCGACTTCAACGGCAAGCAGGTTATTTTGCGGAATATGAGCGATTTGCAGTAGGATTTTCCGCTTGGGAGTAAATAGTGTCACAGAGGCCACACTACTGGACATTTTTGTTTTCGTGTACCCAGACCTTCCAGGTTTGTCAAACCTGGAAGGTCTCATTCCCAAAATGTCCAGTAGTGTGCACAGAAGCTCATGGAGTTTTTTGAGGCTAACAGAGTGTGATTTCGAAAAAAAGTAGTTGCACAGAGGTTCACGGAGTTGGAGAGGGCACAGAGGAAAAACGTGCTAACTTTTCGAAGGGTTAAGTGTTTTTTTCTCTGTGTTCTCTCCAACTCCGTGAGCCTCTGTGACACTTTTTTTACTCGCAAGCGGGAGAAAAACTCCGTGAGCCTCAAAAAACTCCAGGAGCCTCTGTGACACTTCTTTACTCGAAAGCGGAAGAAAGCCTCTGTGACACCTTTTCAAGCAACAACGGGCATCCATAAAAAAAGCAACCATGACTGCACCCGCAGCAACACGACTAGCGAGTGTGCCAAAAACGGCCGCTGCCACCACCAAGGTCAAAAAAAAGCCAGCGTACATCACGTGGGAGGCGTTTCAGCGCAAATACCTCGCCCGCGAGGACGGCCATACCTACGAGTGGGCGAACGGGAAAGTGGACAAAAACCTGAACAGCATGGATATAACCCAACTTTACATCTGGGACAACTTAGACACTTTTTTTAAAAGCCTAAGCCTGCAAAAAGCCCTCTCTGGCAAACTGATGGCAGAGGTTGACATTTTGCTCAGTGCCATCACACACCGCCGCCCCGACGTTGCTTTTTTCACAAAAGAACAAATTAGAAACGGGAGGAACGATCAGATTCAAGTCCCCGCCTTCGTGGCCGAGATCATTTCCCCCAACGACAGCGCCAACCGCGTGAGCCGCAAAACGCAGGAGTACTTCGCAGCGGGCGTGCAGGTGGTGTGGAACATCTACCCGTCACTGCAGGAGGTGCATGTGTACGAATCGCCCTCGGCCGCACGCATTTGTCGGGGCGACGAGACGTGCAGTGCCGAAAAAGCCATACCGGGTTTCGCCCTGCCCGTTTCGGCGATTTTGAAAATTGACGCATGAAAAAAAAACGGTTCTTTTTCCTCCTCGCCCTGATCGGCCATTTGGCCACTGGCCTGAAGGCCCAGCAGCCGGACACCCTCGCCCCGCCGCCCGCAACGCCGTTGGTCGTTGCCCATGCGGACACGATGCTGGCTAAACCCGGCTTTTTCAAACGCATTTTTACCAAAAACTACCCCAACCCCGGCACGGCAGTGCTGCTCTCGCTCGCCTTGCCCGGCGCTGGCCAGGCGTACAATAAAAAGTGGTGGAAACTGCCCATCGTGTACGGCGTGCTCGGCTTTCTCACTTATACCGAAATTGATAATATCAAGCAGTACAACCTGCTGAAAGACAATCATAAATGGGTAGTGGATGGAGACCCAAACACCAACCCGTTTGAAGCGCCGTACAACCTGATGGACGGTGACCGTCTGAAATTTTACCGCGACCAGTGGCGCAGTTATGTGGAACTCAACTCCCTCGCGCTCGGCATCGCATACATTCTTACCGCTACCGAAGCCTACGTGGATGCGCACCTCGCCCACTTCGACGTGAGCGACGACCTCAGCCTGCGCATCCGGCCCAGCCTGCAACCGGCCCCCGACAATGGTGTGGCGTTCGGCTTGGGTTTTGCGCTGCAAATCGGCCGGTAATTACTCCTGCACCACCACGTTTTTCCAAAACCAATACCCACTCGGCGTGCTTGCCCGGAACAGGTATGCCCCTGCGGGCAAACCATACCCGTTCAGGGGCAGTTTTTCCATAGCGCCCGGCAGCACGGCGAGGTTTTTTTGTAAAACTACCCGACCACTCCAGTCCACCAATTCCACCAACAGATCGTCTTCCCGCATATCAACACCAAAGGCGAGGTGCAGCGCGTCGGCGACGGGGTTGGGAAAAATGCGCAGGGCATCGTCCCCATCGAAGGCCACGCTGCGAACGGCCGAGTACGCAAATGATCCGTCCCGGTCGAGCATTTTCAGGCGGTAAAACACCGTGGCCGGTGGCGGGTCGTGATCAAAAAACTGATACGCCGCACCGTGGCCATCATGGCCGTTGCCCTTTTGGACACCGATGCGCTCCCAAGCCCCGTCGGGGCGGTGGCGCTGAACTTCAAACTCGTGGAAGTCAATTTCCGTAGCCGTGCGCCAGTCGAGGCGAGCACTGGCTGTTTCGTGTTTGCGTGCATGGAAGTCCACAAGCTCCACTGGTTGAGCGCCGTTCAGCGGCAGGATGTGGTTGTTGCCGGCCGTGGTCACGGGGCAGTTGGGGTTGCAGATCACCGTATCGGGCCCGTAAAATTTGTTGGTGCCCGTCAGGTTGGTTTTGTCGTTGCCGCCTTCGTCGGTAAGGGCGAGGTAGTGCGGCGTGAAGTTTGGCTCGTTGTGGCACAGTTCAAAGTCGAAACTGGACGGTGAGACCGTCATCGTGATCGCACACACGAGGTATTCCTGATTCTGGTTGTACGTTCTCGTACCGGTTGGCGGGTTGATCGGGTTGCCGAACCAGTAGTTCGTGTAGCCGTTTTCGGTGCCTTGCTGGTTGCTTCCGTTGTACGGCACGGTCAGCCCCGGGAAGTCTGTCGTGTTCACCGTGATGGTGGCCACGTCGAACTCGGCATCCGCGTTGGGAGCCGCATTGGGGTTTCGGAAAAAAAACTCGAACACCGACCAGCCGCAAGTAATGGGACCTCCCACTGCTTTTATCTTGAACTGAAGGTCGTTGCCGTTGATGGCCGCCGTGGCCACAAAGTAGGGCTGCGCAGCACCGCGCCCGAATAGCATCAGGCAAAAAATCAGGGCAAAAACTCGGATAGCGGTTGGCATGGCGGATTACTGTTGTTCGGTGATGATGTTGGTGTACACGCCGAGGATGTTCAACAACTTGCTGTAATCGTTGATGCTCGCCGGGCCGGTGAGGCGCACCGTGCCGTCCATGTTCACGTCGGCGTTGGAATACACACCCGACTGGATGCCGGCAGGTGCGCCGAGGGTGTTGAGGATGACGGTGTAGTCGTTTATGCTCGGCGGGCCGGTCATGCGCACGGTATTGTTCAGGCTGGTATTTCCGCCCCAAAGGGCGAAAATGATAGGGCTGGTCTGCACTTGTTTCATCGGATTGGTGCCGTGGGCCTGGGTCATGTCAGTCGTGAAATCGTAAGGCATGGCGGTAGTTTCGTTCAGGGCAAGCCCTGCCCCGTTGGGCGTGCGTATGCTCAGGTGGTTGCGTTGTCCGATGGCGAAAATGTAGTTCCCGGCGCTGGCCGGTATGCGCACAGGCGAGGTGCCGTCCAGGTCTACCACGTCGCCGTCTTTTTGAACAAGAGCCATGCCAGTCTGGAGGTTGGTAGCAGGATTGTTCGGGTCTTTGAGCCAGACGAACACCCAGTCCACAATAGCGTTGTCACCGGTCACACTCAGTACTGAAGCCGGTATGCTGTATCCCGCCACAGGCTGCCAGCCTGTGTGTGCGAATTTACCCGTGCCATAGGTGTTGGGCGCGTTAAGTGGAAAAGCCTGCAACGTGCGCAGGTTGTCGTTCATTTTTGATGTGGCTGTGTTGAACGGGCCGGAGAGCATGATCCGGGGTGCTATTTTCACCCGGTTGAGGAAGGCCTCGTCGAGCACAGCCAAAACGCCGGGTGTGATGCCCGCGTGCGTGCGGGTGTACGGGTTGCTGCCCGTAGCGGCACCCATATTTGCC
The DNA here is from genome assembly GCA_040080915.1 of Saprospiraceae bacterium. Taxonomy (GTDB): domain Bacteria; phylum Bacteroidota; class Bacteroidia; order Chitinophagales; family Saprospiraceae; genus M3007. The sequence goes on from JBEBHD010000149.1 coordinate 6,464, forward strand.
GTTGGCAAATCCCAGTCAGCGCCGGTGTTGAACCGGGCCAGGCCGCACTCGGCACGCACAAAGCCGCCCAGTTCGTCGCTCAGCGCCCATTGGGCGGTAGCGGTCAGGCTGGAGCCGCCGGCGATGGCCTCCCGCACATCCCAGGCGGTGTTTGCTGCGTCGGCTGTGATGGGGTTTCCGCTTAGGCCATTGACTAGTGGCTGCGTCAAACAGCGCACGCCAATGGTATCAGCCGTACCGTTTTCGGCGAGGGTCAGCGGGTTGTATGTGGCCGCATCTGCACCTACGGGAAAAGTGAACGCGGTGCCGCCGAGCGCTTGGCGCTGGAGCGCACCGGTGCCGTTGGTGACGAAAAAGTCGTTGCCGTCCGCACCGGTTATGGCAGCGGTAGGGGTCAGTGTGAAATCAAAATTACCGCAGGAGACCTTGTTGTTGTCGGTCAAAAAACGGGCCTCGTTCAGCACCGTCACGGCGGATGCAAGTGTAAGGTCGTTCGCGGTTTTTCCGACCTGAAGTTTGTAAAACGCTGCGCCCCCTGCCGCCACCGTGCTGCCGCCACTGCCATTGAACAACACCGTGGATGTGCCTGCGGCAAAAGCACCGGCGTTGGTCCAATTGCCGCCGAGTCGCCACAGGCCGTCGCCCGTGAGGGTGCCGCCCGTGGCATTGGCGATGTTTTCGGTGGTGGCGAGCGTGCCTTGGTTGGTGATGATGGCACCGCTGTTGTTCTGCACACTCAAACCTGTAGCCATCACGCTGGCTCCAGTGCCGACGATGAGGTGCCCCCCGGAGGCCGTGATTTGGCCGGTGGCGGTAAATTTGGCCAGAAAAATGCCTGCAAAAAAAACCAGCAGTGAACGACGAGATGGCATAGCAGTTGGGTTTGGTCAGGGTGCGATGGCTGCGCCCATGAAGCGGTAGACCAGCATGGAACGGGCTGAATTTCCGGTCAGTTTTTCCAGGTGGTTGGATGGGCCGACGGCCACCGCGCCGGGCATGTTGGTGCTGATACGGCCTACCACCGCGCCGTTCAGGAAATAGGTGGCCTCGGTGTTGGTTTTGTTCAGCGTCACCATGAGTTCGTACTCGGTGTTTACCGCAAAAGCAATTCCGGTGTCAAGCACGGTGTCGCTGCCGCTGCTATTGCGGGAGTAGCACTGCCACCTGCCGCCGTTCACGTTGTGCCGGTAGCGGATGCCGAGCGAGTTGTTTTGGTCCCAAAAACCGCTGCTGGCAAAATCGGCGATACGCAGGAAAATGTAGTACTGGTTCACATCGTCGGCCAGTTCGGCGGGGCTTTTGATGTGCATTTTGGCCACAATGTGTGCCCCGCCCACCATAGCCATTTCCTCTGTGCTACGGGCGTAAAAAAGCCCGAGGCCGCCCATCGTGGCAGTGCCTGTGTTGAAGTTCCAGGAGGTAAACGGCGAGGTGGCCGACGGTGCAGCCGGGGTTTGGGGGAGGCTGCCGAACACGTCGAGTTGGATATCGTCCTGAAAATTGGAGGCCACTTTGCCCGCTGATTTGTCATAGTGAACCGAGCGGTTCATGTTGGTGTAGTTGGGGCAAGGCACCTGCACAGGCCGCCAGCGGGCCGACACCCCGTCGTACACAATTCGGCACGAAAGCCCCGGCGGGATCATCACTTCTTCCACATAGGCGATCCGGTTGGCGGCACTGCTACTCGCATGTTCGGGAGCGAGGTAGAGCGGGTAACTACCTACGTTGACGAGCGTTTTTTCTTCCCCGCTGGTCTCGGCATTCAGGCCGGTGATGGCCCGGATGCCGTTGTCGCCGGAGATGCGCACCACCGTGGCATCGGCGAAGCCCGTCGGGTTGTAGTTGTGCGCCGGAGCGGTGATCTGTGTGGGCGATATGACCGACGGGCCGGAAGGGCCGGCTCCGGCACCCAGCTCGATCCAGATGGTTCCGTTGAAAAACCAAAACGTGGTGGTGCTGGTGTCAAAAACCAAAAGACCAGTGGCGGGCGCGGAAATGGTGGTGCGCTGGGCAGTGGTCATTCGCGGCACCAGCATGCCGCGTTGGGTGGATTTTACGTCCAGCATTGCGCTGGGGTCGGCGGTGGTGCCGTCTGTGTTCACAGCCACCTGGGCTGACGCGAGTGGGGCCACTAACAAAGTAGCCACGCACCCCGCTACGCGGAAAAGGCGAGATTTTTTCATGCGGATGATTTTGAATTTTTGAGTGGCCTACCTTGGTCGGTGTGGGCCAAAGGTAACGATAATACCACATGTAAAACTCAACGCCGCATGAACAGGCTTGATAAAAAGCCGACAATTCCGTTATTTTTTGAAAAAATAATCGGCTTCAAAAACCTGGTTTTGGCCATTCTGGAAAATGGCATAGTTGAAGCCTTTTTGCAAACCGAACGCGCCGTGCCGTCCTTTTTTGTCAATAGCAACGTAGCCAACCTGGTTTTCGAGCGCATCCTTGGGGTATTTTCGGGCCAGGCGGCGGACGACCTCCTCGGCGGCCCGTTGGGGGTGTTTGCCCCGGCGCATTTCCTCCACGAGCAAAAACGAACCGAGAGTTTTGAGTACCATCTCGCCTAAGCCGGTAGCGGCGGCGGCACCCACTTCGTTGTCGGCAAACATGCCAGCTCCGATGATCGGGCTGTCGCCCACACGTCCGCGCATTTTGAACGCCATGCCACTGGTGGAGCAGGCTCCTGCAATGCGCTGCTGCGCGTCCACGGCCACAATACCGATGGTGTCGTGCCGCTCGCTGTTGATGACCGGTTTGTAGTGGGACGTGACTTTCCATTGTTCCCATGCCTCACGCGCCGTTTCGGTGAGCAGGTTTTCTTTTTTAAAACCCTGACTCAGGGCAAACTCAAGCGCCCCGTCGCCGGAGAGCATGACGTGCGGGGTTTTTTCCATGACACGCCGCGCGACACTGATCGGGTGCAGGATGTGTTGCAGGAAATTGACGGAGCCGCAGTTACCCAATTCGTCCATGATGCACGCGTCGAGGGTCACGTTGCCATCGCGGTCGGGGAAGCCGCCGTAGCCGACGCTAGTGTCATTGGGGTCGGCTTCCGGCACACGGGCACCAGCCTCCACGGCATCCAGCGCCCGGCCGCCTTTCGACAGGATTTGCCAGGCGGCCTCAGTGGCTTTGCGGTTGTCCCAAGTGGCGATCACTACGGGCAGGCGGCCTTTGGGTGGAGGAGAGGCCAGTTCAGCCAGTTCAGACAGAAAATCAAGGGTGCCAAGGGCAAGGGGTCCCATGAGGGAATTTTGGAGAAATGCGCGTCTTGAGTTCATGTCGCAGTCCGGCTTATTTGATATGCTTCCCCGGCAATTCTGTTTGTTGTATACTTCGCGCTGCGAGGTTTTGTGCATGGCCTTCGGCCTACTACTTTGATTAGCAGCGCTCAGTATGACAAAAACGGTTTCGCACCTTGCGGTACGAGGTATATTTGCCGAAAAGGCAGCAAGGTAGACCTTAGGTGGCGTAAAAAAAAGTGTCACAGCACGCACAGAGGGAAAGGAAGTGTCTTTGCCTGCCCGGTGTGGTGTGTCATGTCGCACAGGCGCACCGAGAAAAAAAAGAGGCGCACAGAGTTTCACCTCTGTGCGCCTCTTTTTTTTCTCGGTGCGCCTGCTGCGACACTTTTGTTATGCCCTACATGGGCGAATCGCTCGGCGGGTTTTTGCGCTCGTACAGGTACGCACCCAGCATGCCGAGGCCGCCGAAGATGGCGATGAGAGCAAAAAATATCCCCGTGCGGTCGCCTTCTTCAAGACTGAGTGCATTGCTGATGAACAGGGCGAGCAGCAAACCCAAGCCTGCACCGACAAACAGCAGGCTGTTTTTGAGCGTACGCGAGGGGTCGGCCTGGCGGCGGCGGCGCTGAAGCGGCTCCATGCCTTTTTCGATCATGGCCATGTTTTCTTTGTTTTCGAGGTACCGTACACCCCAAACCATGAGGAAAGCGCCAAGGCCGAGGGTGATGGGAATGAACAGTGCAATAATGCCTTCTCCGTGCATGACTTCGTTGTTTTTGTGATGAAAAAAAGTGGTCTCCGTTTTTGTTGACGGCCACTCTGACATCCGGGCGAGCGAGCAGGTTACAGGTCGGGAAAAAACTTTTTCACTTGTTGGAAAACACCATGTACTCCCACGGTTTCAAGTCGAGGCTCATCTCCTGAGTGACATGCAAGGTGCCGCTGCCGAACACGTTGGCGTACGGCCCGGTGACCGATCTGCCGGGCCGGAGGGTCACTGAGACGGGTTCTTTGCTCAGGTTGAGCACTACCACCACCCGGTCGCCGTCCTTTTCCCGCGCAAAAGCGTACACTTTTTCTTCCGCGTTGTTCGGGATTTTCCGAATGGCACCGCCTGCTTGGCCTGCGTTGAGGGCGCGGTTGGTGTGGCGCAGGTCGCACAGGCGGGCGAAAAAATCCTGCTTGGCCATTTTTTTCCAACGAATGGGAGTGCGGTCGAAAAAGCCGAGCCGCTGCGACAGGCCGTCCTCCTGACCGTTGTAGATGAGCGGGAGGCCCTGCCAGGTGAACGCCAGCACGTTGAACGCGTCCGCTGCCGGGCCATACAATTCGGACTCAGTGCCGTTGTGGGAATTTTCGTCGTGGTTTTGGGTGAAATACAATTGGCTATAACCTTCCGGGTAAAAATCGTTCAGATGCCGGAGCAGGGTATCGAGAGCACGGGCATTCTGGCGGCCAGCGCCGATATCCTTGGTCACATCCTTCCATTTCCAGCCGTAGTTGGCGTTGAAGCAGGACTCAAAATGCGCCGGTTCGTCCTGCCATTCGGACAGCATGAACACGGTTTTCACAGAATCGAGCGCCGGGCGGGCCTCCGCCCAAAAGTCGTTGGGCACTAATCCGGCCATGTCCACTCGGTAGCCGTCAATGTCGCAAACACGAATCCAGTGCTGCATGGCCTCGATCATGGCCCGGCGCAGGGCAGGGTTGCCGTAGTCGAGGTCGCACACGTCACTCCAGTCTTCGATGGGCTGGCCATGCTCGTTGATCGGGACGGTAAAGTCGCCATTGTACTTGGTGTAGTATTCCGGGTGATCGTGTTTCCAAACCGCATCCCAGGACGTGTGGTTGGGCACCCAGTCGAGAATGACCTTCATGCCCTGTTCGTGGGCAGCCTGCACCAATTTTTTCAGGTCGTCGGCAGTGCCGTAGTCGGGATTGACGGCGTAGTAATCCCGCACAGAGTACGGGCTGCCTAACGGACCTTTTCTGCGTTCTTTGCCGATGGGGTGGACGGGCATGAGCCAGAGCACATCCACGCCGAGTTTTTTTAGGCGGGGCAGCTGCTTTCGCACGCCCTCGAAGTTGCCCTGTGGGGAAAATTGCCGCACATTGCATTCATACAGGACGCAGCCGGCGGCCCAGTCCGGTTGCGGCGGCGGCCCTTGTTGGCGGGCTGGCGGGGGCGGTTCGGGCGTTGTCGTCACGGATGGCGCGGGTTGGTTTTGGCACCCTGCCGTCGCCAGCAAAGCGGCGATCAGGCCGAGGAAAAACACGTTCGAGAGGTTGTTCATATCACTCATTTCAGTTGTCGTCGGATTTTGGGAAGCACCGCCCAAAACTTCATCATTCACCATTCACCACGGCGTTGTCCGGTGCCCCTGCACCTTGATCTGGATTCCGGTCACGTTCACGGCGGTGTTGCCTTTCCAAATCATGACGAAACTGCGGTCGGTCACCGCCCAGGTATTGTTGACATAGGGGTCCGAGCAGGACAGGTAGATTTCGTTTTTTACCTGGTCCCAGTTCCAGCGCCCGGTGGTAGCCACTTTTGCGTCCACGAGAATGTCAAAGGTTTGGTCTTCGCGGAAGCGCAGCCATTTGGGTTGGTAGTGTTTGTAAAGAGTGGTGTCGGTCGGCTGCAGCGCATGGCTGAGGTGCCAATAGCCAGAACAGAGGTAGGCCTTGTGGCTGGCAGTGGCGGGGGGCAGCTGGTCAATCGGGACGTTGACCATACGCGGCGCACCAGCCACTTGGTTGATGGGCGCCGTGTCGGGCCTGGCCTCGCCGGACACGCGGTTGGCGTTCCAAGGGTTGCTGCCTGAGGATGCGGGCGGTTGTTGTTGGGCCGTTGCTGCGGGCGCGGGGTCGGTTGTTTGTGTTTTTTGCAGGTTTTTGCAGGTGACCCAACCCATGAGGGCCACGAGGACGGAAAGCAGGATGTTCAGTTTCATACGACGTGATTCAATTTGCGCGGCGAAGGTAGAGTTTGTTGGCAATACCTTTGCCCGCCAGCCAGTAGTATGATCAGCAACAGCCGCGTCTATGACCACAGCCCTACCCGTTTCCGTTATTTTTCCGACAAAAAAAAAACACCACCACAGCCTGGCTGCTGGCACGGATGATAGCGATGCTCGCTTTTCCGGCCCTGCTCGCCGCCCAAC
>JBEBHD010000150.1:0-12827 GCA_040080915.1 Saprospiraceae bacterium
TCACAGAGTTGGACTCCGAACTGAACAGCATTGCCGCCCAGGAACTGGTGGACTGGTACGACATCCTCCAGTCCGTGCTGGCGGTGTGGTCGTACGACTATTTCAGCACACCAAAAACGGCTGTGCAAACCGTCGAAGAGCTGTACCCGAAAATTGCTGCCGGCAAAGCCAATCCCGGTGAAAAAGCGCTGTACGAAAAAGCGCAGGAGGCGGTGCTTGGGTTTACGAAGCGCAAGACCTCGTTTGCCGAGCAGGTAGCGATGAGCGAGGGATTGAAACAGCGCACCGTCCGGCTGTTGGACAAAATCCTCGAAGCGCGGCAGGTGCGTATCTCACCGGAACTGCTGCTGGGTTTTCTGCTGCTCACCCCCCTTGTGGTGAACGGCGGCAAGATCCTGCTGGAAAAGATCGGTTTCAACAACGCCGACAGCGTCCTGGACAAGTTCACGGCGTTCGTGAATACCCAGGAGGCGACATACTGGAACGACAAACAACCCGCCACATAACCCCAGACCAAACCCCAAACACCTTTTTTACCCCTTCGCCCATGCAGTCGATTTACGATGGACTGGACAACTCAAAAGACCCCAATCAACGGGACTACTGCTCCATGTGTGTATTCGGCGACCTGGGCAAGGGCAAAAGCACCTTCATCCGGCAACAAGCCCGGTTCTATATCGAGCGCACCAAGGATAAAAAAGTGCCTCGCAAAGTGCTGATCTGCGATCCTTCGCGGTCTACCGCCTTCGATGAGTTCCCGCAGATCACGCTAACCGAATTGAAATACGGCGTGATCAACCCACAGACCCGCAAGGCCCAGCGCTGGGATCGCGGCATCCGGGTGTTGCGCAACGTGAAATGGAAAGACCCGTCCTGGTTTCAAATCCTGAGCATCTGGTTCCGCAACGGGCTGGTCATCCTGGACGAGAGCCGCAACTACATCCCGCAAAAGAGCGAGATGCCCGAGGAACAGATCGAATTCTTCACGATCCACCGCAACAACTGCATCGACGTGATGGTGGTGAGCCACGACTTTATGAGCATGAACCTGCTGCTGCGCAAGGCTTTCCGCATCTACATCGTGTTCCGCACCGGCGACAAGCCAAACCACGAGCAGTGGTTCACCGTGCGCACCCTGCCGGAAGAACTCTACGGCATCTGGAGCGTGCTGCAGCGGCTGCGCAGTCCGGCGGCGCGGATGTCGCCCTTCGTGTTGTACGACCGGGAGACGGGGCGCACGAAACTATACGCAGACCTCGAAAAACTGGAAATACTGGTGCCGGACCCGGAAAATCCGAGCCTGCAGCAAAGCATCCCGTACCGGAAATTCAACGGAAAACAAACCTTGATTATCAAAAATAATTGACCATGCATACTGACACATTACCCGAAATAACCGCCCCTGCTGCCCCGGCAGGAACTCTCGCCTTCGCCAATCTACCCGTTGAAGACTGGACTGACGATGAAGTGATTCTCTTTTACGACAGCCACCTGCCCGCCAAAGCCGTCAGCGACCTCTCGGCCAAAGAACTGCAAATCACCGTCCGGTACGGCGACATTGCCAAACAACGCCGCGAACAGGCCGAGCAAACCGGTTTCGACGCGGAAGTGGAGGCCATCCGGCGCCAGGTATTCATTCAGGTGGAGCGCTATGCTGTGGCTGCGCTGCTGGAGGAATACCACCGGCGCTCCTTTACAGAGGTCGCCCGTGGAAACGACGTGGAAGAGGTGCGGCTGGTCGTGCGCTATGGCCAGCGCGAGATCACGATCCGGGCCACCGACATGGCTATTGCGTTCGGCGGCTTTGGCAATATCAAAACACGAGATTTCACCAAGGCACTGGAATCCGTGCTGGCGCTGGCCAAATCCGCCGCGACCCAGCACCGCATTCGCATCGAACGTTCGAAAGGCCGGAAATGGAGTTTTCACACCAAAGACCTCCGCTGGTCATCTGCTGTCATCAAAATGCGGATGGAAGACGGCGAAACCCTGTAACCCTCAAAAACCTTTTGCACATGGAAAACATACCCCGTTGGGCCATCGGACTGGCGCTCGCCCTGATCGCTGCGGCAGCCGCTTTTACCATCACGGCCAGCCTCCGCCGGCTCAAAAACGAACGCAAAGCGCGGCAGCTGCTCGATCAGGGAAAAGTGACCGTGGCGCTGTCGCCCGGTGAAATCCAGCAGATCGTCGCAGAAATCAAAAAAGCCACCTAAGGAATGGAACACCTTCATCTTTCGCCGGGCGCCGTTCGGCTGCCTTGGAAACCCGTCGGCATCGCGTTGCTGATCCTGTTTGCCGTCTTGCTGACGCTGTACTTGCTGTCCATCCGCACCGGCCGGAGGTTGAAACGGCGCATTGTCGGTCTGGCCGGTGAAAACGAAGCATTGCAGGAATTGCTTGATGCCGGTAATGCGGAATTGGACACGCTCAAGCAGGGCCCGCCCGCGTCTTCCGATGCTGTGCATGCCCAGCTGCGGGCCGGTTTTCGGATGCCGATTTTGAATCCCGGTTTGAAATTCAATATCCAACCGGACTTCAGTTTGCTTTACCCGGCATTCAACGCCTGGAACACCGGCGAAACACTGCGCGTGCGGGTGGTACTGGATCATGCCGGCGTTTTCGGCGATTTTCGGCAGCAGCCTGATGTGGAACCCTCCCCGGCCTGGGTCTTTCAACTGTTCACTGTGGGCGGCGCCCTGTTGAAGGAAAGTCACCTGCCCCTCACCGGCAACGGGCAACCGGATGGAAAACGTATCGTGGCCGAAATCCGAACCCTCCTGGAATCCGGCCTCGAAGAACCCCCAAATTCCTAAAACCCTAAACCCTGAACACCATGCCACAACCCTGCGAAGCCACCTGTGTAGCCAATTGGCTCAACGAAAACCCCATCCGCCTGACCGTGGCTGCCGGCCGGGTGGCTAAAAGCGATCTGGCCAATGCGCTGCATATCACCACTGCCAGCCTGCGGCATAAAATTGCCATCCTACGGGCTTCCGACCCTGCTTTTGACGACCTATACAAGGAAAAGTCCAAACGGACGGGGTTGCCGGTGGATTTGGCGGAGGTGATTGTACGGCAGTTGTTTGATGGGAACCCGCATGTACGGGTGGAGTTTGTGGCGGCCGCAGTGGTGTAGGGTTTAATCAATTTTTATAGTTTTCCCTCTTTTAACTCGCTCCCCGCCGGCCACTACCTCCCACACATACAGCCCCGCCGGCAAGCCCGCCGCCTCAATCTCATTCACCCCGAACACCAAGCGCTGCTCCATCACGAGCCGCCCCGCCGCGTCGTGTAACCGAAGCACCGGGCTGCGCAGGTTGGCGCTGAGCGTCACGGCGAAGCGCTCTCGGAAAGGGTTGGGCCATACCGACACCTGCGCTTGCAGCACCGGATTGTCCTGCGCCGTCACGCCGAGGTAGAGTGTTTTGCAGTGGGTGTCCGTACCGTACGGGTTGATTACGGTGAGGCAGACTTGGTAGGCTCCAGGCTTCGCGTACTGGTGCTGCGGGTGGCGAACGCTGCTGGCCGGCGAGCCGTCCCCGAAGTCCCACGACCAGGTGGCCGGTTCGTAGTACGACAGGTCGCGGAACTCCACCGTGAGCGCGTTGAGGGTGTCCTGCTCGTAGCGGTACCAGGCCTTAGGGTGGTTGCTCAGGCCGAGGGTGTCGCAGGGCGAGCCGTCGAGCGGGCCGAGGCGGTAGTTGGCAAAAGTGGGCAGGCTACTGTTGTTATTACATATTAATCGTACCCCAGGCTGCTTGAATGTGCAGGCCGTACCAGCCTCGTCAGGTTTGTGGATAACATGCAGAGTGCGGGAACCGCTGGTGGTAACGATGTAAATTTTGTCGTCAGGCGCTAAAAAAATCCAAAAAAAAGGGGTGGGGAATGGGTCATTGAAGTCAATGTAGGTAGCAATCAAATTTCCTGATGAAACCACCGGCTTTGCTTTAAGATCGAATTGGTATAATTCAGGGCCGCCAGAAATGTATAGCCACCGCGAATTGGGTGATATGGCCACCCCATAAGCGATAGTATCCACAAAATGTATTTGCTCATGCCCGCCAAGCATGCCTGTGCAGCGGTCAAAATCGTATATGTCCACATAATGACCAGTTGTGCCGCCAATGGCATTTTGAATGACATACCGCGAACCATCGGGCGAAAAAAATGCCTGCCCGATGCCGGCTTTTCTTTCCTTGCCTATAGTTTGTTTGCCCAGATTGTGGATTCCATTCGGATCAATTAGTACTGTGTAAAAGCAGTTGCTCTCAATTTCCGGCACCATTAGCCACCAATCACGTCCGTTGGCGTGTCGGGTTATTGCGAGTTTACCATACTCCACCGTGTCGGCTACTACAGTCGCTTTGCGTTGTATCACGCGACCAAGGCCGCTGTTCTGTGCCATGTCCACTACCGAGTAATAACATCCGGTACAACCGGCGAGGATTTTACCCTCTGACAAGGTGTACCACTTCTCTTCAAGATGAAAAAGAATGTAGCAGTCGGTCCGCTCCGGCCAAGGGATGATTATGGCACCCTGCGGAAGGTCGTATCCGGTTTCATTGAACGCATTGAGCAGCCCGCCGTTTTGCATCACCAAGTGTGATTTATTGAAAACATCAATACCGTTGAAATAGAAAAGCAACTGACCGCTGCTGTCGCTTATAGCGGTATCGGTATCGTTGAAAAATGCGTTGGCAAGTTGATTGTCGGTGATCTCTAATGATCCGTTGGAGAATTTCAGGATGTTAATCCCAAACTTGTCATCATTAGGAGACCAATCTCCACCTGCATAACCAAACAGCATGGTGTTTTCATGGCCCTGAGCAAAAAGCGAATTGCAGCCCAGGATAAGCATAAGTGCGGGAAAAAGTACTTTCATGTTCAGGACGAAAAAAACGGGCAGACCATGCAATGATCTGCCCGCTAAGGGTTAAGGAACAACGATGAACTTTACGGTCTGAGTCGAGGTGCCTTCCGCCGACACACGACAGACGTACAACCCAGGAGCAAAGGAATAAGCGAGCACTTCGCCATTACGGATATGGGTATCTTTTATGGTTTTTCCGTTCAAATCAACGACGTGCAGATGCATCAAAGCATCTGCCGGTATTCCCATGGCCTGAATAGCAAATCGGTCTTTAGACGGGTTGGGCACCACTTTCACGCTGAAACCAGAAACCTTCCCGGGTTTTACCTGGCTCCGTTCTTCGCCGCCTCCGGTGCAGATAAAGACATCGTCCAGTTCGAGAGGCTGGGCAAAGGCGCCGTACAGGGCACGCGCTTGCAACACGGCATCACCGCCTTCGTAATAGCATTGTAAAGTCTTTGGATAGCATGCAGCAGCAGCAAAGATGCTTGCTAAAAGCAAAAATTTCATTCCGCAAGTTTTACACATTTCCCGCTCTTCACCCTTTCCCCACCGGCCACTACCTCCCACACATACAGCCCCGCCGGCAAGGCCCCCGCCTCGATCTCGTTCACGCCGAACACGAGCCTTTCCTCGCGCACCAGCCGCCCCGCCGCGTCGTACAGCCGCAGCGCCGGGCTGCGCAGGTTGGCACTGAGTGCCACTGTGAAGCGCTCGCGGAAGGGGTTAGGCCAGACCAGTACCTGCGCTTGCAGCACGGGATTGTCCTGCGCCGTCACACCGAGGTAGAGCGCCTTGCAGTGGGTGTCCGAGCCGTACTGGTTGCTTACGGTGAGGCATATCTGGTATACATCCGGCTTGGGAAATGTATGCACCGGGTGGCGTGTGCTGTTCGCGGGCGAGCCGTCGCCGAAGTCCCAGGCCCAGGTGGCCGGCTCGTAGTACGACAGGTCACGGAACTCCACCGCGAGTGGGTCGAGGGTGTCCTGCTCGTAGCGGTACCAGGCTTTTGGCTCGTTGTCCAGTCCGAGGGTGTCGCAGGGCGAGCCGTCGAGCGGGCCGAGGCGGTAGTTGGGGAAGGTGGGCAAACTACTGTTGTTATTACATATTAATCGTACGCCGGGCTGCTGGAAAGCGCAGTCGGTGCCGGCTTCGTCGGGTTTGTGGATAACATGCAGGGTACGGGAACCGCTGGAGGTTGTTAGGTAGATTTTATCATCCGGGGCCAAAAAGCCGCGATGAAAAAGGGTCGGAAAAGGGTCGTTAAAATCTTGATAAACCGCAATCAAAATACCGGATTCGGCAACCGGATTACTCCACAGGTCGTATTGAAACAATTTGTCGGCAGCCGAAACATATAGCCATCGTGAGTTTGGAGCAATAATAACACCTCGTGCAAAAGTATCCACGAAATGTATTTGCTCGTGTTCGCCCAGCATGCCGGTGCAGCGATCAAAATCGTAAATATCCACATAGTAACCTCTCAGGCCGCCGATGGCATTTTGAATAACATACCGAGAACCATTGGGTGAAAAAAACGCCTGCCCGATACCGTTTTCTCGATTCTGTCCTATGGATTGTATGCCCATATTGTAGATTCCAAATGGGTTAATCAATACCGTATAATAACGGTTGCTTTCAATTTCAGGCACCATCAGCCACCAGTCGCGCCCGTTGGCATGGCGGGTCATGGCAAGCTTGCCGTATTCCACCGTGTCAGCCACGATGGTTGCCTTGCGCTGCATCACGCGCCCAAGGCCGTTGTTCACCGCCATATCCACCACCGAGTAATAACACCCGGTACAACCGCCGAAGATATTACCGTCGGGCAATGTATACCACTTCTCTTCAAGATGAAAAAGAAGATACAAATTTGGTCGCCCAGGCCAGGGAATTATGATGCCCCCCTGGGGTAGGTCGTAGCCGGTTTCGTTGAACGCGTTGAGCAGCCCGCCGTTTTGCATCACGAGGTGCGCTTTGTTGAAAACGTCAATACCGTTGAAATAGAAAAGCAACTGGCCGCTGCTGTCGCTAATAGCGGCATCGGTATCGTTGAAAAATGCGTTTGCAACTTGATTGTCGGTAATCTCTAATGATCCGTTGGAGAATTTCAGGATGTTAATGCCAAACTTATCTTCATTGGGTGACCAATCTCCACCGGCGTAACCAAACAGCATGGTATTTTCATGGCCCTGAGCAAAAAGCGAATTGCAGCACAGAATAAGAATTAGTGCGAGAAAAAGTATTTTCATGTTCGGGATGAAAGGAAAGCGGGCAGACCATGCAATGATCTGCCCGCTTAGGGTTATGGAACAACGATAAATTTCACGACTTGAGCAGGGGCATCATCCGCCAATATGCGACAGATGTATAACCCGGGAGCAAAGGCGTAGGTGAGCACTTCGCCGTTATGTATGCGGGTATCTTTTACGATTTTTCCGTTCAGATCAACGACTTGTAGCTGCATCAAAGCATCTGCGGCTACTCCGGTGGCCTGTATCGCAAACCGGTCTTTGGCCGGGTTGGGTACCACTTTTACGCTGAAGCCGGAAGTCTTCGCGGTTTTTACCCGGCTCCGTTCTTCGCCGCCTCCATTGCAAATGAGGGTATCGTTCAGTTCAAGAGGTTGGGCCAATGTGCCGTACAGGGCACGCGCTTGCAACACGGCATCGCCACCTTCGTAATAGCATTGCAAAGCGACGTCCAACAAGTCGTCCAACTGATTCTGGGTGGCGTTGTAATTACCGGAAACAAGGGTTTCCAGCCAAATCCGGTACAAGGCCTTTCGGTTGGCGACCAACATGTTGGTATCCGGGATAGTGGCATTTTGGTCAATTATTGCTGTGGCATCTGTCAACCAGGAGGCCTTCAGGTCACCGATCAAGTTTTGCCAAGCTGCTTGTCCGGCACTTAGATATGCCAGCAAATTCAGTTTCTGATTTTGTAGGGCAAGCGAATCGGCAGCGGTCGGGGCAAGTTGATACGCGCTGTCTGTCTGATGGATAAGGCCGATGAGGCTGTCGGCGTCCCGTTCCAGTTCGAGCAACAAATCCCACTCCTGTTCCACGGGAATCCCCAGCGCAACCATTTGCCGTTCCACATCATACAAAGCGCCGAGTACGCCTGTACTTGCATTGACGAAAAACTGATCCACGAGAGAATCCTGTCCCAGCAGGCTGCTGTCGCGTTTAATCTTGGCGTACAGGCTGCGTTCCCCTTCAAATTGGGTGGCGAGGCTGTAGGTGCCCGTGCCTCCATACTCCCCGCGCCCAATGGCTAACTCGTTGCCGGTTAGCAACCGCCCGGTTCCGGTCGAGCCGCCCGGGCCGTCCGGATCTTGTTCGAACAATAATGGAAGTGGGGGGCAGTTAGAAGGGTCTGATATACATGTTGTTGTTGACCCGGGCAAATCTCTAAACCATTCTCCAGGTTTTGCAGGAGATAGTGGGTTGTCCGGCCATAGCGGAAGGGACTGTGGCAATTCGACAAAAAATTCAGATCTTTCAACGTCTTGTTCGCCGCCATAATGCGCTGCCCCTGTAGCATCATACAAGCCGTTCCAGGCATTACCGGCATGTAGTTGGTCGCCGATGATGGCAGTCAACCCAGGAGCAACGGAATTCCCGCACAATAGACCAAAGACATGATCCATAATAGTCGAATACCGGAGTTTGGTATCGTCGCTTACGCCGAGGAATTGAAATCCAGTGAACAGGTTTTCCGTGGTGTTGCAGCAGATTTTGTTGTGTTCGGAGCCTTCTACAAAAATCCCGATCTTGCCGTTGTCGCTCGCGTTGCCGTTGGCCGTAATGGTATTTTCTTGGATTTTGTTGTTGTCGGCTTTGGACAGATTGATACCTCCTTCAAAATCGGAGTTTGGGTTGGCATACTGGATATCGTTGCCATGTATCCACCAACCTCCCGTATTTTTCATGTCTATGCCTTTGGCAGCACCGGCTTGCAGGACGATGTTGTTCCCAGTTACACGCTTGCTCTGGGCGCTTGCGTCCGGCATGTTCCTCAATTGTACCGCTATCGGGGAAGAAAGCGCAGACGGTACGATCTGAATCGGATCGTTGAGGCTGACATGGACACGGGTATATGCCCCGCCGCCTTCCACGACCAGGCCACGGCCACGGGAGAAAATTTCGTTGTCGAAAATATTGATCAGATTGTAAGGCCCGGGCAGGCAGAACACGGCCCCGTCCACGTTCTGAATGAGGCTGTTCCGAATGTCCGGGGAAGATTGCGGGGCGTGTATGGCTCGCACAGCGCCGTCGAACGTACTGTTTCGAACGTTGAAGGGCGCGCAACTGCGTGCGAATATGCCCATGCCTTCTGAGGTGACAATCGGAGGAGTAAGCCATAAGTAATCAAGCGTGCCTTGTGCGTTTAGGAACCGGGCATGGTGTACATCCAAAGCGCAGACCTCGGCCAGAATGCCGTTGCGAAGTCCATTGAACTCGTTGAAAAGTGTCGGAGCACTTGGTGAACCCAGGAAGAATGTGGTATTGGCCAGCGACAGCCCGGCAAACGGGGCCGTTGCATTCCAATTTAGGATGTCGTTACTGAAATTTGGTAGTAGCGGACTGGTCGCTCTAAACCGGTTGAGTACCGCCGGGAACGGCTGATTCAATGCGACAAAGGCCGAATTGTTGACGCGAATTCCGACATGGTTGCGGTCAAAATCATTGCTATAACTGTTGAAAGATACCGGGCTGGCGCTTGTGCCGCGCAGGTCGAACGCATATTCAGCATCCTGAATTACATTGTATGCCGAGTACAGTTTGCCGCCTGGTTGTACCTCAATGCTGCGCCACATCTGCTCGCACCCGTGTATACCGCGTTCTGTGCCCGAGCCTTGATTGATCAGGCCAAGGCGTAGCGTCGAACCGGGCGCAACGATGATCTTGGAACCGGGCTGCATCCGGATTTCGCCGCCAAAGATGAACAAGTCGTAATTGTTGTCAATCACAAGATTACCCTTGATGGCAATGCATGGTTTCATCAGCGTTGGCACACCGGATAAGATGACGGTATTGGCAGGTATGTCGGTGGCCAGAATAGATACGGGAGTAATGTTGGGATCGTTCGGGTTGGCGGAGACGTCACCTGCGTCAATGTTCAAGTCGTTCGGGCCGGTGCAGGGGCAGGCGAAGCCCGGAGCGCATACCATCGGCGTTACTGTTCCTGCACTCAAGGTAGCACCCTCGAAACAAGGCGCAATCGGGTTGAATTGAAGATTTATAGGCAAGGCCTGCCCTTCAAATGCGTCGTCGCTGCTAACTTGGAGCGTTAGCGTCAACTCGATGCAACCGCCAGCCGGAATGTCGCCTTCGTTGATCAGGTGCGTCAGTGTGGGAAAATCTGCGTTGGGTATCAAGGTCAGGCCCGGTGGCAGTTGTGCGGTCACGAGCGCCTCCGGGCTGGCAAAGGTGTTGCCCGTGCATTCGACGTTGTTGCAGATTTCAATTTGCATGTCAACCTGCGCTCCTAGGCAAGGCTCCGTGGGCACCACTTCCGTGGTAACGTCGAGTATGTTGAGGAGGTTGCTGTAGAGTTCAACGCGAACGGCATCAACATAAATACCTCCAATGTTAACACCAGTGTCGTTTTCACTTGCGAAAGGACTGAGGTAAAGATAATTCCAGCAGAACTCCGACTCGTTAGTAAACGCTACGGTATAGGTGCCAAATACTGGATTTGTATTTTGACTCGAAGTTATTGGCACAAACCAAGAAGGGCTTACCATCATAGGATCGGTATAAATCAGCACACCTTCTGTAGGCTTTTTTTCTGAAAATTCTACCCTCATATTTGGGCCAAAATCTAAGCAGGGCTCCGGAGTCATAGCAAGAAAAGTAACTTGCCCACTCATGCCCGGGGTAATTGGTTCACACAATGGGAAACAGATGCCATCTGGGTAATTGATACCGTTAACCCTTCGCATTGCCGGGATCACCATATTGCTACCATTTGGAGGTGTGATCCATACTGGTAAAGGAGGATAGCCGATACAAGTAAAAGCAGTAAAATTAACCGCATGATGTAAATCGGGCGTATTGTCCCATGAACCATTTACAGGGGGATAAAATTGGATTCCTGTGTTACCACTATTTGCCCCCCCTAAAGTCAGATTCATGCGCATTTCTTCACCGCTTCCAAATGACTCAAAGTCCCAAAACGGGTTGATTTGGCAGTTCTCCAAAGAGTTACAAGCCTGCGTAGTTGACGTGTTTGTCACCACAATATGCACTATGGCAACATCGCAGCGGCTGCCGCCACAACCCGTCAGCGCGTAACAGAATGTGTACGCCCCCAAGGCATTTCCCTGCACAGTAAATTGGTTGCCGTTCAAATTTACACCAATGCCGGCATCATTACCGCAGTTCGTGAGCAACGTAAAGGTTCCCGTCTTCGGAAAGTCGTTAATTAACAATTCTGCTATGTTGATGTTAATTTGTCCATTAAGGGGCACAAAGTAGGCCCCATCATCGCCGGCAATGGCAATACACTCGGGGTTGCATTCATTTGGCATGAAATAACCCAACCGGCACATGATGGACATTTCGGTATCCGTCAGTGTACGCTGTACGCCATCAGTTCCGGTAGGAATCCCAGCGTTCATCACATAGTGCTCTGTTCCACAAGTGCGGTCAAGGTGGCTGAGCACATTTAAAAAAGTCTGCTGGTCTTGCCCCTGATATTCGCCGTTTACTGGAGGCTCCTGTACTACGTTGAAATGGATATTGTCAGGTCCGCAGTCCTGATCCCAGATCATATTCGGCATATCGGGGTAATGTGTCGAGTTGAAAACATAATCGGCACAGCATTCTCCGTTTGTGCTGGGCATCACGACTTGGATCATGGGCTGATCGTTGTTGTTCAACAAATCTAAGTCCCAAAGTGTGTAAAAGCCTTGGGCAGAAGTACCAGTGGGAGTGATTTGCGAACCAAATCCCAGAACGTGCAAGGCTTCGTGCAAAATGACGGTAAAAAAATCAATCTGATTGGAACCGATCCCTGCTGCCGGACCAATGTAAAAGTTGGTCAGGTTGGGGTTTATTGCAATAAGACCGTGCTGCGGTGTATTGACACCGCCGGTGAACAACTGTTGATGAACCAAGCTATGCCCAAGGCCGCATTGGTTTGGGAAAAACGGGGTGCCCAGTGCAGCACTGGTCGCAGGCAGCCCAGGGTCTTTAAACAATCGAATGTATGCCCGTTGTCCTGAATTGGCCTCAATAATGCCCGATAAATAGACAAAAACGTCACAAATCGCTTCTCTCTCAGCTTGAGAGAAGGGGTTGTTCTGATTATTCACAATAATGAGTTCGAAGTCTTCAATCTGAGCGCAGGGGTTGGCCTGGATGTCAAAATTCCAATGCCCCAGTTCTTCTTCGGCATACTCGTTCCCGAATCGGTCAACATAGGCCGGGGTCAAGCCAAGGTATGCGGGGGACGAGGACTTCTCGTAAACACCACATTCGTAATTCTGATTATTGTTCATTTGCCCGCTAACATCAAAATGAGCCAGAAGGATTAAGAAAATGCCTACGAGGTTTTTTGTAGGAATGAAAATGGCAATCTGCCCAAGCTGGCGCAATTCGAATTCGTTTGTCATGATTTTGAGTTTTTTTCTGTGAACTGAATAAGGGCGAGCCGTTCTGCCGTAACGAGTACGACAAATCGAAAAACGACAATTCAGAAGCAGGTACGTGGGCAGTTAATAACTGGGGATTAGCAGGCTCCTGGCCAGTAGGATAAAAGCGATGGCAATTATAGGTCGAATTTCCTAAAAATGCCATGAGGTGTAAATGTTAATTTTGGCGTAATTCGTGAATGCGCCAGTATAATAGGTAGATTGGGTGTTTGGGTGTGTGAATGTGTTGTGAGTACTCCAAATTTTCCAAAACAAACCGCAAGGAATCACAGCCAGTCAAGACATCCGAAA
>JBEBHD010000151.1:0-12807 GCA_040080915.1 Saprospiraceae bacterium
TCGCGCAGTTTCAATTCAATTTTTAGAAGGGCTTTTTTTCGGTCTTTTACACTGTTTTTGACGACTTGGCCTTGCCTACGCGCTGGTGGGGCAGGCTGTCGAGGATCATTTCCCACAAATCTTCGTAGGGGATGATCTCGATCTCGTGTGGTTGGTTGGCGATTTCGATCGGCATCCGGTGCAGCTGGGCCACGTAGCGGGCGGCCTTGCGGGCGGCTCCTTCGCGATGGAAGGCGGCCTCCGGTATTTGCACAAGCATTTTCAGGAAACAGTTGCTGCGGAAATGCTCGTCCTTGCGCAGGTAGCGCGTGGTGTATTTTTCCACGGCCTCCACGCGGTCGAGAGAAGCGTCGTAGCGCTTGTCCACGATGTCGTACAGGATTTGCGCAATGAGCACTGGAATGTTCATGCCGCGCCGGTCTTTGGCGAACGTGGGTATCTCGTTGAGGAACTTGGCCACTCGGAACTTGGCCGACGGCTGGCGGTCAGCGCGGCGAATGCGGGCCAGCAGGTTGGTGTACGCCTCGTACAGCTTCCACGTTTCGCGGATGGAGTCGGGTTGCTGGGCGAGACCGGCGTGCCGGGAGGTAGTTTCGCAGGCATCGAAAGCATCATCGTAGTGCTGGGTATGCAGGGCGAGCAGGAAGTACAGCTCCTGCACCTTGAACCAGTTGAACGTGCCGGGTTGGTAGATATCGGCATTTTGTTGGATGATCGCCCGACCGCGACCGAAGTCGCGCAACTGGACGCAGCACACCACCAACTGGTAGTAGAAAACCTGCAGAGGCAGGTGGCTCTCGTACGGTTTTTGACGAAAAAAGGTGAGCGCCTGCTCGCACAGGTCGGCCATCGTGTGGTAGTCGTTGCGACCGCTGTGAATCATCAGTTGCAAGAGCCGCCCACTGAGGTGCAGCCGGAACGACTCGCTCGCGGCGAGGTGCGGCTCAATGCGCCGAAAGTACGCTTCGGCCTGTTTAGACACGTCCTTTTGCTGCCCCGCGCTGTCCGCGTACCCACTGACGAGGTCGGTGTACAGCTCTTCAGCCTCGTTTTCCATGCTCCACTCATGCTGGAGGCGGCGGTACAGGTCGCGGTAATGTTGGTATTTGGCAGGATCACTGCCCACGGTGCCGTAGTGGAGTCGGAGCTGGTGCGCGGCGCTCATACTGAGATCAGTGAACTCGTAGTACTGTGTATGGCGCAGCATGAGTTCCAATTGCTCAACCCCGACGGCCTTGATTTTTTTGGCAAGCAAGGTCGTGGCCGTAGCCCAGCGCTTGTTGCACTCAAGGTACGCTTTTTGGCGGTCGGTATAGCCCGGTTCCTGAAAGTCGAGCAAGAAAACGACCTCCAGCAGGCGCTCCTTCAGCTTGTTTTTCAGGCTGCGCAACTTGGCCACGTCGTTCGGCGAACCATAAATAGTGGTTGCCGCCTCATCTTCGGTCGTTGTTTTTTTCTTGGAAATCAGGTCGAAGAGCTGGGCCATTTTGGTGCCTTGGGGGAGTATGACTTCCCAAAGCGGGGCCGCAGCCAATTTGCCCCAACGGAGCGAATGGATCAATTCGGTCAGATCACGCATGGTTGTTTCATTTTTCGGATGAACAACTTCGCACATGGCGCGTGCAAAACGGGGCCCAACAGCGACAAAGCGCGTCGGGCAAGTTGCCTGCTCGCGGTCACGAACAAAATCAGTTAGCCCGGGCGGGCCGGTTCATACCGGTTTGCGTGAACAGATCGAAATGGAGGACAGTAAAAACAGTCGAGAGGTGTACTAGACTTTTCATAGGCGACACGGTTTGTGTGTGAACCAGAGATTAAGGCTGTAAAAGCGATTAAAAACAAGCGAATCAGAGCAAAAAACTGTTTCGGCAGGTTAAGAAAAAAACAAACAGCACCCATGCACGATCATTAAACGGCAAGGCGCAAAACAAACAGCGTGAAATAATCGGAAAGGGACGGGATGCCGGGAGAGGTGTTTTTTTGTGATGCCTAAAAACAAAAAAACAGATATGAAGGCAACAAAAAAACATTACAACACTCTCTCTTGTAGCGGATTAAAGAATTAATAAATAACCTAATTGGAGTACATTCAAAGGCAAATGTATGATTAATTTTCAATTTGCAACTCATGGGCGAAATTTTACTCAACCCCTATTTTATCCGAATCTCTACCTTTGCCCGGCCACTGCCGCAGAGCTACCCTTTCGGCAACAACGCTGGACTGTCCGAAACAATTTACGATTTGCAAGCCTACCGAGCATGAAACATCTTCTACCCGCCATTTTTTCGACTTTCTTGTATACTGCAGCATTGCTCGCGCAAACGCCAGCGCCGCGCCTCACCGGAAACTTCCAGACCAACGCTAACTTTTTCATCACCGATGCCAAGATCGGTGCCAGCGGAACCCCGCAGTACGACAACCAAAAGTTCGGCACCGAAAGTTGGCTGGCGCTCAACTACTCCAATTGGGGCTTTGACATGGGCCTGCGCTTCGACGTGTTCAACAACTCCAACCTGCTCAATCCCACCGGCTCGTTCACTGGCGAGGGCATCGGACGCTGGTACATTCACAAGGAAATCAACGACTTCGAATTGGCCGGTGGTTACCTGTACGACCAGATCGGCTCGGGCATCATTTTCCGCGCCTACGAGGAGCGGGCGCTGATGATAGACAACGCCTTGTTCGGCGTGAAGGTTGGCTATAAGATCAACGAAAACTGGAAAGTCAAGGCATTCGCCGGGCGCCAAAAACGCCAGTTCACCACCTACGGCTCCAACCTGCGCGGCCTGTCGCTGGAAGGCTTCATCCGCCCCGACTCCACCAAAAGCCTCACGCTCGCACCCGGTATCGGGGCCGTGGGCCGCACGCTGGACAAGGAATCCGTCAACCGCGCGGCCAGCGAAATGAAGCGCTACCAACGGCTCGACAGCATCCAGTACAATTCCTACGCCTTCACGGCCTTCAACACCCTCAGCGCTGGCAATTTCACTTGGTTTTTTGAAGGCGCATACAAAACCAAGGACGTGATTTTCAACGAGTTTGACAACGCCATCACGCGCGACACCACGTTTCTGCCCGACGGCTCCGTGGGCGGTATTGACCTCGACACGATCACCGGCATCCTCGTGAACGCCGACGGCTACATGGCCTACACGAGCCTCACCTACGCCAGTGATGGATTCGGCATCACGGTGGAGGGCAAGTACACCAAAAACTTCCGCTTCAGAACCGACCCCTTTCAGGTCGGCGTGCAGGGCCAGATGAATTTTCTGCCGCCAATCGCCCGCCAAAACACGTTCCGGCTGCCTGCCCGTTTTTCGCCAAACACGCAGGAAATCGGCGAAAAAGGCCTCCAGTTGGATGCTCGTTATAGCCTGAGCAAAAAAATGTCGGTCGGCCTCAACGTATCCGACATTTACCTGCTCGACGGGACAAGCCTGTACCGGGAAATTTCGCCAGAGTTTACCTACAAGCACGAGCGCACCTGGCAGCTGCTCCTCGGCATGCAGTTTTTGAAATACAACATCAGCGTGTACCAGTTCAAGGATGATGCCGAAGACCGCGACGATGCCATCCCGTGGGTGGGAACGGGCCAAAAAGGATTCGTGGACGCATTCACACCCTACGCCGAATGGCTGTACAAGTTTACGCCCCGCAACTCCCTGCGCGTGGAGGCCCAGTACCTGCTGACCGACGACGAGTTCGGCTCCTGGGCCTTTCTGCTCGCCGAATTAGGCATGGCCCCGCACTGGCTTTTTTACATATCAGACATGTACAAGGTGCCGACTCGTGCCGCCGCCAACGCCAGCCCCGACAAGACCAAATACGACGGCCTGCACTACCCCACTATCGGTGTCGTGTACACCCACCGGGCCAACCGCTTCTCCTTTTCTTATGTCAAACAGGTAGAAGGCATCAATTGCGCTGGCGGTATTTGCCGCTACGAACCCACATTCCACGGCCTGCGTGTCCAATTGAGCTCATCATTTTAAAAAAAACACTGATTATGAAAAAGATACGTTTCGGCCTGTTGGCCTTGCTCGCCGGGTTGTTCCTTTCTGCTTGCGAAGAGAAATTGGTCATCATCACGCCCATGACCGGCTCGGGCGGTGGCACCCCCGGCGAACAAAAACGCGCTGTGCTGGCTGAAGAACTCACCGGCGTACGCTGCCCCAACTGCCCGGAAGGCACCGCCGCGCTCGTTGCGCTCGACAAGCAGTACGGCGAACGCTTGGTAGTGGTGTCCATCCACGCAGCCTTGGGCTACGACGTACCGTACCCCAACAGCCAGTACGACTTCCGCACCGGCAAAGGCACCGAATTGGCCAACTACATCGGCTCGGCCTTCTTCTTCCCCTGTGCCGCCATCAACCGCCGCATCGTGCCCCCCGAAACCGAACCGTACCTACCCCGCCAAGTGTGGCCGGGTATCATCGCCGAGGAGCTCGAAAAGCCGCTCGCGGTCAAAATTGATTTGGAAACCACGTTCGATGCCGGCAGCCGCAAACTCGACATCAGCGCCGACCTCACCCCGCTCGAAAGCCTCAGCGGCGAGCACCGCTTTACCGTGATGATCACACAAGACAGCATCGTGGACGTTCAAAAAGTAGACCTTGCGACCGTGCCCGAATACACGCACCGGCACATCCTGCGCAGCATCATCACCCAAGCCAGCGGCGACCCGATCACCGAACCGCTGACGAGTGGCAGCCCGATCAAAAAAACCTATTCGATCACCCTGCCTGCTGCTTGGGATGCCAAACATTGCAGCGTGGTGGCAGTAGTAAGCCGCGGCGGCACGCCCAACAAAGAAGTGCTTCAGGTCGTCGAAAAACACATAATAGAGTAACCTCCACCCAAAAAATTCATCATTCAGCAACCAATATTATGATACTTACGGAAGAGCACGAAGCCGTGCGCGAGGCAGCCCGACAATTTGCCCAAAACGAACTCAAGCCCGGTGTTATCGAGCGGGATTCCAAGATGCAGTACCCGCGCGAACAGGTGCGAAAAATGGCAGAACTGGGCTTCCTCGGCATGATGACATCTCCCGAGTACGGCGGCGGCGGTATGGACACCCTCGCTTACGTCATCGCTATGGAGGAAATCAGCAAAGTGGACAGCTCCTGCTCGGTCATCATGTCGGTCAACAACTCCCTCGTGTGCTGGGGCATCGAGAAGTACGGCTCCGAAGAACAAAAGCGCAAATACCTGCCCAAACTGGCATCCGGCGAATGGATCGGCTCGTTCTGCCTGTCCGAACCCGAGGCTGGCTCCGATGCCACCAGCCAGCGCACTACTGCTGTGGACATGGGCGACCACTACCTGCTCAGCGGCACCAAAAACTGGATCACCAACGGCGGCACCTCCAGCGTCCACCTCGTCATCGCCCAAACATACCCGGAGAAAAAACACCGGGGCATCAACGCGTTCATCGTCGAAACCTCTTGGCCCGGCGTGACTGTGGGAGCCAAGGAAGACAAACTCGGCATTCGCGCATCCGACACCCACACCATCATGTACAGCGATGTGAAGGTGCCCAAGGAAAACCGCATCGGCGAGGACGGCTTCGGCTTTAAATTCGCCATGAATACCCTCAACGGCGGGCGCATCGGCATCGCCTCCCAGGCGCTGGGCATCGCCGCCGGTGCATACGAATTAGCCTTAGACTACGCCAAGCAGCGCGAAGCCTTCGGAAAACCCATCAGCCAGCACCAAGCCATAGCCTTCAAACTGGCCGACATGGCCACCGATATCGAGGCCGCCCGCCTGCTGGTGTACCGCGCTGCGGCCATGAAGGACCAGGGCCTTGATTTTGCGCAGGCCGCCGCCATGGCCAAACTGTTCGCTTCCGAAACGGCCATGCGCCACACCGTAGAGGCCGTGCAAATCCACGGCGGATATGGCTACGTGAAAGAATACCATGTGGAGCGGCTCATGCGCGATGCCAAGATCACCCAGATTTACGAAGGCACCTCTGAGGTGCAGCGGATCGTGATTTCGCGGAATGTACTGAACGGGGAACTGTACGTGCCCATAGTTTGATTCCTCCTTCGTTTCACACCTTTTTAAAAAACAACGACATGAAACACACCTCAACCGCTTTCATCCTGATTTGCGCCAGCCTTCTTTTTTCCAACTGCAAAAAAGACGATCCTGCGGCTGGCGGCCAAATCCTGCCCGGTGTCGGTATTACCGGCATCAAGATCGGCCAGCCAGCCCAGCAAGCCATTGACGTGTACGGCTCCGTGGCCCCTTCTTACGGCGGAGTGGGCGGCACATACACCCACTTTTTGCTTTACCTGACCGAGGGAGTAGCCGTGTACTGCGAACCCAGTTCGTCCTCAACCTTCAGCCCCACCATGCTGGTGAAAAGCATTAATCTGACCACACCATATTCCGGCAAAACCGCTGAAGGCATCGGTATTGGCAGCACCAAAACAGCGGTAGAGGCAGCCTACGGTGCCCCCGTGAGCACCAGCGCCTTTTTTGGTGATACGTTCAGCAACGGGTTGCGGGTTTTGTACGATAGCGCGGGGACGGTAGTGGAGGAAATCACGGTTGAGTGACAAATTAGAGCATGTAGGTGTGGCTGGCAGGTTGCTCAGGCAACAGTAATCCATCTCAACCGCCTTTCGCCACCAACTCCCGATGCACCGCCCACACCTGCGGCACCAGCAAGTGCCGCCCATCGTTCACGATCCGAAAATCGGCCAAGGCAGCTTTGTCCGCCTCCGGCATCTGACTGCGCAACCGGGCCAGCACCGCCACTTCCGACAAGCCGTCGCGCTCCATCACCCGACGCACACGGACTTCCTCCGGGGCAGTCACCACGATGAGCGCGTCGAGATGCCGATGGCTCCCGCTTTCCACCAGCAATGCCGCCTCTTTGAGCGTGTAAGCGCAACCCGCTTGCACTTGCTGGTCGTGCCAGGCCCGGCTGTGGCGCTCCACGGCAGGATGCACGGCGGCGTTCAGCGCGGCGAGTTTTTCGGGGTCGCTGAACACGATACCCGCCATGCGGGCGCGGTCGTACGACCCATCGGGCCGGTAGGCCTCCGGCCCAAACAACGCAACCAAAGCCGCCCGAACCTCCGGGTCGTTGGCCATCAGCCACTTGGCCCAGCGGTCGGCATCGTACACCGGCACACCCAGCACTTCGAAAATACGACACACGGTCGTTTTGCCGCTGCCGATGCCGCCCGTAATGCCGACGCGAAGTGCTGTTGAGTCAGGTGTTTGTGTTGTCATTTTTGAAGGGGGCTGGCGGCGCACCGGTGAGCCGCTCTATTTTTTCCAACAGCTCCTCGCTGTCAATGGGCTTGGTGATGCAGTCGTCCATGCCAGCCGCCCGGCATTTTTCGAGCTGTTCGGGTATGGCGTTGGCCGTGAGGGCGAGAATCGGCACGGTACGAATGGCGCTGTCCATTTGGCGGATCGCGCGAGTGGCATCGTAGCCGTCCATGACGGGCATTTTTACGTCCATCAACACCAAGTCGTAGTTTTTTTGGCGCACTTTTTCTAAGGCCACCAAGCCGTTTTCGGCGATGTCGGCTTCCACACCCTCAACGTGTTTTTTCAGTAACTCCAGGGCCAGCATCTGGTTGAAATAGGCATCCTCGACGATCAGGATTTTCAAGTTTTTCAACTGGTGCCCGCCCGCTACGGACTTGGCGGGCGCAAGCGCCGAACCCTGCGCGATTTTGAACGGGAGCAACACCGTGAACGTGGCTCCTTCGCCCATCGTGCTTTGCACCGAAATAGTGCCGCCCTGCTGTTCCACCATTTGTTTGGCAATGGAAAGCCCCAGCCCGGTACCGCGCCGGGTGGCGTAATCCTCGTCCTCCACCTGCTCGAAACTGTCGAAAATCAAGTCCAACTTTTCGGCCGGGATGCCGATACCGGTGTCCTGCACGGCCAAACGGAGCCAGGCTGCGGACTCGGATTTGTCCACCAACGAAACGTCCACTCGCACAGAACCTTTTTTGGTAAATTTTATGGCATTGCCCACGAGATTGGTCAGCACCTGCTGCAAGCGCAGCGGGTCGCCCAGCAGGCGGTTGGGCACGTCGGGGGCGGTGCGAATGTCGTACTCGATCTGGTTTTCGAGCGCCCGGTGCAAGAACAGGTTACGCAGCTGTTCCAGTTGCACATCCAACTCGAACGGGCGCTCCACGAACGAGAACTTGCCGCTCTCGATCTTGGCCTGATCGAGGATGTCGTTCACGATCCAGAGCAGGTTTTCGCCCGACTGGGCAATGGCCTTGGTGTACTGCTGCTGTTTTTCGTTCAGGCCGGAATCCAGCAGGAGCTTGTTCAGGCCGATGATGGCGTTCATGGGCGTGCGTATCTCGTGGCTCATGTTGGCCAAAAACTGGCTTTTGTAGCGGGCGTTTTGTTCAGCCAGTTCTTTTTCCCGGGCCAGGCGGCGCTCGTGCTGCCGGTTTTTTACCAAAGCAAAGCCAATGCCACCGAGGGCCAGAACGATCAGCAAGTAAAACCACCAGGTTTGCCAGTACGGCGGCTCAATGATCACCTCAATGGCCACGGGCTTGCCCGACCAGCGACCATCGGCCTTGGCCGCATCGGCCAAAAACACATAGCGGCCCGGCGATAGGTTGGTGTAGGTTGCGTCGCGTTTGGAGCCAGCCTCCTGCCAGTCGGCGTTGAAGTTTTCCATTTTGTATCGGTAGCGCAGACTTTCCGGTGCCGTGAAGTGCAGCCCGGCGTAGTGGAACGTGAACACCTTGTCGGTATGTTTGAGCCGGATTTGGCGGACAAACTCGGGCGCGGTGCCAAAGTCCACCATTTTGTTCAGCACCGAAATGCCGCGCAGCACCAAGCGCGGAGTGGTGGAGTCCACGCCCAACCGATCCGGGTGAAAAGTCACGAACCCGCTCACACCGCCAAAAAACAGCCGCCCGTCGGGCGTGCGGTACACGCTGCGGGTGTTGAATTCCTTGGCCTCTTTGAGCAGGTTGTAGTTCTCGAATTTTTTTGTGGCCGGGTCAAAGCGCAGGATGTGGTTTGGGCCAGCCATCCAAATGGAGCCGTCTGGGTATTCGGTGACGGCGCACAGATCAACCTGGGCCATGCCGTCGTCGTCGGTGAACAGGCGCACCCGGTTGGCTTTGATGTCCACGTGTACAAGCCCTTGGTCGCGAGCCAGCCAAAAACCGTCCTCGGTGAACGCCGTGGAGCGGATTTCGCTCACCGTCACTCGCTCGCTCACAGCAAGGCGCTCGGCCTTGTTGCGGCGCGGGTCAAAGACAAAATACTCGGTCGGGCAGCGCAGCCACAGCCGCCCGTCGGTGGTTTGGCCCACATGCACGACCGCATTGGAGGAGGTGCCCGGCTGCCAATCGGCGGGGAAAAACCATCTGGTTTCGAGTGTTTTTCGGTGGAGGCGGCCCAAGCCCTTGCGCGTGGCGAGCCACAGGATGTTCGGGTCGGTACAGTCGGGGAGAATGTGGCTGAAAATGCGCGTGCCGAAGTAGGTGCCGTCGTCTATACGTTTGGTTTCGTTCGTGAACGGGTTATGGCGAAACAGGCCCTCCTCCGTCACGCCAAACCAAAGCATGCCCTCCTGATCGTTGGAAAATGAGGAAACGACACGCAAACCGGGTATAAAATGCGGTGGCAACAGAACCGGACAAGCCGTGTCGGCGAGCGATTTTCGGACAAAAATGCCCGCCATCGTGTTCGTCCATACCTTCCCGGCCGCATCCTCGTGTACGCGGAGCATATAATTGCGTCGGTCGTGGTCGGCGATAGCGTTTTGAAACAGGTGAAACTGTTGGGCCGACGGATTGATGCGGCTAACCCCGTTGAAGGTGCCGATCCAGAGGTTGTGCAAACGGTCCTCCAAAAACGAGTAGATGACGTTGTAATTCAGCCCATCGGGGTCTTCCAGTCTCGACTCGAACCGGTTGGTCACCCGGACCGTTTTTAGGTCGTAGCACAGCACTCCTTGCGATTCCGAACCGATCACCAAAGTGCCTTTGGGATACTCGAAGAGTGCGATGAGGCTCTCGTCGGCGAGGTCAAGCGGGATATGTTCGGCACGCATGGTTTTGGGGTCGGTTTTCCACAGGCCGGTGCTGGTCGCCAGCCAGATTTGGCCGTTCGAAGTGCCGTACACGTTCGTGATATCCAAAGGCTTGGAGGTGCCTAACGGTACTGTAGCCAGGGAGGTGTCGGCGGTATTTACCTGAAACAAACCGACTGGTGTGCCGACAAAAATACGCCCGTCGGTATGCTCGTACAGCATGGGTGCGTGCCTCCCAAATCCGAGGGTCGGTGATTTGAAATGCAGGAAACGGCTCTTCTCCGGGTTGAACAGGTCCACTCCGGCGGCCGTGGTCAGCCAGATGCGCCCTTGGCTGTCTTCCAACACGTCATGCACGCGGTCTTCGCTGAGGCTGTTTGGGTCATCGGGGGTGTGAAAATAGTTGATAAACGTTTCGGTGCGCCGGTCAAATCGCCCAAACCCGCCTTGCGTAGCCGCCCAAAAACGCCCCTTGCGATCCTCGATGAATTTGTAAACAAACGAGGAAGGAATGGATGTACTGTCGCGGCTGTCGCTGAAAAAGTTGGTGAACGTGTAGCCGTCGTACTTGGCCAGCCCGCCCAGCGTGCAAAACCAGAGGAAGCCCTCGCTGTCTTCCGTCATGGAAAAAATATGCCCCTGCGGCAGCCCGTCCTCGATGCCGAGGCGGTTGAAAAAAACCTTGCCCTGCTGGGCCGCTACGTATGTGGGCAGCCCGGCCTGCAAAAACAGGATCAGACAACGGAACAGGATGGTTTTCAGCACACAACTGAAATTTCCGGGCAAGGTAAGAAGATTGAGCAACTATACCTCGCACCGCAAGGTGCGAAGCCGCTTTTGTCATACTGAGCGCTGCTAATCAAAATAGTAGGCCGAAGGCCATGCACAAAACCTCGCAACACGAAGTATACCTTTGCCTGCATAAAAAACCCGTTGCGCGTATATTTATGAAACACCTCGCTCTCCTCGCCCTCCTCTTCGCTGCCACCCATGTGCAAGCCGACTGTTTCTACCCACTCTACTCCGACGGCAAGGCTGCTTGCGAGCGACGCGAGTTCAAGGCTGCGCTCAAGTACCTTGAGGCCGCCCGCAGCTGTCCCGACAAGCCCCGTTACACCGATCTCGAAGACTGGATTGCTCGCGCTCGCAGCGGCCGTGATGAGCGCAATGCCTGGAACCGCGCCCTCGAATCGGACAATCAGGAGACCTGGCAGCTGTTCCTCAGCCATTTCCCCGATGGCTACTACCGCACCCACGCCGAGGAACTACGCACCAAAAGAAAAATGATGCTGAACAAATCGCTCGTGCAGCAAACCTCTATCGGAGCGGTCAATTGGACCCAGGACGTGGTGGAGGCCACAGGCGAGGTCGGCATTAATCTAAAAAAATGGCCCGATGAGGCGCAAGCCATCCAAATGGCTACACGCAGTGCTGAGGTGGTGGCTCGGGCCAACCTGTTGGAAGCCATCGCTGGCATACAGGTAAGGCGTGAAACCAGCGTTCGTGACCTCATGACCGAAAGCGACGAAGTGCATACCTATATATCGGGTATTGTACGGAGCGCCGGGATTTTCGGCAACCCGCGCATAGGCAAGGAAGCGGTGATTGTCGTGATGCGGGTGCCTTTGTACGGCCCGGGGGGCGTGGCATCGGTGGTGCTGTCGCCCGAACCCGGCCCTTACGCCGACACCACCGAAACCGATCCGGAGCCGATCGAGTGGACGCTCGTGCTGCCGTCGGGCACGGTACCGCCGTTCACGCTTTTTCCCGTGTTTGCCGATGCGCAGGGCAACGTGCTGCTCGACGGCTCGGTGCCTGCCGGTGCCGCCGAAGTGCCGTTGGCCCGTTGGTACCGATCTTGGCCCTCCGAGTTTATCCCCGGAAAACATGTGTTTGAAACCACGCTCGACAGCCAGAGCCGCCTCGTGCTGCCCGATACGGCTTTGCCGGTTTTTCGGCAATGGCAGGACATGCGGCGGTCGGGAAAGGGGGTGCTACCGGTACGGGTGGTGCTGCGGTAGAGGGCCTTCCGCAGAAACCCGTCCATAGCCGAACTTTCAACCACATTTTTTTTCAAAAAAAGCCATTGTCATATTAACTCGAACAGGTGTGTAACTGAAAATTTGTTTACGATCTAATTCATTTGTTTTCAGTTTTTTAAATTTTTTACACACACTTTTTTTGACTTTTCCATTGATTTTCAAAATTGCTTTTTTGTCCAATACACCCTTGGGCACTGGGGTACTTTTGTATCATCAAAACGGAACAATAGTCACACACATTCAACACACGATTATCACTATGTACACCATGAGAACGACGTACGGAACCACAAGCCCTCAGTCCCAACCTACCTACACCGAACATAAAGTCCGTACAGACGTGGTGTTGGGTTCCCCCAGCGCAAACTGCAGCGGGGTCGGCATCTGCCGGGTAATGGCCCAAGGCGAGATGGCCGAAATACACTGCCCCAAGGTGGCCACGTGGGTAAGCCTGACGAAGGAAGGTAAGATGCGGTTTGAGTTTGAGAAAAACTCAATGGACGGACGCTACATGCGCCGCCATTTCCGATGGATGCTTTTTCAGGTGTTCGAACCGTGTTTAGTGCCCTATTCTTTGATGAAATCCGCCAAAATCCAGCAGCGCACGATCCGCCCGGGCATTTATCAGGTCTGGGAATCGGAAGAGCGCCTCATCGTGGAGTTTTGAAAAAATAGCCTTGCCACGCCCGGTGTGCGTAGGCCCCACCCCCAACCCC
>JBEBHD010000363.1:0-3426 GCA_040080915.1 Saprospiraceae bacterium
GGGGGTGGGGTTGACGCGGCGGAGCGCGATACCAAACAACCACACACATTTTTTCCAATACAACAACTCAGTCACTCAATCAAACTTCATCATCATGGAATTTCAAACCAACACATTTTTGACCACCCGAACGGCCCGTTTTTTTTACTTGAAACTCCTCCTGCTCGGCAGCCTCCCGGCCTTCGGCCAAACCATTTCCGGCCAGGCCCGAACCGAAGCGGGTCAGGGTATCGAAGAAGTGACCGTGACCCTGAACGGCCCGGGGGTTTCTCTGGCGGTGCTGACGAACAACAACGGCAACTTCACCTTCCCCGGCGTGCCCACCGGCCAGAGCTACGACCTCTGCATGCTCAAGGACGACAACCCGCTGAACGGGGTCAGCACGTTTGATCAGGTCATTCTGACCAAGCACATCCTCGACATTGAGCCGCTCACATCGCCGTACAAGATCATCGCCGCAGTGGCGCGTAATGAAAATGTGCCTCCGGATGTGCTGGACCTGTACCTCGCACGCCAACTGATCCTTGGTGTGTACACGGAATTGCCCACGACCTCGTGGAAGTTCGTGCCCGCCGATTTCACTTTTCCCGATCCGCTGCACCCGTTTGCCTACCCGTTTCCGCTCGGCTGCAAAACCATGACCCTGAGCGGCAACGCGTTCAGCCAGGATTTCATCGGTGTCAAAACCGCAGACCTCAACAGTAATGCAGTTCCCGGAAGTTGATTGCTAACCACCACAAAACTTGATTCACCATGCGCCTGTTTACTTTTCTTTTCGCCTTTGGGGCAATGCTTTGCGCAGCCCCGGCCAATGCCCTCACCTTTTCCATTTCTCCCACGCCCCAAACCGTGACTACTGGCACGGAGGTAACCGTTGACATTCGGGTTGCGGGTTTCTCGGACGTAGCCGGTTACCAGTTTTCCATGACCTGGAACCCGGCAGTGCTGGAATTTCTGTCCGTCGCCCCCAAATTGCCTGGCATGAGCGCGAGCGGCAATTTCAACACCTCAAATGCAGCCAACGGTGTGCTAGCCCACCTGTTTTACGCCCAAGGCCTCGGCGCGCTCAGCCTGCCCGACGGCGCGATTTTGTTCACCCTTAAATTTCTGGCCACGGGCGCGGCGGGCACCTCGTCGGCGATCAATTTCACCGCCGCGCCCACGCCCATAGCCGCGTACAACGGCGACCTGCAACCATTGACCGTCACGGCGCTGGCCGGGCACGTGTACATCGCCGCACAAGCCGGATTTCCAGTTTCCGGCACCGTGGCCCGCGCCAGCGGAATGCCTGTGCCCGCCGTGCTGGCGGCCCTGACCGGCGATGCCACGGGCAGCGATCTGACCGGCGCAGCAGGCGATTACGGCTTCGAAAACCTCGCTTCCGGCAGCAACCTCACGATCACGCCGGCCAAGACCGCCGACCCGCTCGAGTGCGTCAGCGTGCGCGATATTTTGTTTATTTTCAAACACATACTCGGCATCGAACCGCTGCCAAATCCCTACGCGATGGTGGCCGCCGATGCGAACCGGAGCAAGTCCATCACCTCGTTCGATGCGGCGGAACTGCGAAAACTCATTCTCGGCATCTACGCCGAACTGCCCAATGGGCCGTCGTGGCAGTTCATACCCGCCGATCATGTTTTTCCAAATCCGCAAAACCCGTTTCAGCCGCCGGCTTACCCCGAATTTGCGGAAATCACCGACCTGCAAGCCAATGCCGTGCGCCATTTCACGGCCATAAAAACCGGTGATGTGACGGACTGCACGGGCGACGCGCAAGGGCTGGCTTTTCTTACCGCTCTGGCCTCCAATGCCAACGGCCAAACTGGCCAGCAGGTGACGGTGGACGTGACGGTGCAGGATTTTGCGGACGTGTCGGGCCTGCAGTTTTCCATGCAGTGGAACCCCGCCGTGGCGCAGTTCGACGGGCTGAGCAATTTCGGTTTGCCGGGCTTGGACAACGCCGCCTTCAACACGGGCCAGGCCGCCTCCGGCAAACTTTCCGTGTGCTGGTGGACGGATGTCTTGTCGGGCGGCCAAACCCTGCCGAACAATACGGTGCTGTTTTCCCTCACGTTTACCCTCGTCGGGCCGACGGGCAGCAGCACGCCGGTGGCTTTCGTGGAAACACCAACAAAAATCGAGGTGGTGAACGGCGACTGCGACCCGTTCGGGCTGAGCACGGGCAACGGCCTGATCTTGGTTTCTGCCCAGCCGCCACCGCCGACGGCATTCCAGTTGGTTTCCGGCAACGCCAACAGTGCCAACGGTGCTCCCGTGTGCGCACCGGTGACGGCTTCTAATTTTTCGGATTTGACCGTCGTGCAGTTTTCCCTCGGCTGGGACCCCGCCGTGTTTGCCTACCAGCAGCTGCAAAACCTCCACTCAGGGCTGGGGCTGAGCATGGCACATTTCAATATCAACCAAAGCGGCAATGGGCGCCTCGGGTTTGCCTGGACCGACCCGAACGCAAATGGCGTTTCCCTACCGAACGGCACCGTACTGTTCGAGGTTTGCTTCACACCGGTCGGCTCGCCGGGCACGTCCACGCCGTTTAGTTTTCCGGGTTCGCCGGTTCCGGCGGAAGCCACGGATGCAAACGGAGATGCCGTGCCTGTGCAAACCACAAGCGGCACGCTGAGCATTTCGCTGGCAAACGCCAATGCCCCGGTCACGGTGTATGTGTCGCCAACTCCGCAGACGGTGGCCAGTGGTGCCCCTGTGTCCGTTGACGTGCGGGTCGCGAATTTTGCCAGCACCGCCGGTTACCAGTTTTCCATGAGCTGGGACCCGGCGGTCCTGCAGTTCCAGTCGGTCACGCCCAAACTGCCGGGCATGAGCGGGAGCGGCAATTTCAATACCGCCAATGCATCTGCGGGCATGTTCAGCCACCTGTTTTTTGAGCAAGGTCTCGGCACGCTCAACCTGTCCGACGGTTCGGTTTTGTTTACCCTGAACTTCATCGCCACGGGCGCTGCGGGCACCTCGTCGCCGATCAATTTTGGCGACACGCCCACGCCTATCGTCGCATACGACGGCGGGCTGCAGCCGCTGACCGTGTCGGCGCTGGCCGGGCTGGTACACATCGCTGCGCAGGGTGGCTTTTCGGTTTCCGGCACCGTGGCCCGTGCCAGCGGAACGCCCGTGCCCGCCGTGTTGGCGGCCATGACCGGCGATGCCACGGGCAGCGACCTGACCGGCGTGGCGGGCGATTACGGCTTTGAAAACCTCGCCCCTGGCAGCAACCTCGTGATCACGCCCACCAAGGCCGCCGACCCGCTCGAGTGCGTCAGCGTGCGCGACATTTTGTTTGTTTTCAAACATATCCTCGGCATCGAACCGCTGCCAAATCCCTACGCGATGGTGGCCGCCGATGCGAACCGGAGCAAGTCCATCACCTCGTTCGATGCGGCGGAACTGCGAAAA
>JBEBHD010000152.1:0-12722 GCA_040080915.1 Saprospiraceae bacterium
ATGTGAGCGGATATCGTGCGTGTTCGCACCTTCAAAATCCACTTTTCCCGCTGGACAAAAAATTCAACTTTTCATCTTCTAAATTTTAAAAAAATGAAAGCATTCATTCAAATCTGCCTGTTTGTCACTTTGGCAGTATCATTTTCCAGTTTCACTAACCTGGCGGCTCCTGAAATTAAGGACGTAAAAGGCCCCCTAATTACCGCGACCGTGAGCACGCAACTGATCTGCAAAACAGGGAATTCGTGCGGAAGCATGCTATTTAGCACAAAACGCTGGCATAGTTTTAAGATCACGTTGACCGGCTCTTCCATCTCGTATTACAATTCCAATTTCACCTACAAAATATATGCAGGAAGCAACCCTTACGCAGTAGGAGCCATACCGATCGCCACGTTTCCATGCACCCAAAACGTAGTGCAATTTGCCGGCAGCCAGCTGCTCAACAACACGACCTACTCGGTGCTCATCGCTACAACCGGCGCCAGTGGCATGGTGACGTTCAACACGGGCACAGGCGCTGGTACAAATTGTGTTCAAGATGGGGGGGCGATCAAAGAAAGAAACTGATCGTTGCATATTCAGCCTTGTCCGCAAGTGTTTGGCAATTTTTAAAAAACAACGGGGCTGGTGAGCGTCTTTGACGCGATGCGTGGTGTCAGCCAGTCTTTGACTGGCAAAGAAGAAACGGCGTGTAAAATGAGGCAAGTCAACGGTTGGCAACGCTACGCATCGCGCCAAAGACACTCGCCAGCAAACGGTGCCAAATGCTTCGACAGGGGCGGCCAGGAGTGCCGGAACAAAAACCCCCTACGATTTCATTCACCAATCCACAATTTCTAAAAAATGAAAAACCTCCTTGTAATTCTGCTCCTCTTTTGCGCAAGTTCTGTATTTAGCCAATGGTGCAACCAGCCTAACCCCAATTTTTGCCCCGGAAATTTTTTCCAAAACGGCAATTTTGAAACAATCACCGGAAATCCCAATGCTGCATACGACCAAGACATCGCACTGGCGACTGGTTGGGGAGCTCCTTGGGCAGCTGGCTCAGGCGCCGATTTGTTCTGCAACCCAACTACGGGCGTGGCTACTATTGGGCTGGACCCCATCCCCAACACGAACGTTTATGCCGGGATGTGGATTGAAAACAGGGCAACCCCGGCTGCAAATGCGACGTATCGTGAAGGAATGTACATTCGTCTAGCCAACCCAATCACGCAAAACTCCGGCTCTTATTCCATTAACTTTAGAATCGCGAACGCACAGTTGGCAAACACTTTCCCCGCCAACCCGATACGAATCGGGGTTTATGGGGTTTGGAACCCAACCAATACAGTTGCTAACAACCCGACCAATACCCATTTCCCTGCGAACACGAATTTGTGGTCGAGCGCCAATCCATCGGTACAAGTCGTGCTGCTCGGAACGATCACGCCTCCCAACAATTTCAGCAACACCTGGTGGGCACCGCCAACGATTGTTTTCAACTCGAATATGCTCCCTACGGGCGGCATCACCCATATCATGGTGACAGCACATGACTTGTTCCGCCCGACTGTCACCGGCAAATTGTACGTCAAGTTCGACGAGTTCTGCATCCGGCGGGCAGACCCCATAAGATTTTGTTGCCCTATAAGTGGCGTATACGGTGTGAACAAGGTCATAAACGGTGACTTCGAAAGCGGCAACACAGGGTTTATCAGTAGTTATGTCTTCGATCCCGCTCTTGCTACCGGTTCAGTTACGCCAGGCGAATACAACATAGTGAACGGAGCCGGTGCCACTAGCCTCAACGTGTCGTGGGTGGTACAAGACCCATCTACTTGTCAAAACAACAATGGTATGTTTCTCATGGTCAACGGAAGTACGGGTGGTACAATGAAAAGGGTGTGGAAGAATGCCGTCCCTATACCAGTGAACAATTGGGGAAGGCACAAATTCTGTTTTCGGGTCAAAAACCTCAAGACACCGCCCGTGGCCGTTCCGGCAAGTATTGAAGTGCGGTTTTCGCCGGGTTCCGGGGTTGCTAATTTTACTGAATCTATCCCTTTTATTCCGGCTGGTGCATGCAACTGGCAAACCATCTCAAGATCGGTTGATCTTTGGGGCACTACCTCAAATCTGGACATCGAAATCTGGCTTAATGAAGGCATCAACGGGGCAAACGATTTGGCTTTCGACAATATCGCATTAATTGAAGTACCGCCTTGTCCGGCAAATTCGACGATGTTCAACATAGCCACAACAACTTTTAACACTCATTACAATGTCACCGCCACCGCCACCATTGCCGCACCTTGCACCGCTGTTTGGTGGGAGGTCTGCGAGGTAACCCCGGGTCCAATTCCAATGGCTTGCGTTGGCAATCAAGTTGCCTCCTCAAACAGCGTGAACTGGTGGACTGCCGTCATGCCCTTTAACACGTACAATGGTACGACTCCGGGCAGTTTCGCCTACGGAAAGCTGTACAAAATTACGCGCGGAACCTGGGGAGACTGTCATGGGTGGAGTGCGTCTTCGGTGTATGTCGCATGCTCGAGGGCACTCCAAAAACCTAAATACTACACCGAGGAACAGTTGAAAAAGAACAAAGGGCTGATTCAAGAAATGTTGAAATAAAGGCTTTTCTTTTCCGCTGGGCGCGGTTTAGAGCCGTTTTTGTAAACGGCTCTAAACCGTTTTTGGGCGGTCGGCTTTCCGGCTTTCGACAACATAAAAACCTCCGACCGGGGGTAACAACCGCTTGATGGCGGTGATCCGTGCGTGCCTATCGTGTACATTCCCACAAACCAAAATCACTTTTTTAAACAAAAACCCATCACAACATGAAGAACATCATGCTCCTGCTGCTCATGGGCGGCATGGCGGCGCTGTTGCCGGCACAAACGCCATGCGACAACCGCTGCCTCAATTTCGACGGCAAGGACGACTACGTCCAACTGACCAAATCGCCCGTTCAGGGCAACGTAAATTTCACCATCGAAGGCTGGTTCCGTTCTGCGGACAACGACGGGCTGAGTGACTGCCCTGGCGGCAATTTCGAGCGAATCATCGGCTGTGGGGGCAGCCGCCTCGAAATCGGCGAGTGCGCGGGAAAGTTTGGGATTTTTTCCACACCAATCGGTTATGTCTCTTCTGGCATTACTACCGGCGACGGCAAATGGCACTATTTTGCCCTCACCAAAGACGGTGATGCCATCCGGGTTTTTCTCGACGGGAACATGGTGCTCGCGCACAACCTGCCGACAGGCACCGCCTTTAGTTTGGACAACACATTTCGGATTGGCCGATGGGCGGGGGGCGGAACCAGTCCCGAAAACTGGCAGGGCGATATTGATGAAATTCGTATTTGGGACACGGCCTTGCCGGAAACAACCCTCTGGGCAAACAACACCTGCAAGTTGAGCGGAAAAGAAGCCGGGCTATTGGCTTACTACAACTTTGACCAAGGCGTGCCCGCCGGGAACAACACCACAAGCAAAAACATACTGACCGACCTCTCCATTGCGAACAATACCGGCACCCTGTATGGTTTTGCACTTACCGGAAGCCTCTCTAACTGGATTTGCTCCGGCGCATCGGTCGGCGCTTTTTGCAACGACCCAGCGAAGGATTCTCCGCTGCTTGTCAGTCCCGAAAACATGAGCACGTTCCGTTTGGGCGGCCCGCCGCTGCCCAATTTTTCATGGAAATGGAACGGCGTGCAGCCTGGACCCGGCACCTACCGCCTGGAGGTTTTCCGTTATGAAAAAGATGCACCTCGCCTAATTTTTGGCCAGGCCGTAGCAGGCACGTCGGCCACCCCGACTAAGGTATTCGGTACCAAACCACTCGTCGCGGGCATTTATGAATGGCGGGTGACCGATACGATCTCGGGTCGCCAATCGCCCTCGTCTTTTTTCACGCTCATTCCTGCCAGCTGCGGAAGCATTACCTATACGATCAAATTGGATTGCAAAGACTGGACCTCGAACGGCCTGCCGGTTTACAACGTAACATTTACGCTCACCAACACCCCCACATCGGGTACTGCAGGCTGCAAGGCTACCTACAGTTCCTTCCTTGTTCCATTCGGCGGAGGCACGATTTCCGGCATTTCGCCCTCTTTGCCAAAGGACGTTCTCCCCAACAGCAGCCAAACATTTACTTTTACGTTCATACCCGCCACGCTCACCCAAACAAACATCACCGTATTGTGCAACGGAATATGGGACGATGGCAACGGCAACACGGTTAATTTTCCGGCCATTGCCGCCCTGCCGCCCTGCATATGCAAGGATTGCAAGGAGGGCGGCATACTGGCCGCCGTCTCTACGGTCACTCCCGGCACAGCGCCCGGAGTGTTCAACTTGTCGGGCAATGTGACCACCACGATGCCCGGCCCCATCACTGCAGTAGAGTTTCAGGTACAATCCGTTACGTTCAGCGCTACGCCGACTTCCTGCTCAAAAGGGGTGACCAGCGTCGAATCCTCCGGCGTTTTTATGAACCCCGCATCCGCCATAAACGGCAGCCCGGCGCTCATTTTTTTCAACGAAACAATTTCTACCGGCGCGCCGCCTACGAACAACAACGTAGCCAAAGACATCAAGTGGATCGGCAACTTGCCGGCGAATTCGACCGTCCCCTTCAACCTGACCCTTGGCCTGCCCGCTCCATTGCCTGGGTTGAATGCCGATTGTTGCAAGATGAAATACAGGGTGTGCATCAAGGCTACTATATG
This sequence comes from Saprospiraceae bacterium, assembly GCA_040080915.1. Classification (GTDB taxonomy): domain Bacteria; phylum Bacteroidota; class Bacteroidia; order Chitinophagales; family Saprospiraceae; genus M3007. The sequence goes on from JBEBHD010000152.1 coordinate 4,724, forward strand.
GTACAGTAGCCCAACCGGGCAGGGTGCCTGCCGGGCCTGCTCCGTCGTGTTTTGTAAGGACTTACCGTAAGTGACCCTAACGCACACCAAATCAGTTAATTCACAAAATTTAAGATTCATGAACCAGTTGATAAAAACATCGTGCTGCTTAGGCCTGATAGCCCTGTTCTTGATAACGGGCTACCGAGCTCAGGCACAAACATCCGCTACCTGCAACTTAGTTGTCGGCGGCGTTAATTACCCGGTCTCGGCAGTTGTACCGGCAACTTCTCCATCAGGACTGGACTTCAACCTTTTTGTTAGCTTTCCGGGCCTCGGGAATACTATTTGCAGCGGCAATAACTACTCGGTAAGCATTACAACGAGTACAAACCTGGAATTGGGAACCGGCAACACCGGCAGTGTATACCCCCTAAGCCCCTGCCCGTCTCCTCCCATCTATTGCACCAACGCTATACCCAACGGCAACGGACTCAATACGCCTTTTATATTTCGATTCAAGCCCGGAACCACCTGCAACGGCGAGAAAGGCACCTTCACGATCAAGATCGAAACGACTTGCGGAGGCCAGCCGGTCAGTTGCACCATGCAAGTAAGCCTGACCGCCGTGGCACAAAACAAATGGTCGGTGAGCAAACAACACCTCTGGGGCAACCTCAAAGGCGGGGCCATGCTCTGGAAAGTTACCTTGACCAATTCCGGCAACTGCGTCGGGGATTACAACATCGCCGCAGGCACCATTACCGATCAAATCAGTTGTTCTCAAATCGTATCCGTGACCCGCAACGGTACGGCAGTGCCGTTCTGGGGGCCTGTCGGCATAGCCACCTGGCAGGTCGGGAACATCCCCTGCTCAACGCCGAGCGTGGAATATATCGTGACGACGGTATGTTGTGACCCCAATGCGACGGCGGCTACCAACTGTGTTTCCTTCCAATTTCAACTCGGCAAAACAGGGCCTGCCGCTTGCGATGTATTTTCGGGTCAGGGTATTTGCAAAACCGTTTCGCTGGCGCCCAATCCCACCTGTTCGGCGAACTTCTCCAAGTCGTTGACATACCAGGCCGGGACGCAGGTCAATTACACCACCGGTTGCGAGGGCGAGTACACCATTTGTTTCAGCAACAACGGCAACACACCGCTGACCAACATTAACCTGTCTGATATTTTTCCTACGGGGCCGTCGGGCATCACTGTTCAGCAGATCAGTGTGTACTCCAGCGGAGGTGTCAACATGAACTACACGGCGAATTTCCCAGGCGGAACGCCTTCTAGCGGAAGCGGCAATACCGGCTCGTACCAGTCTTTTCCGAGCTCCGGATTCTTCGGCACAGCTCCGTCAAGCATGACACTCCAGACCACTTCAGGTAGCCTGACCTATGGCACGGTGTGCGTCAAGGTGCGCTTCCTTATAAATGCCCCTCCTGGAACGCCGATCAAAAACTGCGCCGCGCTGAGTTACACGGGTTCGTACTCAGGCTGGTCGAACTGGTGCGGGATTAATTTGCCCCCCTGCGCGTCGAATAGCCCGGACTCCTCTTGCGTCAGTTTCACAGTAGAACCGCCAAAAGCCGTGCCCGGCCTTAAAAAATGCATCAATGGCCCGCAATCCTACCAGGTAGGCCAATTGATACCATTCTCCATCGTCGTCAGCAACCACGGGTCGGCGGCTTTGAATGGCTGTACGTTGAATGATTTGCTCGGTTCGCCGCAGAACCTGGAGATTGTCACCTCGTCCGTTCAGTATGCTTTCGGTCTCGGGTCTTATTTCGGGTACACACCTTGTTGGGTGAATGTCGGCGGTTTTTCAAATACCCCTCCTGCTTGGCTGACAGCCAATCTCAGCAACCTGCAAAACCCGTCATGGGCCATAAATGGAATGCCTGGCGAATGCCGACTGGACATGGCCAACTTTTTGGTGATAAAATTCGACGCGTTGATCAAGCCCCAGCTCTGCGCCCAGAACACGAACAAGGCCACACTCACCTGCGGCGGAACCATCCTGAGTTCTACCGCCCCGTACAACATCCTGTGCAACGGCGGAATAGAAACGACCAAACAGGTCAACAACGGTCCTGGCCAGGCGTTTTCCTCCTCGGGGTTTGTCAACCCTGGAGCCGCATTTCAATACAAGTTGCGGGTAAAGAACGTCGGCTCGGTCAACCTGACCGCTATTTCGGTAAAAGACGCTTTTCCAACTTGCGTCAGTTATGCGTGCACCGGGCCTAAACCATGCACCGTCTATTACCCAAATGGTACGATCAAGAGCACGGTCACGGTAAATTGTACTACCGGTACGCCAACCACTTTCACCGTAAACCCGGCCACGACAGTCCTTGCGCCCGGCGAATACCTGGAGTTTATTGTGGATGTTACCCGGCTAAACAACGGCCAAGAGCCTTGTTGCAACAAGGATGCCACGGCATACGCTACGGCCACGGGCACCGGTCAAACGATTCAGGACAGTGACGGCCCTGTTTGCGTACAGAGCACGATCTGCTGCGAAATGGAAGAAGTTGGAATTCAGTTGACCACATTGCAACCGCCCACTACGAGCAACTTCTGGAATTTTGGACTAAACCTTTTCGCCTGGAACCTGCCCATCCAAGAACTGGAAATTTCGCTGATGGATTTCCATTTCAACTACAATTACACCGATTGCAAGCCGCAAAGCGTAAGCAATGCTACTGCACATTTGACGACGACCACACCGGTTATTGGCGGCGGGCTGTCCTTGTCTCCCCCTTTTGTTCCAGTTGTCAACAATGCACTGACCTGGAAAGCGGGTACGCCCGTTTTATTTACGAGTGGGCAGCAGGTAAAACTTCATATTTGGCGGCCGTCAATACTGGCTATCCCATGCTGTGAAGGCAAGTTGTATTACTGCCTAAAAATTCGGCTCAAGGATGTGAAATGCCGCGTGTGCGAGAAGATCGTTTGCAACGTAGTCCCACTGTCCGGCCATTTTGGTCCTGTGGAAATCACCTTGCCGCCCAATATTTTTCAAACTGATTTTCCCTCAACGGGAGGCAACTGAAGGTGAAACCCGAGCAGAGTGGTTTTGAATGGAAATGTACTTGAACTGTACCGTTTTTTTTCAAAACCACCCTGCTTGCAGGTTGTAAGGCCCGCCAATTTTGCAGTTTTTTTTGCAACTATTTGGCCTGCCATTTCAGTTAATTATGTTTGCACCTAACAACTAACTGCTACACGGTTAAATGTCGAAACCATTGTTTTTTACTCACGCCTGCGGCTTTCTCTTTCTATTGGCCTGTCACGCCGGGCTTCCGCCTGATCGTTACCGGGCTTGGGTCGCCAGTAACCGGGAATCGCTGACGGCAACCTCGGCCGGAGACGCAATACAAACGACCCTGACCTACCTGCCCGCCGACTGGCTCGCCATCAACGAGGTCGGCTTGGGCGACCCCGAAAAAATTTCGTCCGCTCGGGGCGAGTACGTCGGGCTGGAGTACTACCGCCTTCGCGTCGCCTTGCAGAGCGGGCAGGGCGACGTGCTGCAGCACGCAGCCGCAGGCACGGACGATTACTACCAACGCATCGAGTACTTTTCCTTCGGGATGCAACACGACATTCGCCTACTTGTGGGGCCGGACACGCTCGCTTGCAAACTGTACCATTTCGAGCGCAACTACGGCGCGGCACCATACATGGACTTCATGCTGGGGTTTGAAACCAAGCCCGGCAGCGAATTTGACCGCACGCTTTTGTACGACGACCGGGTTTATTCCAGCGGCCTGATTCACCTGACCATTCCATTTGATAACATTCACTGTATTCCAACTTTGCAATTATGAAACACTTCGCCCCCTCAGCCCGCAAGCGCCGGGCCGCCTGGTTTTTGATCGGCACCATGCTCGCACAACTTTTCGCGCCGTACCCCGCTTTCGCGCTCACCGGCGGCCCTTCGCAGCCCGAAGTGCAGAGTTTCGAGCCGATCGGCACGTCGGAGATGGTGGACGTGTCGAGCGGGAGTTTCAACTACAACATCCCGTTGCTGGAAGTGGGGGGGTATCCGATCAATTTGGCGTATCACTCGGGCGTGAACATGGACGATGAAGCCTCCTGCATGGGCGGCTTGGGTTGGAATATCAACGTGGGGGTCATCAACCGGAATATGCGGGGGCTTCCCGACGATTTCAGCGGCGACCTGGTGGAAAAAGATTTCAACATGAAGCCCAACAAAACTTGGGGCGGCAAATTGGGCGTGTCCTTCGAGATGTTCGGCGCAAACCCGGCGGCGGCGTTTTCCGGCAACCTGACCCTTTCGATGGGCGGCTATTTTAACAATTACCGAGGTGTGGGGCTGGAATTTGGCATCGCACCCAGTTTTTCGGCTGCTATGAAAGGGGGTTCCCAAATGACGCTCGGGTTAGGCCTGACGGCCAACTCAGGGTCAGGAATCGGGTTTTCTCCACAGGTGGGCATGAATTTTCAGAACAAAATAAGGGGTGCCAGCACGGGCGACCAGGGATACCTGAACAGCGGTGGAAGTATCGGCACCACCGTCAGTTCCAGGCAGGGAGTGCAATCGCTTACCCTTGGCCAGACCTTCGGCATCAGTGCAGACAAGAAGGCGTTCAGCTGGACGACGGGCAAGATTGAAACAGTCAAAAACAGTTCGCATTCGAGGAGCCTGTATGGCGGCGACGCGACATTCGACTTTTCCTCGCCCACCTACTCGCCCGCCGGCCAATTTTCCTTCGTCAACCAATCGCTGAGTCTTGCTTTCACCCTCGGCGGCGAGCTGTTCGGCGGCCACCCCTCGGCTACCATCACGGGCTATTTTTCAAAACAAGAACTGGCGCAAAGGCGGCTCGTCTCCCGGGGATACGGTTTTCTCTACGCCCAAAACGCCCAGGACTTTGGCGCGGTGATGGATTTCAACCGCGAAAAGGATATGCCCTTCACCGAAAACACGCCCAAACTACCGCTACCGGTGCCGACCCACGACATCTATTCCGCTGCCGGACAGGGCATCGGAGGCAGTTACCAGTTGAAGCGCAGCGACGTAGGCGTTTTCTCTGACCCTTGGCTCACCTCAAACGGTGAGGGCTGGAACATCGGCGGCGAGGTCGGCCTCGGCAACACCGTGCACGGCGGCGTGGACATCGCGGCCAATTTCAGCAACTCATCTTCGGGAGCCTGGTCTTCGGGCGCCGAAAACGACGCATATGTCCCCCTGGCTTTTCAGGGCGACCAGGCCGACACGGATTTTGAGCCGGCCTATTTCAAAATCGCTGGAGAAAAGTCGGCAGACACCGACCCGACGTTTTTCAACACCCTCGGTGGCACGCGACCCGTGCGTGTGAAATTGGACGGAGGCGAAAGGTGGCAAATGAAGGTGAAAGCAGAAGCCCAGTTGGAAAGCGCGGGGTCGTTGGCAAACACGGCCAAAAGGTCGTACCGCGAAAAACGCAACCAGCCCGTCACCTACCTGAACGCAGCCGAGGCTACCAATTTTGGGCACGAAATCGCCATTTTTAGTTACGCGCTCAATGTTCACGGCAGTTATGTGTCGCCCAATGTCATCGCCAACATGACCCCCATCCTCAGAAAAGACGCGACGCGCAAGGCACACCACATTTCGGAAGTAACCGTGCTGCGGCAAGACGGCCTGCGCTACGTGTACGGTATCCCGGCTTACAACACCAAGCAGGAGGATGCCGGATTTAGCGTAGGCGGGCTGGGCGATTGCAGATCCGGGCTGGTGGAGTACGTCACCGGCACAGAAAACTCGGTGGATAACACCAGCGGCACGGAAAATTATTTCAGCAAAACCGCCCTGCCGCCCTACGCCCACGCCTACCTGCTGACCGCTGTGCTTTCGCCGGATTATGTGGATGTGACCCAAGACGGCATGACCCCCGACGACCTCGGCACCTACACCCGCTTCCGCTACACCCGCATCCAAAGCGCCTACCGCTGGCGCATACCGTACCAACAGGACAAGGCCAACTTCAACGAGGGCTTCAAAACCGAAAACGGCGACAACAAGGCTAACTTCATCTGGGGCGAAAAAGAATACTGGCTCATCCATTCGGCAGAAAGCAAGACCCAATTGGCAGAGTTTTACTACGGCGACCGCAAAGACGGGCTGGGCGTGCTGGGTGAAAACGGCGGTCCCGACCTCAACCAAACCTTGAAAAAACTCGAAAAAATCGTCCTTTTCTCGCTGCCCGACCGCCGTGCCAACGGCGTGAATGCCGAACCCATCACGACCGTGCATTTCGAGTACGACTACTCCTTGCTGAAAGGGGTGCCGAACAACCGCAACACCGTGCTCGGCAACCCCAACGACAACGGCAAACTCACGCTGAAGCAATTGTATTTCACCTACGGCTGGTCGAACAAAGGCAAACTATCGCCCTACTTGTTCGATTACGTCATGCCGGCTGACCCGGCCGACCCAAGATATACCTACAACCAGAAAGCCTACAACCGCTGGGGGACTTTTCAGCCCAACGAGGCGACTTCCTGCGGCATCTCCGACCCGCTGACCACCGATGAGTTCCCTTACGTCCCGCAAAATAACCGCCTGCAACAGGACGAATACGCGGCTTGGATGAACCTCCGCCAAATCACGCTGCCCTCCGGCGGGATCATCAAGGTGGAATACGAGGCCAACGACTACGCTTTCGTGCAACACCACCGGGCCATGGAAATGGTGGAAATCGCGGGGTTTGGGGCACTTTCCAATTCGACACCGTCGTACGCACTTTACAATCCCGCTTCGCCTTACCTGCCCAACAACTACGTGTTTTTCAACCTGCCGTCCAGCGAGGTCATCCCTGCAAACGTGACCCAAACGGATGCCGATGCTGAAATCAGTCGTCGCTACTGCCAAGACCCCGGTGGCTATGGCCTCGCCCAGACGGGCTACGTTTATTTCAAGTGCTTCACTGATGTGGGCAACAACGACAGCCAGTACGAGTATGTGCCGGGCTACGCGGTTTACGAATCGTCGGGGGCGGTGAGAGGCTCCACCGGCAAGTACGAAATGGGCTACATAAAACTGCAAGAAGCCTGTGTGAAGGACAAGGATAAATTGAACAGTACATGCGGAGGCGGCGTAAACCCCATCGCCAAAGCCTCCTGGCAATTCGCCCGCCTCAACCTGCCGCGCATCGCCTACGGGGAACCTGACCCAGGGGAAAAAGGTGCTGAACAGATGGCGGAGGCTATGGGCGCGCTGGTGCAGCAGTTTGGGCAGTTCTTCGACGGATTCAACGACCAGATGCGGAAAAAAGGCTTTGCCAAAAATGCCAAGTTGGGCAAGTCCTGGCTTCGCCTTTTCAGCCCTTCCCGGAAAAAAATCGGCGGTGGGGTGCGGGTAAAAAGCATCCAAATCGCCGACGCATGGGACACTATGGCCGGGTCGCCGCACACGCCCGCCGAATACGGGCAGGTGTACGATTACACCAAAATCGAAAACCGCGACACCATCAGTTCGGGCGTGGCCGCCTACGAGCCGCTCGTGGGCGGCGACGAAAACCCTTTCCGCCAGCCCATCCCCTTCGACGAGGTGCTGCTGCTTGCCCCCGACAACAACAACTATCAGGAAGCGCCCTACGGGGAAAGTTTTTTCCCCGCCCCGCAAATCGTGTACAGCCAGGTGACGGTGCGCAACCTGCCGCGCAAGGACGTGACGCGCCACGCCACCGGCCACATCGTGTACGAATATTTCACCGCCCGCGACTTCCCCACCAAAGTGTCGGATACGGGCGTGCTCCCTCTGCGAAAACGAACCAACCCGATTTTCAAACTCTTGAAAATCAAAATGAAAGACTACATGACGGCCTCCCAGGGCTACGTCGTGGAGTTGAACGACATGCACGGCAAGCCGAAATCCCAGAACGTGTATGATGAGAGCGGTGCCAAGATTTCGGGGGTGGAATACCGCTACAAAACCGACGCGCAGGGGCTGAACAACGATGTCCCGGTGGTACAGCCAAACGGCGCCATCGGTACACGGACCATC
>JBEBHD010000153.1:0-12677 GCA_040080915.1 Saprospiraceae bacterium
TACTGGACGAGGTTCAGAAACTGCCCAGCCTGTTCCCTGTTTTGCGCAGCATCATTGATCGCGACAGACAAGCGGGGCGGTTCATTTTGCTTGGCTCGGCTGCTCCTGATCTGATCCGCGACACATCGGAGACGCTTGCAGGCCGGATTGCTTATTTTGAGCTTACCCCTTTCCTCTTTTCTGAAGTAGCTGCCGTGACGGACTTTAGCACGCACTTGTTTCGAGGCGGCTTCCCTGGATCCTTGTTGGCCCCCGACGATGTGATGGCTCAACTTTGGCGCAAAAATTTTATCAATACCTACTTGGAGCGCGACCTCCCCATGCTTGGCCTCAATGCCGAGCCAACGCTTACATCTAAGCTCTGGCGCATGGTGGCGCACTTGAGTGCTAATGTGCTGAACATGGAAACCATCGCTTCCGGCTTGGGCATCAGCAATACTTCCGTTCGCCGTTACCTCGATTTTTTTGAATCGGCTTTCCTCATTCGCCGTTTACAGGCATACGCTCCCAACTTGCGCAAACGGCTTATCCGCAGCCCGAAAATTTACCTGCGCGACACAGGTGTTTTGCATCAACTACTCGGAATCCAATCATTTACAGACCTGTCTGGACACCCTGTGGTGGGGGCATCTTGGGAAACCTACGTGATAGAACAGATTGCGGGCCAACTGCCCGATTGGGCAGAAATGAACTATTACCGCACACACGATGGCACCGAAGCCGATTTGGTAATTTCGCGCAGCGGAGTGGCTGAAATCTTGGTAGAAATTAAATTTAATACTGCCCCGAAACTGACCAAAAGCCTTCATTTGGCAAAGGCCGACTTGGCTACCAAGCGCAATTTTATCATCTGCCCGGTCGGTAGAGGCTTTCCTTTGGCAGAAGACGTGCAGGTGTTGGGGCTTGGGGAAACGGCCCGACTTTTTGAATGAAATACCAACCTACCGCTCACCCCACCGGCACCCGCAGCACCACCCGCGTGCCGCAAACCACCCCGTCCGCCCCCCGTACCGCCTCAATGGAAAAAGCAGACTCGCCCGGCGCAGTTGCCAGAGCATCTAAGCGGTTTTGCGTGAGCATCATGCCCACCGATTTGTGGCCCGGCTCGCCGCCGCCGGGGGGGCGGTTCTGGCCGTCGTAGCCGGGGCCGTTGTCGGTCACCGTCGCCACGAGGGTGTCGCCCTCCAGGGCGAACGCAACCGCGATACGGCCACCTTCCGACTTGTTTTTCATACCATGCAGCAGGGCGTTTTCCACAAAAGGTTGCACCAACATGGGCGGCAAGTAAATAGCATCGGCCTCCATGTCGGCCTCAACCACGACGGTGAAAACAAATGCGCCTTGGAAACGCATTTGCTCCAGAGTGAGGTAGCTGTTCAGCATTTCGATCTCTTCGAGCAGGCTGTGCCGCCCGTCCACGGAACCGTGCAGGGCGAGGCGCACCAAGCGGGCGAAGCGGCCGAGGTACTTGGTCGCCGAGGCGGCATCATGATTGTTGATGAAATGCAGTATGCTGTTGAGGCAGTTGTAAATGAAGTGCGGGTTGATCTGCGCCCGAAGCGCGGACACCTCCAAGTAGCGGATTTTTGCCTGCAAGGCAGCCTCCTCGCGGTTTTTGCGCAGGCGACGCAGGTAGTACAACCGCAACCCCGCCGCCATCAATAGGGCCAAGGCCGCCCAAAACCAGGGCGTTTGCCACCAGGCGGCACGCACCACGAACGACCAGCGCGTGTGCTCGGCCCAATGACCTGACTCGTTTTGCGCCTGCACCTCCAAGGTGTATTTACCCGGGGCCAGATTCGCAAAATTCACCTCGCGCTCGTTGGTGCGGACAAACGCGGCATTCACTGCGCCCAGCAGCCGGTACTGGTATTGGATATCGCCTTCCGACCGGTAGTGCAGGGCAAAAAATCGCAGTGCCAGGTTGTTCTGGTCGTGTGCCAGGCGCAGATACGGCTTGATGGTAACCTGTTGGTTGTTCACCAGCAGTTTTTCCAACACCGGCGGCGGCATCGGAGCAGCGGCCCAACCCTCCCGGAAACGCGCCAGCCCCTTGTTTGTGGCCACCCAAACGTACCCGCCCTGCATGACTGCGTCATTGACCTGACTGGACGGCAGCCCCTGTTTGCTATTTATTACCTCAACAAGCCATTCGTCATCCGGCCGGTGGCGGGTGATTCGGTTCAGGCCCTTGTTGGTGCAGGCAAAAAATCTCCCTCCGGAAACGACGACCAATTTTGTCACAGCATCCGAACTCATGCCCTTGCTTTGGTCCAGTTGGAAAATGCGCCCGGCAGGATTCCGAATCAGCACGCCGCCTGCCATCAGGCCGATGGCCATGCCGCCATCGAACAGCAGGGCGAGATGCCGTGGCTGAAAACGCAACGCCGGGTGCCGAAAAGGCGGTGGCTCGAAACGCCCGTGCCGCCAAAGCCGAAGGCCGGAATTGGTGGTCACCCAGATGTTTCCCTTCCGGTCTTCCACCGCCGAGAACGTGCGCTGATAATTTTGCGAACTGTCCGGTTTCCCAAACCGCTCCGTCGCCCCCGTTTCAGCATCCGTTCGGAAAAAACCAAAGCCGCCGCCGCTCCATAGCGAGCCGCCCGCGCCCAGCATGATGTTTTTGGCACCCCCCCCCACCTTCGTCCACTTGTTTTTTTCAAAAAAAGTCAGTCCATCGCTGCACCACAACCGTTGGCGAAGCCTGTCAAAATAGAGCGCGTGTACGCTCGTGGATAGGAGCGCCGGGCGCGGCAAGCGCTCGACCTTGCCGCTTTCGCAGTCAATGGCCACCACGTCCGCTGGGAGAAAACCGGCAAAAATCGTTTTTTCGCCGTCCGTGGCCAAGCAGGTCACCTCGTTGGAGGGCAATCCGGCGTCCATGTCAAAAACCTCCATGAGCGGGTTTTTGCAGTAAAAAATGCCCGCGCCTTGCGTGCTGGCCCACCAGCCACCCGCCGGATCGCAGCGCACGTCGGTGACAAAGTGGCCGGGCAGGAGGTTGCGCCCGTCGTTTCGCCGCAAATGCGCCACGGTGGCAAAACGAAACAGCCCTGTTTTTTTCCCCCAAGGCACCGCCGCCAAAATGTCGCCCGTTGGGGCATGGACGATTGTCCTGGGCAGTATGTCGCTCGCTCGTTGCCAAACGATCTTGCCGTCGCGCAGCAGCGACAGGGTGCCTCGGCTGGCCAAGACCAGGTCGCCGTCGCACAGTTTCCAGATGCCCCGCTGACTATGGTGGAGCGGCCTGAAATCCAACCGCCTGACCAACCGCTCGGCTTTCCCGTTTTTCCAGCGCAACACGCCGTAAGGCCTATTAAAATTGGCCATTGGCCGGCCCGCGCTGTCTTTGACCGATGTCGTTGAGTAGATCAGCTCTCCGCCGGTTTCAGCAAAAACAAAATGTTCGCCGTTGGTTTGGGGCAAGACCGTGGTGCCCCCATCGGCCCGAACGGCCAGCAGCCCGAGGCTGACGATGCCCAAACAAACCGTGCCGTCGGCCCCGATGGCCAGGTTTTCGACCTGCAAGTACTGTTTCCGAAAAGCCTCCGTGCGCGCATTGTGCCGCCACGCGCGCACGGTGTCGTTGTCCACCAACCAAACAGAACCGTCCAAGCGGGTAAACCACATCCGGCCGCCGGCATCCTCGGCGAGGGTGAACGCTTCGCTGCCCCGCTGGGCGCTCGTGTCCGCGGGCTGGTAAAAATCGTAGCCGTTGAAGCGGCAGATTCCGGCCTCGGTGGCGAACCAGAGGTAGCCGTGGCGGTCTTGGTGCAGGTCGTACACCTCGTTGCCGGGCAGCCCGTGCTCGGTGGTGTAGTTTTTCCACACGAGCCGTTGGGCTGCCGTTGGCAAGGGCAGGACCAGTACCGCCCAGCAAATTATATTGAAAATTCTGACTCCCATGATGACAACAGCGCACAAACGTACAGGATACACTGGGGTTTGTCTACTTTTGGGGGCATCTCCGCCGACATTCATCATTCATCATTCATCATTCAGTTGGGTTTGCCTACTTTTGGGGCATATCCACCGACGTTCATCATTCATCATTCATCATTCATCATTCATCATTCATCATTCAGTTGGGTTTGCCTACTTTTGGGGCATATCCACCGGCCCCTCAACTTGTTACCGTTGCTGCACGAATGAATTTCAACATATTGATTGTAGACGACGAGCCGGGCGCTCGCCAGTTCGTTCGAAATATTTTGGCCAGTGAGTGCCCCGACGTGGGCATCGCCGGAGAGGCTGGCAGCGTGGCGGAAGCCCTTGACCTGCTGCTCAAAACAACGCCCGACCTGATCCTGCTCGATGTAGAAATGGGTGACGGCACCGGCTTCGACCTGCTCGACCGCGCTCCGGCGCTTCCGTTCAACGTAGTGTTTACCACCGCCCATGACGACTTCGCCGTGCGGGCCTTCCGCTACAACGCCGTAGACTTCCTGCTCAAACCCCTGGATGCCGCCGACTTGGTGACGGCCGTCCGCAAGGCGCAGCAAAACCGCCATAAGGAGCAATTGCAACAGCAACTCACCGAACTGCTCCGTGCCAACGAAAGCAAAAACCTGAACCGCATCACCCTTCGGACGGGCAAGGGCTTGGTTTTTGCCCCCGTGCTTGATATCCTGCACATCGAGAGTTGTGGCAACTACAGTTTTGTGTACCTCGCATCCGGCGAGCGCCATCTGGATGCCCGCAACCTCAAGGAATACGAGGATATGCTGCCACAGCCGGGGTTCCTGCGCGTACACCAGTCGCACATGGTGAACATGGTACACATCCAAAAATTAGAAAAAGGCAGCGACGGCTTGGTGGTCGTGCTGCACGGCGGCCACATAGTGCCTGTTTCGCGGCGGCGGCGGGAGGCCTTGGAAGGTTTTTGAGCGAGTGGCGGCGTATACGTGGTGTGCGTACGCTCGCGAGGGCCTGTGGCCCAATGCGTTTTGTTTGCAAGTATCTGACCACACTACTGGACATTTTTGTTTTCGTGTACCCAGACCTTCCAGGTTTGTCAAACCTGGAAGGTCTCATTCCAAAAATGTCCAGTAGTGTGGTATCTGACTTGCTTTGTTTTGCACGACGGATCTTATTCAACAATCAGCGACTGGCTGACTCCACGCACTCACTTCAAAAACCGATACGTTGCCTTCACCAAAAAAATATTCGTAGGCTGCGCATCAAACACGTTGTCGAACAGGCTACGTACAAGCGGCGTGTCCAGATCATTGTACGCGTCGGGCGTAGCACCCTGCGACCAGACGAGGAACAACTCCGACCCGGGGATGTACTCCCAGCGTACCACGAGGTTGGAGCGAAACTGGATGAAGTTGAAATCGGGTTTTGAAAAGGTGTAGTCAGTGGCGCCGTCGCGGTTTTCATCCACGGAAAACGCGTCGTTGGCCGCCGTGATTTCCTGATCGGTGAACCGGTGGAACCGCGCGTCGTACTCCTCGGCCAGCGGGGCGGTCACGATGCCAAAATTCTGGTATTTGGCTCTGAAAATGAACGGCTGGCCGTAGTACTGCACCGTCAGGTTGGGAGTCAGGTTGTAGGTGAGGCGGCCCGTGAGCGAGAAACTCCGCTGGTCCACTTCGCTGACGATGGTGCGCGGTTCGTTTCCAAATACTGCCGAAGACACGTATTGGTCCTGTTTGCGCCAGCTGTAGTTGTAGCGGGGGGAAATGCTGAACCGCAGCGCGTCGGCTGCCTGAAAATTGATGCCGAAACCCACCGAGTTCGAGCCAACCACCCCGCCAAAGCCCCGGAACCCGTCGGCGTTGCCGTCAAACGACACTTTTTTACGCCGGTCCGATTCCACATAAACAAATCCACCGAGGCCTGCCGGGCGGCGTAGTGGCGATCCGCCGCGCAGGGCATTGTTCGAAATATCGTGGGGGTTGAGGAAAAAACCGGCACCTGTGCCCCAGTTGCTCTGGAAAGAAGCATGGGCGTTCACATTGATGAGCGAGAACAGGTACTGCCCGCCAAAGTCCCACTTGAACCAGTGGTTGTAGTTGAAACGGGCATTTCGGAACACCGAAAACGGTTTTTGGATGTGGTAGCCCGCCCACACGAAATGGTTGATCTCGTCGGCGCTTTGCATGAACCCGATGTCGTTCACCTCGAATTCCGGCGAGCGCCAGGTGCCGCCCACCTCAAACTTGGTGATGCCGCCCAACTTGTCGGGGGCACCGCCGTACTTACCGATCTTGAACGTGCCACTTGTGCCCGTGAGCGACGTGCGCGTAGGGTCTACTTCCACATGCGGCGCATCGGGGCGTTGGAAATAGTGCTCGAAACTGCGCTGGGTTTCCAATATCGCTTCGGGCGTACCGGTCACATGGCTGAACAGCAGTTTGCCCGTCACATTCCACCAGCGGCTTTTCCAGAAATGCTGGAAGTCCAGCCCGCCGGAGTAGGCGCTGCGGTGTAGCCAATCAATGCCTTGTTCGCGGTTGACGGCGGTTAAAACGGCCCCGAAAATGGTATTGCCCTCATCGTAGTCCTTCATCAGGCGGCCCACGAAATAGTTGGTTTGTGGTTCCACGAGTTCTTCGCGGCGCTCGCCGTTGTTGTCCACTACCGCGTTTTCGCGTCGGGTGACACTTTCCAAAATACCGATGGACCAGCCTTTTTTTGTTTTCCCCGAAAACTTGGCCGCGCCGAGGATGGACGTAGCCTGGGGCAGGTCGGCGAACTCGCCCGCGCCAAGATTGGGGCTGCCGTGCGGCGCTCCGCCGATGCGGCGGGAGTAGAAAAGCAGGTCGCTGTCGAAGTCAAAATCGGTGGCCGAGCCGGTCAGGTTGTAGTCGAACAGGTTGCGACTTTCCATGAAAAACGGGCGGCGCTCGTTGAAAAAAATCTGGTAGCCGTCAAGGCGCACCGCTCCGGGGTCGGCCTCAACTTGACCGAAATCGGGGTTGACGGTGAAATCGAGGATCAGGTCGCGGGTGATAGCGAGTTTGCCGTCAAGGCCAGCGGTTATTTTTTGGCGAGAGCCGTCGGCGAAGGGGTTGCCTTCCTCTTTTTGGAAATGCTCAGTCTTGGCCAGCAGGTAGGGGGCAATCTCCACGCCCTTGTTGCGGGGCAGGTTTTTCAGGCCGTGCAGTTCGGCGAAACGGCTGACCCAGCCGCTGCCGTTTTGCGGGATGTGCTGGAAGGTGGAGCGTTCGTTTTTGCGAAAAATGAGTCGCTGTACCTGGAACCCCCACACCTGTTCGGGGTCGTTGTTGTAGCGCAGTTGGCTGAACGGAATTTTTACTTCCGCCGTCCAGCCCTGCTCGTCCACGTTGGAACGGCCATCCCAGATGGGGTTCCAGTTGGTGTCCCAGTTGTTGCCATTGTTGCTGATAAACTCATCGCCGCGCACACCGCTGCACGAGAAGGTGAAGGAAAACGCCGTGCGTTGGTCGTGGTAACTGTCAATGTTGATCTCGATCCAGTCGCCGGGGAATTCATCACGGCGGCCCATGCGCTCCACGATGGAGTCGGGTGCGGGGTCAAACGCGCGGTAGCCGATGTAGAGAAACTTGTCGTCGTACAGGATGCGAAATTCGGTGGAATTGGCTGGCGGCGTACCGTTGTCAGGTTCATACTCGATAAAATCGGTGCCGGGCTGAATGCTTTTCCAAACGGCTTCATCCAGTTTTCCGTCGAGTTCGATGGCCCCGGCGGTTATTTTTTCGGTGAAATACTGGCGTTTTGGCGGATCGGTATTGGTTTTCGGATCGGGTTGGGCAGGCTGGGCAAAAGCCGGACAGCAGAGAAGGAGGCTAAAAAAACCGGACAGCAGACAGGATTTCATACAAAAAGGGAGTAATGAACACGGATGGCTGGGAATGACAAAGGTCGGACAAAAAGGCTGCTTGTGCGTGCTATGTACCGCAAAACGTCGGCAGGGTTTCAAACCCTGCCGACGCTGAAACAACCGAACGTGGCGCTCACTCCGCCACCAACCTTCCACTTCCCAGCACTTTGCCCCTTGTTTCCACCGAAAAGAAATACATCCCCGCGGGCAAGCCCTTGCGGTCGAGCATCAACTGGTTTTGCCGGAACGGCACGGCCTGCACCATGCGCCCGTCGGTACTGAACAAGCGCAACACGGCATCTGGTACGTCAGCGCCTTCAAGCCGGACAGTCACCTGCTCGGCAAAAGGATTGGGGAACGCCTGAAAACGGAGCAATGGCACCACGCCCGGCTGATCCACATGGACCAATTTCAGCCAAGGCGCATGCACGGTGTGGAAAACCGTATTCGTGATGACCGGCAGGTTGAAGTCGAAGTAAATACCCGCGCGGTTTTCGATGCGGGTGCCCACCGGATTGTCCCGCTTTTGCGCGATGCGGAAGGTCACAAATCCGTTGGAACCCGGCTCGTTCACACTGCTGTGCGGCAAGGCGACAGGCTGGAATGTGAAGCGCAGCACACCATTTTCCGTCAGTTCGTAGCGGTAGGGGTGGCTGGAAGTCCCTGCGCGGAACGTAGCAGGGTCAATGTGTGGCGAGAGTGTGTCGAGCAGGATGACGCGGAAAGCCGTGTCGGTGCCCGTGTTCTGGAACCGGATCATGTACTCCAGGTCGGTGTTGGCGAAAATGTTGTTTTCAGAGCCGAAGCCGGTGGGCAAAGCCTGTTTGTCATTCGGGTCGAAGGAATTGGTGACCAAAATGCACTGGCTGGACACGAACGGGTCCGCATCGTTTTCCGAAAATTGGTTGACAAACCCCGTGCTGGCCGGGCCGCCGCCGTCCACGCAGCCTTCCACGGCGACAGTAGGCCTGCCGAAGCCCGGGGCACCGGGTTCCTGCCCGGCAGACAGGCGCCAGGTAGAGCCGTCGGCAGGCGCTTTCACGTCCATTGTTTCGCCGGGCGTGAGTTTGAACGCCCCGGAGCGCAGCAGCACGGCATCTTCGATCACGATGTACTCCAGGTACTCGCTCATCGTGCCGGTACCGGTATTTTTTAGCCGAAAAAGTACGCTGTCGCCTTGGCATTGGGCTTCTACTTCCACATATGCGCCCGACCACGCGGGGTTTGCTGGATCGCAAATCGAGTCGGGGAAAATGTGCGCCTCGGTGCAGATCACCTGCCCTGGCTCGGCGTCGCAGTCCACCGCCACCTCGATTTCCAAGTGCCCACAGTCTTCGGGCGCGATGTTGCCCAGCGGAAATGTCAGCACGTTGCCGTTGGTGGCCGAAGGCGGGATGGTCGAACTGATGTAGGTCAGCAGCGGGTCCAGCGTCACGTCCACATAAGCATCCGTGGCTGTTACGGGACCGTAGTTGCAGTAGTCGAGGTACATCGTCGTGGTGTCGCAGGGGCGGGCGTTAACCAGGCCGTGCTCCACGGTCAGGTAAGGGCAGTCAATGGCGGCTTGCTGGGCGAAGTCCACTACGGCTGTGTCAAGGTAGCCGATGTGCAGGGGCACATCGTTGGCGCAGGTCTGCCAGTAGTTATTTGGCAGGATGAGACTGACGGTGTAGTTGCCGGTGTCGCACTCGATTTCGTAGTCGCCGAGCAGGTTGGTGCTGGCGTAAAAAACGTGGGCACTGTCCCGGTACGCCCGCACGATGCGGTTGGCAAG
The DNA here is from genome assembly GCA_040080915.1 of Saprospiraceae bacterium. GTDB lineage: Bacteria > Bacteroidota > Bacteroidia > Chitinophagales > Saprospiraceae > M3007. The sequence goes on from JBEBHD010000153.1 coordinate 9,585, forward strand.
AGGCAGGTCGCCGGCTGTGCTGGAGCAGTCCATGTCGTTGTCGCGGAACACGTTTCCGAGGATGCGCCCGGGCATGACAATGCCGTTGGCATCGGTTTTTACGACGTAGGCGTGGTTGATGTTTTGGGTAAAATACCTGCCGCCGAGCAGGTAACCGCCGTCGGGACAAAGCCCGAGTTTGGTCATAGTTTCCGGGCGGTTGTCGCGCCCGATCCGGCGCTCCCACACGGGCGTACCTGCGGGGTCGAATTTCATCAGGAAACCATCTTTTTCGTTGGTGGTCAGGGTAGTGCGGTTGCACAACACCACGAGGTCGCCATTGGCATCCTCAAGCAGGGCGTGGGCGGTCAGTTCCTGGTCGGGGGTGGCAAAATCGTGCCGCCAGAGTACGGTACCGTCTGTGCCCATTTTTTGCAAAAACAGGTCTTCTGAGAGGTTTAGGCCGGTCAGTACGAGGTTGCCGTCGGCAGTGGTTGCAAGGTCAACGGGCATGTCGGCGGTGTTTCCGGGCAGGTTGATGTCACCGAGCAGGTTGCCGTTGGCATCCACGTTCAGGAGCCGTATTTGCCCGGAGGGAGCCACGGATTTCAGGATGTGCCATGTTCCGTTCGCACCGGGCACCACCTGGAACGGGACATCGTCGTCGGGATTGGGAAAAATGGCTGTCCACAGCAAGGCTCCCTGCGCCGAAAGCCGGGCCAGCAGTACATCGCGGTTGCCCGGTGCAGTAGTGTTTTCCACCGAACCAAGCACGAGGTAATCGCCGTTGGCGGTGGTCAGCATGGTGTGGGCATAAGCGTTGGTGCCCGGTATTGCTGTGATTTCTGTTTCCAAAAAGATGTCATTGCTCGACCCCTGGGTATCTATTTTGTAAAAAATAAGGTGTAGCGAGCGGTTGCCCGCCGTGAAAGGCAATTTTTCTTCCAGCACGACAAAGGTATCGGGCGCGGGGTGTGCTATGGCTCGGGCCAGGTGGTGGAACTGGCCAAAAGGCACGACATCCCTCCCGTAGCGAAAACCTTGGTTCAGCTCAAATCCTTCGATTCGATAGGTAGCGCCCACACCGGGATAGTTGATGGCTGCGGCTACTTCGTTGCCCAGAAAATTGGATAGGCCACTGACGTAGTTGCCGTCGCTGAGGTAAGGTTCGGGCGGGTTGCCTGCTTGCCAATGCGAACCACTGGCCCAGCCTTGTGCATGGGCGGTATTGATAATGGCGAGCATACAAACGAGCAGCAGCGCACCAAGCCTGAAAACGTGATTGTAGGTCATAATCCAAAGTGTTTTTTTTGTTTGAGCAAGTCCGAACATGCGAGAAATTGGTTGACGGAACAAAAGTCCGGCGGCTCTGGTGCGGCGGCAAGTACAAAAAAGGTTGTTTGTGAAAATTGAGATTGCATTTTTTGCTGACCCACCGTAGAGTAAAAAAGTGTCACAGAGGCCACACTACTGGACATTTTTGTTTTCGTGTACCCAGACCTTCCAGGTTTGTCAAACCTGGAAGGTCTCATTCCAAGAATGTCCATTAGAGTAGTGTGGCCTCTGTGATGCTTTTTTACTCTTCGGCGGGCAAATACCTCATACATTTGCCCCCTAATTTGTGAAAATCTATTTTCAAAAACCATGACGAACGCCATCCTTTTCGACCTTGTTTCCACGCTTGATAAGGCCGAACTGCTGCGCTTCGGCAAATTTGTGCGCTCGCCGTTTTTCACGCACCGGGCCGACGTGGCCCGATTGTTCGCCTGCTTGGCCAAGAGCCGGTACCGGGGGAAGGCTTTCCCGGACAAAACCAACCTCTTTCGCGAGACCTTCCCAGGGCGCGAATACGACGACCTCGCCCTGCGTGCGGCCATGAGCGATCTGCGCGAACTGATTGAGGATTTCTTGGTGTGGCAGCATTTTCAGGGCGACGCACTCAGCGTTTCGATGGCGCTCATGGCCCAGTTCCGGGAGCGAAACCTGCCCAAGATGTTCGAAAAAGCACAGCGCCAAACCCAAAGACGCCTCGACGACGCGAATATCCGCAACGCGGAGTTTCACCAAAAATCGCTGGAATTTCTGTTCGAGGCCGCCCAGTTCAAGACCCGCACCACCCGCACGGGCGACCTGCCGCTGCAGGACATTTCCGATGCGCTCGACCTGCACTACCTCGCCCAAAAACTCCGGCATGCCTGCACCCAGCTCTCACACCAGGCCGTGTACCGGACACAGTACGACCTCGGCCTGCTGCCGACCCTGATCGAGCAGGTGGAGCGCGGCGGCTTCCTGCGCGTGCCGGCCATTGCCCTGTATTACTTCTGCTACCGGTTCCTCACCGAGCAGTACAGCCTGTCGTGGTTTCAAAAATTTCGCGACGAACTATTTGAAAACGAGCGGCTTTTCCCGGCCACGGAACTGAAAAGTCTGTACCTGCTGGCCACCAATTTTTGCATCCGCCAATTGAACGAGGGCAACTCACCCTTCGTGGCCGAGGGCTGGAGGCTCTACCAAGAGGGGCTGAGCCGGGGTTTTTTGATCGAACACGGGCGTATGTCGTCGTTCACGTTCAACAACATCGTGGCGTTCGGCATCCGGTTGGAGGTTTTTGACGAGGTGGAGCAGTTTATTCGGCAGTATCAGGGCAGCCTTGAGCCCGCCCAGCAAAAAAGTTTTGTAGACTTCAACCTGGCCCGGTTGGAGTACCGGCGAAACAACCTGGCCCTGGCCATGCAGTACCTGCAAACCGCCGATTTCAAAGACTTGGTCAACAACTTGATCGCCAAAACGCTGCTGCTGAAAATCTACTACCAGTTGGGCGAATTTGAAATTCTGGACGCGCACCTCGACAGTTTCCGGCAGTTCATCAGCCGCCGCGAACTGAGCGAGTACCACCGGAAAAACTACTCCAACATCGTGGCCATTGTGAAAAAAATGCTCGGCCTTCAGCCCGGCGACGCAAAAGGCCGGGCCGCTCTGCGGGAAAAAATCCGCACGACAGAGGTGCTGACGGAGCGGGAGTGGTTGTTGGGAAATGTTTAAAAAACGTAACTATTTAGCCTCACACCTACCTTGGCAACAATGGGGTACATCGAGCTCCGCCGGTACAACCCC
>JBEBHD010000154.1:0-12651 GCA_040080915.1 Saprospiraceae bacterium
GCCGAACGCGATGCCCCCCACTCGGCACCTCCCCCCCAGGCCCGCTCTGCGGAACCAGCACCGGGAGCCATTTCTCTACAGGACGACGCGCTGGCTGCTGCCGCAGAAACACTCACTGAAGAAACCGCGCCCGCACCGTCAGCGGATAAGGCAGAACAAGATGCCGAACCGAGCTGGGCGGAAACCGCCACCTCCGTTCAGCAGCAGCCCTCACCCTCCAAACCCGCAGCACCGGCGCTGAACCAAGCCAAGGAAAAAACCGCCCGGGACGAACTGGCCAAACCTGCCGTTTGGGAGCGAAAAAAAATAGAAGGGAGCGGCACGCCCCAGCAGCCCGGCCCAACGGACCTTGCCTTGTCGGCAACTCCGTCGGGCGGGTGGGCAGCCTTCCAAGCCTACCTGCGCGACAATGCCCGGCTGACGACTGCCGCCCGAAACAACAATATCACCGGCAATGTACGGCTGTCGTTTTCCATCGGCACCGACGGCAAACCCGCCAATGTGCGCGTGCTCCAGTCCCTCGGCCACGGCTGCGACGAAGAGGCCGAACGATTGGTTCGGCGGTTCGACTGGACTCCGGCAGGCACCGTGGGGGTGGAAGTGGAGGTGCCGTTTCGGCGGTGAAATGTGTGCTGGCTTGCGAGGGTCTCCGACCCGGTGCATCGCATTATCAAGTCTGCGACTTGCACTGGTTGACTGTTCACTGCTCAGCCAGTCAGAGACTGTTAGACAACCCGTTTCGGGCCATAGGCCCATACGAGCGTGCCTCTGCGGTGAAAAAAACGTCGAAAATCTGCCCCTTCGACCTACTTTTGTTCAAAAATTGAAGCAAATGCGAACCAGCACTATCGAAGCCCTCCGATGATACACATCCTGCTTTTTTTTACAGCCCTCGCAGCCGCTCAGCAGCCCGCTCCTGCCACAGGCACCCTGCGCCGTTTCGAGCACTTCCCGTCCCGGTTTGTGGATGCACGCACCGTGGATGTGTGGCTGCCCGACGGACACGATCCCGCAAAAAAATACGCCGTGCTGTACATGCACGACGGGCAAATGCTGTTCGATGCGACCGCTACCTGGAACAAGCAGGAATGGGGCGTGGACGAGACGCTCGGCCGCCTGCTGACCGAGGGCAAAATCCGGGACTGCATCGTGGTGGGCATCTGGAACAACGGCCCGAAGCGGCACAGCGAGTATTTTCCGCAAAAACCCTACGAGTCGCTTTCGGCGGCACAACGGGAGGCCCTGATGCAAGAGGCCCGCAGCAGCGGTCAAATTCTGTTTGGTGCCGAGGTGCAGTCGGATCAGTACTTGAAATTTCTGGTCGAAGAGGTCAAGCCGTTCGTGGACGCGCAATTTTCCACGCTTTCCGGCCGCGAGCACACGTTCGTCGCCGGCTCCAGCATGGGCGGCCTGATCTCCCTGTACGCCATTTGCGAGTACCCGGAGGTATTTGGCGGGGCGGCGTGCCTGTCTACGCACTGGCCGGGTGTATTCCGGGCAGAGGACAACCCCATTCCCGCCGCGTTCATGCAGTACCTGCAAACCAACCTTCCCGACCCGGGCACGCACAGAATCTACTTCGACCACGGCACGGCCACGCTGGATGCCCTGTACCCGCAGTTCCAGAAACAAGCCGACGCAGTAATGCAGTCCAGTGGTTTTTCCGAAACCAACTGGATCACCCGCGTTTTTGAAGGAGCAGACCATTCGGAAAAAGCCTGGCAGGCCCGGTTGGACGTGCCCGTACTGTTTTTGCTGGGCAAGTAGGTTTTTTTTCAACAATACAACAAGCACGAACCATGCTCATCAATATCTCCGACCTTGCCCCTTTTGAAATCACCCGTGGGTTCACTGCCCGAATGTTTCATACCGATGCCATGACTGTCGCTTACGTGGATGTGGAAGCGGGTGCCGAACTGCCCGAACACGCCCACGTACACGAGCAAGTGACCAACCTGCTGGAGGGCGAGTTTGAGTTCGTGCTCGGTGGCCAACCCATGCTCCTGCGGCCCGGCCAGTCGGTCGTCATCCCGTCCAATGTGCTGCACTCGGGCCGTGCACTCACGGCATGTCGTATTCTGGACGTGTTCCAGCCGGTGAGGGAAGACTTTCGGCGGGGTGAGGTGGCGTATGCACAGCGGTAACCGGAGAAACACACAAAAGGTAGTTGGCTCGAATTTTTACCTTTGCGCAATAAAAACGACAACGACATGGCAATCACAAAGCCGTTCAACCTCCAAAAATGGATTGACGAAAACCGCCACCTGCTTCAGCCGCCGGTGGGCAACAAACAACTGTACGTCGGCAACGACGACTTCATCGTCATGATCGTTGGCGGCCCCAACGGCCGCAAGGACTACCACTGGGAAGATGGCGAGGAGTGGTTTTACCAGCTCGAAGGCGATATCCAGGTCAAGATCATCAACGAAGAGGGCAAGCCCGAAACCATTGACATCCGCGAGGGCGATATGTTCCTCCTGCCCGCTCGTGTGCCCCACTCGCCGCAGCGCCCAGCCAATACCGTGGGCCTCGTCATGGAACGCACCCGCCGCCCCAAAGAAATTGACAAACTGATGTGGTATTGCGAGGGCTGTGGGGAAAAACTGCACGAGGCAGGCTTCCCGCTAACCGATATCGGCACCCAGATCAAAGGTGCCATCGAGGCGTTCAAAAACGACGAAGCAGCTAGAACCTGCGGGCATTGCGGGACGGTGATGGAACTTTGACAACCTGCCCGCCGACAGATCAAACTAACTTAATCCCCTTAACCCGCTCGAAGTGGCGGATGTTAAGCGTCTTGACGGGCAGGTTGTTTGCGAGGGCTGTAGCAGCAATAAAAATATCGCTTATCTCAATCATCTGTCCTGTACTGTGCAGCGACCGGAAAATTTCTCCTGCACGTTCCGCAACCACAGCATTCATAGGCAGGATCAAAACGTCTTACAGCAATCGTTGCACCTTGCGATATTTGTCTGTGTCGGTGGCTCCAGAAAAAAGTTCAAAGACCGTGACGGAAGAGACGTGGAGGATCGTGTCCGGTGGAAGATTGGCCAAGGTCGTCGCGCTTTGATCCCTGGCACGCAGGTGCTCGATAAAGATTGTTGAGTCAACTACCATTCCTGCGGCCTCCATTTATTGACCAATTCACGGGCTTCCTCCATTGGAACCAAGTCTGTATCGGGCCAAGTGCCAATGTTGATGATCCGTTTTCTGTACGCTTGGTATTCAAATTTTTTGACCTTGTTTTTGCGCTTTGCCAGCAAAAAGTCGAGGTACTCGAGCAGTTGCTGCTGTTCGAGTGCGTCCAGCGTTTCAAATTTCTCAAGCAAATCGCCCATATTTCCGCTAATTTTGGGTGACAAAAATACAGGACTTGTCCGAGTTTTGAATTTTTCTTTTTGGCCCAACTACCCTTCCAGCATTTTTTTCAGTTCCAATAGTTCGGGGTTCTCCGATTTGGTGACAGAGGCTTTGGCAAAGTACACTTTCGCCTTGGCGATGTCTTTTTTGTTTACATAAATTCGGGCAAGCAGGCGGTTCACGTCAATATTGGCGGGACGTTTTTGATATTCATCGAGCGTGAATTTCAGTGCTTTGTCGTAGTCGGGCTGAAAATCGGTGTATAACCGGGCCAGTTCGAGGCTCATGTTGTGGCCTTTGTCCATATCCATTTGCATCATTTTCAAAATTTCGGGAACAAGCGCCTGGTATTCCGCCGTTCGGCCTGTCTCTTTGTACAGTAGAGCCAGCGTTTCATAAAAACCGACTTCAGGAATGATGGACGTGGCTTTGTTGAGCAGTTCCTCGGCTTTCCCGTAATTCTTTTTGTGCATTTCAACCTCGCCGAGGGCGGCGATGGCAAAGGGATAGTCTGCGCGTTCGGCCAAGATCAGTTGGTATTGCATTTCGGCCTTTACCCAATCGCCGTACGTTTTGTGCAGGTTGCCAAGCGTGAGCCGCGCCCAGGCAGTGGCCTCCTGGCCCGGCAAGCCCGCCTTGATGGCCATATCAAGCGCCTCGATAGAACCGGGAACGTCGCCGTGAATCTCGCGCAGGTACGACACCCGCGAGTAGGAACGCAAATCGGGGCGAATGCTCACCATTTTGTCCGCCATTTCGACGGCTTGGGTGTAGTTGCCGAGTTCGACGTTGGCATCCACGAGCGCGCCGTAAATCTGGGCATTGTGGGGGTTGATGGCCACGGCTTTTTTTGCCGTTTCGAGTGCGCTGGAAAAGTCGTGGAGCGAGAGCTGCACACTCGCTTTGGCAGCCAGCGCACGGAAAAGAATGTCTTTTTGCCCCATATTCAGTTTCAACAAATCCGCTTGCGGAATGCGCCCCAACACGTCGTTGAGCAGTTGTAGAGCAGCGGGATAATAGTGGGGGTGTTCGCCGGTGACACGGGCTTCCTGCAGGAAGAGCTCGGCCATCAACAGGCGCGGCTCCAAAGCGTTTTGATCGGCAATAATTGCCTGACGCTGTGTGCCGTAGAAATTTTGCACATCGTCCCATTCTTTGCCGTTGCGGATGGCCGCGTTGCGGTCGAGCAATGCAGGAATAGAGGCTGCGATTGCTTCGGGAGAGAGGCTGGCCTTGGCGGTTTTGAAGTCTCCTTGTTGCGTGCAGGCACCGAAAAACAGGCTGGCAAAGAGCAGTATTTGGAAAAAGGCAGAACGGTACATAGTTGTTTTTTTATTGAAAATGTAAAATCAGGTGTGGATAAAAAACAGGCTGCTTGGGGCGGGCAGCCTGTTTCATGTTTCAAAAGGTTGGTTTCAAAAAACTATTGCTTCAGCAACTTGCCCGTTTGCAGTAAGTTTCCGTAGCCGTCGTACAGGTTGGCCACATAAAAACCGGCCGGCAACTGCGCCGAATTCCACGTTTGTGTGTGCTCGCCTTCGGGCAAATAGCCAGAGAAAGGCGTGGCAACGAGCACGCCGCTCAAATTGAAAACGCGAATGGTCACGTCGGTCGCCTGATTCACTTTGAACTCAAAAGTCGTCTGGCTTTGGAACGGGTTCGGGTAGTTTTTCATCAAAACAGCCTTTGGGCTCAAGCCGGTGATGCCCCCTCCCGGGTTGTTCGTGGACGTATAAATCGGGCCGCTGCAGTCGCTTGTGCCGCTGAACGGCATAGCTACGTAGGGGAACGTGGTGCTGAAAGCCACGTCGTTTTGATTCACGCCCGTTGAGTAAGTCAGTACGTCGAGCAAATCCTGCGTGACGGGGCTGCCGCCTACGGTATAGTCGTCGTACCACAGCCCGATAGCCGCCAGCGCCACGCCGCCAACTGCCTGCAATTCAATGAGCGTGACATCATCCTCGAGGCGGCGACCGTTCGGGAAGCCGTCCATGTTGGGAATGAATTGCAGGTTGGCGTTCGCGTTGTACGTCGGGTTGGTCAAGCCCAGAACGGCTGCTTGCACGATGCCGAGCGGGCTGAAAGCCGGATCGTTGCGCTGCGTCACGGGGGTGGCCATGTTCAGGCGCAGCATATCGCCGCCATTCGGCAAAAAGTTGTGGATGAACGGTTTGCCCACTGCGAGGGGGTTGCCGTTTTTACCTGTGGCGAGCTGGTACGGCGGGAAATTCGGCACGCCGGTGTGGAAAATCGGCCACAAGTCCACCGAACGGGGTTTGTTTGCCGCAGGCAGCAGCAGCGTCCCGAAAACAGCGTCGTCGAGGGCGGTTCCATTCAGAGCAGGATTGCCTTTCAGGCCGTAAAGGCCGTTTTTTCCGTTGCCGAAATCGAACATTCCCAATGATTTGCGCTGAATGCGCAACTTGGCAAAAGCAGGCACGGCACCGCCAAATTGGCTGTCGTCCATGTAAAGCGCCAACTCAGGATTGTAGAAATATTCGTCCAGAAGGTTGTCAGCCAACTCTTGATAGGGCGTGATGGCATTCCAGTAGTCTTTGTAGCCAATCGGAATCACCACTTCATTCGTCAGCGGCATACCGAGGCGCGATACCTGCACCCAAGGGCCGGAATACGACGGGTCGGCGGAAGCCGAGAGGGTGCGGATTTGTTGCCGGCTGGCCGAGGCCCACACGCCGATTACGTAGTCCGGGTCAAGGATATTGATTGGCGTGGCTGGCGCACTCGTTTTGCGCAACGTACTGATTGGTATTTGAATAGCAATCGTGCTAACGTTGAAACACTTCACGCCGTCACGCGGGTTGCCTGATGTTTGGCGAGGCAAGTCGCCGAGGTCGAACACACCGCCCAAATCCACAAAGAAGGGATCATCGGAGGTGCCGCAGAAGACTTTCTCGCCGCTGGTAGCCGTCGAAATCGCGCTGCTCATGAGGGAGGCGTACGTCGTGTTCAGTCCCGCACCGCCTTCGATGGAGCGCTTGCCGACGTTCGGCGGCGGCACGATGCCGTTGGCGACGATTGTCTGAAAAGTAGCGCCGCCATCCATGCTGCGTTCAAGCGTGTACGTCGTTTTCAAATTCTGCTTGCCAAGGCGGATGTTGAAAAACGTGGTTGGGTCTTCGTTCACCTGCTTAAACGTGAAGCGATAGATGATTTCGTCGCCTGGTATGGCCGCGTCGTTGTCCACGTGGATTTCGTAGCGGATGTTTTCTCCAAACGAATAATAGTTCGGGCCGCCGTGCGGTGCCTGAAGCGGAACATACGTGGCGATAATGGTAATGGTGTTGGGGTTGTCGGGGCTGCGAAACGCGTAGAGGTCGCAGTTGTCGGCCAAGGGGTCGTTGGCGATGAGGGGGGCTTCGCGGTGGCTGGAAGCCGTTGCAGTCGCCAGCGACGCGAGCATCAGGAGCGCCGCCAGACTATATTTGAAAATTGATTTCATATTTTTGAATTTGAATGAATGGAATGATGAATGATGAATGATGAATGATGAATGATGAATGATGAAATTTGTCCTGTCGGCATTCATCATTCATCATTCATCATTCATCATTACTCCCCTACTTGAGTGCCAACCCATGGGGAAGCCACGTATGGGAAATTTGCTTTGAATGCCTTGTCGTTGTTGTTGACACCCGTGCGGTAGGTCAGCACGTCGAGCAAATCCTGTGTGACGGGGCTGCCGCCAGCGGTATAGTCGTCGTACCAAAGGCCGATGGCTGCCAGCGCCACGCCGCCAACGGCTTGCAATTCAATGAGCGTCACATCATCTTCGAGGCGGCGGCCATTCGGGAAGCCGTCCATGTTGGGAATGAATTGCAAGTTCGTGCTCCCGTTGTACGCCGGATCGGTCAAGCCCAAAACGGCTGCCTGTACGATGCCGAGCGGGCTGAAAGCCGGATCGTTGCGCTGCGTCACTGGGGTGGCCATGTTCAGGCGCAACATATCGCCGCCATTCGGCAAAAAGTTATGAATGAACGGTTTGCCTACCGCGAGTGGGTTGCCGTTTTTGCCCGTGGCGAGTTGGTACGGCGGGAAATTCGGAACGCCTGTGTGGAAAATCGGCCACAAATCCACCGAACGGGGTTTGTTTGCCGCAGGCAGCAGCAGTGTTCCGAAAACAGCGTCGTCGAGGGCGGTTCCGTTCAGTGCCGGATTGCCTTTCAGGCCGTAGAGGCCATTTTTCCCGTTGCCGAAATCGAACATTCCCAATGATTTGCGCTGAATGCGCAAATTGGCGAAAGCAGGCACCGCGCCGCCAAATTGGCTGTCGTCCATGTATAGGGCCAGTTCAGGATTGTAGAAATACTCGTCCAGAATGTTGTCGGCCAATTCATCATAAGGCGTGATTCGGTTCCAGTAGTCCTTGTGACCAATCGGAATCACGGCCTCGTTCGTCAGCGGCATGCCGAGGCGCGATACCTGCACCCAGTTGCCCGCATCTTGTGGGTTGGAGCCGTCGGCTTGCAATGTGCGCGTGGCAGGGCGGCTGGCCGAAGCCCAAACGCCGATCACATAGTTGGGATCGAGGATGTTGACGGGCGTAGCGGGCGCGCCAGTTTTGCGCAAAATGCTGATTGGCACTCTGATGGCGATGGAATGGACGTTGTAGCGCCCCAAGCCGTCGCGTGCGTTTCCGCCTTGGCGCGGCATGTCGCCGAGGTCGAACACACCGCCCAAATCTACATAAAACGGGTCGTCGGAAGGGCCGCAAAAGACCTGTTCGCCCGTGGAGGCCGTCTCGATAGCAGCCGAGATCAGCTGGTCGTAGGTCGTGTTCAGCCCTGCACCGCCTTCGATGGAACGCGGCCCAATGTATGGCGGCGGCACTTTGCCGCTGTTGATGATGGTGACAAACGTAGCACCGCCGTCCATGCTGCGCTCCAATTTGTAGGTCGTTTTCAAGTTCTGCTTGCCAAGGCGGATGTTGAAAAACGTGGTCGGGTCTTCGTTCACCCGCGTGAACGTGAAGCGGTAGATGATTTCATCGCCGGGTTTCGTCGCATCATTGTCCACATGGATTTCGTAGCGGATGTTTTCCCCAAACGTGCTGTAATTGGGGCCTCCGAAGGGCAACTGGGCCGGGATGTAGCAAGCAATGATGGTCACCGTGTTCGGGTCGTCGGGACTTCGGAAAGCGTACAAATCCGTGTTGTCGGCCAAGGGATCGTTTGCGATGAGGGGTGCTTCGCGGTGGCTGGAGGCGAACAGATTGGCCGCCAAAGTAGCCAAAAGCACCACCAGCATCGCTGGCAGATGATTAAGTTTACGCGTTGTGTTGGTCATGATTGTTTAAAAATTTTGGTAAACAATGTTTGACCTGCACTTACGATGGGGTGCTGTGTTTTGGATTTTTGAAGTTTGATTTTTTTAAAAAAAGTGAATGGTCAGCCTGAGAAGCCGTTGTGGATTTTTGTGGAACATGGAGCTCCGCCGGGTCAATCCCGCCCCGAGGGCTTGGGGATTGGGTTGTTGGTGATTTTGATAGAGTTGAAAATACTTCCCCTCAAAGTAGAACTGGCGGGCTGGCCACACAAGCAAACCTGACCATCGAGCAAGCCAGTCGTATGCGAGCGCTCGAAAACGAACTGCAGTTTCCATCCATCTTGCGCCGCTTTTTGTCCATCTTCAACTCGGTCGCCATGATCCTGTTCCTTTCCTATTTTCAGGAAGGCTGGGTTTGGCTTAACCAGAAGATCAAAAAACTGAGAGCCATACCAGAGATGTCCGGGCTGGCCGTACTCGCTGTTTGCATTGGTGCGGCCTTGGTACATAAAACGTTTTGGCTAGGCGCAGAAACGGCCATGTCTGCCCTGGTAGCCAGCCTGTTAGCCACCGGTTTCGCCCGGAGTTTTTGGCGGCGACGGCATCTGCGCTGGATGTGCCTGCTGGCCATCAATGTTGGCTTGTACCACTGGATCACCCCACGCATACCGGAAAAAATGTACGACACATCGGATACCTGAAAAAACGCGGGCATAGATACCTTGCGCGAAGTTTTGTCACAATAATTTTACGATGGATTTCTACCTTCAACCCACGCTCCAAGATGACCTTGTCGTGCTGCGCCCGCTATCCCCCGACGACTTCGAAGCGCTGTACGCGGTGGCTTCCGACCCGCTCATTTGGGAACAGCACCCGGAGCATAACCGCTGGCAACGCCCCGTATTTGAAACATTTTTCCAGGGAGGAATGGAATCCGGTGGCGCCTTTCTGGTACTGGACAAGGCCACGGGCGCGGTAGCAGGCTGCACACGGTACGCCGGGTTTGACCCGGTTGCCAGGCAGATCGAGATCGGCTGGACGTTTTTGGGGCGGCAGTTTTGGGGCGGCAACCACAACCAGGCTATGAAAAAATTACTGCTGGATCACGCCTTCCTATTTGTGGAAACGGTGGTTTTTTATGTTCACAAAAACAACTTCCGGTCGCAACGCGCGGTGGAAAAATTAGGCGCAGTGCGCGTCCCGATGCCGGAGGAATTGCTCGCGGAAAAGCGGTTTGTGGAAAGTGTGCGGTTTGAGATGAGGCGGTAGGCTGGATTATGAGCGTGTTTACATTTTTGAAAATAAATACCCGTGGCTCACGGCGTTTTCCGCTTCGGTGTTGCCTCCAAAAAACGGGTGTACGGGCACCTTGCGAAGCGCCTCCAAGTCGCCGGGGCGAAGTTGTTCTTCGGTAATTGGCAGCCCGGCCTCGCGGTACAGCCGCCGGTAATCGGTGATGCGCAATCGGTTCAGCGGCTGTACGCTGTTGTCAATCCAGCGCCAGGCAGCGGGCGAAAAACGCAGGAAGTGGTAAATCGTGATGGACGGATCGTTGTGCGCAAAATGGTCGGACAGGTCAATGAAATGCGATTGTACGCCACCGGGCCGGGCAAGCCGCCCAAACGCCCGGAGGATGCCCGACACGATTTCGGGGTAAATATGCTCGAAAGTGTTGTTGGAGTGAACCAAGTCCATGCTGCCCTCGGGCAGGTCGAGGCTGCGAGCGTCTTGCACCACGTACCGAATCCGTAGGGCCTGGGTCAGGCCATCGAAATCCAGGTTGTCGGCGCGAGCTGCTAATTGGCGCAACTGCTCCAACCGCTCCGTGCGGCAACGGACGAAGGCCTCTAATTTTCCCCGGTCGGCGCATTCCAAAAACTTGCGCACGGTAGTTCTCAGGTGGTCGGCGTTGGTCAGCAGGGTCACGTCCACGGTTCGGATTTCCTCGGCACCGTACAGAAACAGGGCCACGGGCACCACGGGATACCACCCCGCGCCGAGTTCCAATGTGCGCACGAGGGGTTTGCCGTTGGAAAATCGCTCCCAGGCGCCGATGTGGTTTCGGGCGTGTTCGAGCCGATCTTCGAAGTAGGCATCGCTGAGAAAAACACCCTTGGTCACGTACTTTTGGAAAAAGTAGTTGATACGCTGGCTGCCAGGCAGGAACGAAATGATTTTTTGAACGATGGCCTTAAGCACCCACTTCTGGATCATGATCGGGACGAGTCGTGTCGTGTTGATTGAGGTACAGTTCCCGCAGTATGCGGAGGTGGTGGATATGGTGCCCGATGAGCACAAAAAACAGGGCACGCGGCGTGCATTTCAACCCGCTGGCGGTACCGAGGAACGTAGATTGCTTCTCCGTGCATTGCCGGAGCAGAAAAATAGTATTGTCGCGCACAGGCTTCCACTCGTTGAGCAAGTCTTTGATACTGCGGCCCGAAACGTCCACTTCCTCCATCCAAAAATCCTGGTTGAAGCCAGGCAGCCCGATGCGGTCGGCCCGCATGAACGACAGGATGCGGAACGCGAACACCCGCTCAAAATCAATCAGGTGGGCGATCACCTGTTTCAGTGTCCACTTGCCGGGTGCGTAGCGAAAATCACCCCTACTGTCCGGCAAGCCGCTCAACAGTTCCCGGCTTTCCCGGTACGTTTTGCGCAGCAAAGCCAACGCGCTGCCGCGTTTGGGCAGCTCGCTCAGGTAAACCCCGTGCATGGGCGCGTACTCGCCTTTTTTGGGTCGCTTCATGACAAAATCTTTACGCTCAATTTATTCTGGCGAAAATCGGTAGTTCTGGAATTTCAGAACGTGTACGAACGTGTTTTCTAAATAATCGTACTTCCCCAGCCGGTCGGTCGCTGGCGCAGGCTGCTCGCCGGAGTAGGCTCGTTCAAAGTGGTACTTCCCGCGCAGGCCATCGAACGACGGTTCGTCGGGCAGGCGCTGCGGAAAACTCAGCCCAAAACGGCGCAGCAGGTAGCCGGTGAGCAGGACGATGTCGTACCCATTGTAGGCGTTGTCGTCGGGCACGGTGGCGTATGCCGTGTAAAATGCCTGACGGAACGCGCGGGCAGCCTCAGTGTCGCGCTGGACAAAGGACGCTGCGGTGATGTGTACGTTCAGCGCAGCGAAGTATTCCGGCTCGATGTTTTCGAAATTTTTCCACTGCGGCATGCCGTACACGGCCACAGCGTTGTTGCCCTTGACGGCGCTGAGTTTTCGGAAAAAAGCCATGACAAAATCCTGGCTGGCCCAAGTCGGCAGCACAAAAACGGTGGTACGTCCCGGTTTCAGGTATGTGCGCAGGTCCACGTTGTCGAAATTGGCGGCGGCATCCGGCAGTAGCAATTCAGCAAACGGCTTGTTTGTGGGCGCGTTGGCCTGCTGAAGAAACGGCAGCCGGTCCGCTTCTTTTTGTTTGCAAACCAATACCACCGCATCCGAACGATGCCGCTGCAGGATATGCCGAACAATAGCGGCGCAATGTGCCCGCAGGGACGGATTGACCTGAACAAAATCCGGGTTTTGGCTCGTCAGGTCCATCGTGGGGCTTTCGGGCGAGATCAGAATCTGGCGCGTTTTTTTGACCTGTTCGGCCATAAGTCCGACATGCCCGGAACGCACCGGCCCGATGACGACCTGCGCTTTGGCCAAGCGGGGATTAGTGAGCAGGCGCTCGAAGTCGGCATCGCTGAGGGGGGTGTCCAACACTTCCACGGACAGGTTCATGCCCTCTTCCGAGAGTTTTTGGAGCGCCAGTGTGGCACCGCCGTAAAACTGGAGCGCGGGACCGCTCTTGTCGGGCACGGTTTGCCCGTTTGGGTCAGCCTGGTCGGTGAGGAAGGGCAGCAAGAGGGCCAGCCGGTAGGTCGGCCCAGAATAGGGTGTGTTCGCGGGTTTGCCTGTCGCGTCCTTGATGGGCGGCTTGGCGTTGGGAGCGGGTGCCCATCGGACGGTGTCCATCGGTTCCGGGCGCGCCGGGCGGTCAGTGGGCCGGGTGGGAT
>JBEBHD010000364.1:0-3381 GCA_040080915.1 Saprospiraceae bacterium
GCGCTACTGTACAGCACCCACCGCCCGGCGGCTATGTCTTCGCCGATTACCTGCACCGTGCAGGAGGCTTGCGCCGGGTTGGGCCACACCGCCAGCCGTGCCCGTTCCGCGCCCACCGGCTCCCCCGCCGCCACCGGGCCGTTGATGCCCAGCGTGTCGCAGGGGCTGCCCGGCAGGTCGTAAAGGCGGAAGTGGGGGAAGTTGGGCATTTTCCAAGTGTTCCGTGCTGGCAGTACAAGGTCATGCTGCCGGAAGTCGCAGGCCAAGCCCAGCGAGTCGGGGCTGTGGATGACGTGCAGGACATTGACCGTGCTCGCGCAGCCCATGTATATTTTTCCGTTAGGCCCCAGCACCATTTGGAAGAATGTGGTGGGCAGATTCGGCGCAACATGACCATCATACTCACCGATAAGCATTTGCGTTGCCGCCACGTCGGACTTGGTCAGATCATACTGGTACAGTTGCAGGCCGGTGCTGACATACAGGCGCTGCGAGTTTGGCGAGAAGGCCACGCCGCAGGCAAACAGGTCGGGGTCGGGCAGGATTAGCTTCAGAGGCTGAGATAACAAGCCACTACACCTATCGAACCGAAACAAGTGCAGTTCGTTGTACGGGTTGGCGCGGGCATACCAGCTGCCGTCGGGGGAGAACGCCGACTGGCCCGACCAGTCCTCATAACTCCATGATTCTCCCACCCACTGGATGGACGACCACGATACCCCCGAGGGGCTGAGCAACAACGTGTAGTACGCGTTGCCAAAGTCCCTTGGGATGATTACCCACCAGTCGCGCCCATTGCCATGCCGAACGGCAGTGAGCATATTGGCAAGTGTGTCGTCTATGGCGGACTGATTTTTGACTGGCCCTACATCGCCCAAGCCTGCGTCCAGAGCCATATCAACGACGGAGTACAGCAACTCCGTTTTGATCGCATTTTCCTCGGTTCGCGTATGAAAGAAAATATAGTTGTTTTCGTGCCCAGGCCATGGCAAGATCAAGTTGCCTTGCCAAGCAGGGTAGCCGTTTTTACAGTAGCCATCGTGTATTTTTCCAGGGCTGATGCCATCTCCGTTCGGCATGATCTCGTGATTTCGGTTTGATATCTGGCAGCCATTGGTGTAGAAGAGCAATTGCCCGCTATTATCACTAATGGCGGCGTTGGCGCTAAAATCAAAGGGGATTTCAAAAAAAGACACTTCTGGAGGGGACTCGTTGAAATCAATTCGGGAACCGCCGTACAAGTTTTGAGGCTCATTGGGATCATAGCCGAGTAACCAATGATAATCATGCTTTTCTTGGGCAAGCAGACCAATAGGCAAAAAAAGAACTAACATGATTTTGTTCATGGCGAGAGTGGGATGTAAAAAAACGGTAAAGCCCAATCCTTTGCATCTACGCAAAGGATTGGGTGCCAAATTTTCATATTGACTTAATGCAGTACGATCAATTTGTGAGCCGCTGTAGCGCCGGAATCCGAACGCACGACGAAGTAATATGCGCCCGGGGCGAGGCTCCCCAGCCCAATCTGTTGGCTGGTTTGGTTTTCTGGCCAGATTCCGGTACGGGCAAGCGTTCCGGTTGCAGATAAGATGCTCCAAACGCCCGCACCCAAGCGCTCTTGTGTCACGCGGATACTGCTCGTGGCCGGATTGGGCACGATGGAAACAACCGGTGTAAGGGTTGAGGATGAACTGGTCAAGGGCCGCTCCTCTTCCTCGCCTTCATCAGGTGCGATGCGGAAGTAGCGTTCACAGTCGGACAGGTAATGCCGGGCATGCCGCACGGCACCACCGTAGTCGGCTTCGTCGGCGTTGGCCACATCCATCAGGTCGTCGTAGCCCGCATCTTCCGGTTCGTCGCCGAGGGCGGTCTTTATCTGATAGGTTATCAGAGTCTTGTAGGCCTGCTCGTAGTCCTCGGTGATCGTGATACTGTCTAATTCGAGCAAAGCCTGATTCAGCACCGTATCGTGTATGGCGCTCAACACGTCCTCGATAATTCGGATGCTGTCGGCCAGATCGGCCATCTGGGCGTGGACAACGTGCAACATGCTGTCGGCTGGGATAAAAATATTGTTGGCCAGGTCCGAAAGTGTGGTGCGCGTGTTGAGTGAGTCCAGTATGACCTTGGCCGCCTTGTATTGCACTGCCTTGGCCTCGCGCACATCCCACAGCGGGTTCGTGGAAAAACCGCCCTCGGCCACCATCTGATTGATCTGAGCAAACTGCCCGGCGCTGCTCGTCAGGTTTTGGGTATAAAAGGCCTGCATGGTGGTGTCGCCCGTGAGCTGGCCGGGGTGCCGCAGCAGGGTCTCCACCAGCAGGCGCGTGGCTTCCCACCGCTCGGCATCCGAGATGGACAACTGCCCGCCTCCCGCTGCCAGTGAGTCCTCGAAGCCGGAGATGCCCCGTGTCGTGCCAGAGCAATGTTCGATCGTGCCACTTTCTTCAATAAACCACCCCATAACCGGCTCAATCTTGGTTGGTTTTTTTTCTGGGCTGCTGTCTTCAGTCAAAAACCGCGAAAGGTCGGGGTCTGCCGTACACTTCGCCGCCTTGTCTGAGTACTGGTTTCCGTCCGCATCCCAGAGGTTTCCCCGGCGGGTTTGCTTGGAAATCATTCCCGAGGAAAGGGGCGGGCCGTTTGGGTTCGGGATATGTCCGATCAGCAAGCCATTGTCATGCGTCCCGATGTCGTTTACCGACCAGTTGGCGTTGTCGTTGTTGCCGTAAAAGTGGTAGCCGTTTACGCCGCCGTTGCTGATGTTGTCGCAGTACTCTACGTTGCGGGCTTTTTCCAGGTGGTAGTTGCATTGTGCCCCTCCGGTGGCGTTGTTGCCGTCCAGCCGGTTGTTTGAACCTTCCGTGTCGGTCAGGAAGATACCGAAGGTCTTTTCGGGGCCTTGGGGGGTATTGACCATATTGACCCGGTTGCCCTTCAACTCAATGTTGCTGGACTGGTTCCCGTACACGACAATACCGTAGCACGGGTTGTCCTGAGCGGTGTTTTGCACTTCTATCGTGTTGTCGTTCACGGCCATGTGGTCGGTGCTGGGGACAGGGCAGCGGATGTCAATACCGGCTATCGGGTTTCCGGTGTTGAGCACGGGGCTAAATGTGTTTTTGTTGATTTGGGTTGAGTAGAACCTCCCGCTGCCGTTGGGGCGTTCGAGGTATATCCCTGCCCGGGCGATCTTGAACCCACCTACCGTGTAAAAAGCACAATTCTCGATCGTTTGCGGCCTAAAATCTGTCCTTCTCGAGGCGATCCCGTAAATGTGCTCGTTGCCAAACACCGCCTGGTTGACGTTCAGCATACATTGGCTGGCCCGGATGCCCGCCGATGCGCAGTATTGAAATTGGCATGGGCCGTACACCTGAT
>JBEBHD010000155.1:0-12638 GCA_040080915.1 Saprospiraceae bacterium
GTGTATAAGAGACAGCCATTTTTAACCACAGATTTTCACAGATTCACACAGATTTTTTAAAACGGAAAGGGAAAATCTGTGTGAATCTGTGAAAATCTGTCGTGCATATTTTTGTGTTTAGTACCACCACACGCGGGTACTAACTAGTTACTTTTTCACTACGGCTTCTCCGCCTTCTTAAAATCCCCCGCCTTCACGATCAACATCTTCGAGTAGTCGAGGTATTTTTTCACCGACGTGTTCACCTGTTGGAGCGTGAGTTTTTCCACCTGTTGCTCCAGTTGGGCATCCCAGTTCAGGTCGCGCCCGTAAGCCAGGTACGAGTTGAGCGTGCGAGCCAAAGTAGCGTCGGAGGAGCGGTTCACCCGGCGTGATTTGAGCCAGCCGCCCTTGGCGGCCTCTAATTCCTCGGCCGTGAATCCCTCCTTGGCGGCGCGTTCGATTTCCTCGCGGAAGGCCGTTTCGAGCTTGTCCAAGTTACCGGGGTTGTAGATCATGAACGCATTGAAACTGCCGTTTTTGTCGCGTGCGCTGGCACCGAAGTTGCCGTTCACACTGTAGCTCAGACCGTCTTTCTGGCGGATACGTGTAGCCAGGCGGGAGTTGAGAAAGCCGCCGCCGATGATCTGGCCGCCGATGGTGAGCGCGGGGTATTCCGGGTCGTCGTTGCGCATCGGGAACCCGAACCCGGCCATGTACACGGCGTTGGACTTGTCGGGGGTAAGGATGGTTTCCGTGCGTACAGGCACGGGCGTGTAGTCATCGGCAATGCGCTCGTACTTGGCCGGGCTTTTCCAGTCGCCAAAGGTTTCGCGCAGCGCTTTTTCGATTTCGGCTTTGTCGAAATCGCCTACCACGGCGCAGGTGGCATCGCTCGCACCGTAGAATTTTTTATAAAAATCCTTAGCCTGGTCAAGTGTGACGGCCTCCACGGCGGCGGCTTCTTCCTCGAACGTCAGTACCCGGCGTGGGTCGCCCACGGGGTATTCCGGGTTCGACATCCGGGAGAACGCATTTCCAGCCCGGGCGTTCGGGTCGGTCTTTTGCTCGTCAATGCCGGTCAGGTATTGTTTTTTGTACTTGTCGAACTCGTCCTGCGGAAACGACGGCATACGCAGCATCTCGCCAGCCAGGCGAATGGCCTCCGCCAGGTGCGCTCGGTCGGTCTCGATGTTCACGAAAGCACCCTCTGCTCCACCGTTCACCGAAATGCGGGCCTTGAGGCGGTCTTGCTCGTCCTTGAGTTCGGCCAGTGTCCGTTTGGTCGTGCCCTTGCTGAGCATCGAGCCAGTGAAATCAGCGATGGTGGACTTGCCCTGCAGGCTTTGCAACGTGCCGAAGGGGAGGGACATGGTGAGGTTCACCGACTCGCCCCGCGTTTTCTTGGGCAGCAGAGCGTATTTCATGCCGTTGGGCAGCGCCGCACGGGTAGTGCGTTTTTCGATGTTTTCCGGTGCCGGGTCAAAGTCTTCGCCTTGGGCGATGGGTGCGCGGCCCTTGTAGTCCTTGAGCAGCTCATCGAGGTTCGGCGGAGCGGGGATTTCGGCGCGGTCCGGGGTTTTCTCCGGAATAAATTGTCCGAGTGTGCGGTTGGCTTTTTTGAAATACCGGATGGCTACACGGGCCACATCCTCGGCAGTCGTTTTTTCGATCCAGTCGCGCGACAAAAACGCCAAACGCCAATCGCCCGTGCCGATGTAGTTGCTCAGGCTGATGCCGAGGCGGTCGGATTGCTTGAGGCCCATCTCCACGTTTTTGAGGATACGCGCCTTGGCTTTTTCCACCTCATCCTGCGTGGGCGGATTCTCTTTGAGGCCGTCCAGCACTTCCAGCATGGCGGTTTCAGCGGCTTGCAGCGACTGGTCTTGCGGAATTTCGGCTGTGAAACCCGTGGCACCTGCTTCGGCGTAGCCGGACGCTGAGCCGAATACGGAAACGGCT
This sequence comes from Saprospiraceae bacterium, assembly GCA_040080915.1. Classification (GTDB taxonomy): domain Bacteria; phylum Bacteroidota; class Bacteroidia; order Chitinophagales; family Saprospiraceae; genus M3007. The sequence goes on from JBEBHD010000155.1 coordinate 1,942, forward strand.
TTTTTGCTTTCCACCAAGGCTTTGTACAGGCGGCCGGTGGGGTTGTCGGTGAGCAAGTTGGCCAGCACGGTGAGGGCCGCGTTGTCGGGGTGGGAGCCGGCGGGTGTGCGGTAGGCGGCGGCGGTGAGCTGTACATCGCCGGTGCGGCGCAGGGCCACGAGGCGTTCGCCGTCCTGCGTGGGTTCGTCGGTGTAGGTGGTTATGAGCGAGCGAGTCGGTTTGGGGATGGGGCCGAAATACTCATTGACGAGGTCGAGGGTTTTTTGTTCGTCAATTTTTCCGGCCACGAGCAGCACGGCGTTGTCGGGCTGGTAGTAGTGTTTGTAAAAAGCCTGGAGGCGTTCGATGGGGGCCTCTTCGATGTCGGATTTTTCGCCGATGGTGGAGTGGCCGTAGTTGTGCCACTGGAACACGGCGGCCATCATGCGCTTGTTGAGCACCGAGCCAGGGCTGTTTTCGCCGCGCTCGTATTCGTTGCGCACCACGGAAAACTCGCTTTCGAGGTCCTTGCGGGCGATGTAGGAATTGATCATGCGGTCGCTTTCCAGATCGAGCGCCCAACGAAGGTTTTCCTCCGTGGCATCGAACGTCTCGAAGTAGTTGGTGCGGTCAAACCAGGTGGTGCCGTTGGGCCGGGCACCGCGCTCGGTGAGTTCCTGCGGGATGTTCGGGTGCTTGGGCGTTCCCTTGAACACGAGGTGCTCCAGCAGGTGGGCCATGCCCGTTTCGCCGTAGTTCTCGTGGCGAGAGCCGACTTTGTAGGTGATATTGACCGTCATGATCGGTTTGGACGGGTCGGGAAAGAGCAGTACGCGCAGGCCGTTGGGCAGGCTGTACTCGGTGATGCCTTCCACGGAGGTGACTTTTTGCACGCCCGGCGGGAGGCGGAGCGCTTTTTGGGCTAACAAAGCCGAAGAAACGGCAGCGAACAAAAGTGCCGCAAGGCCCAGGCGGCGAAGTGTTTGAAGCAATGTCATGTTGAAAAAATTTTTGAGTGAAACGGTTGGTGCAGCTATTTTCCGACTTTTTTTGTGAACAGGGTTACTTATTGGCCAGATCGTCGTTTTTGGCCAAGAAATGACGTGTCTGGGGGGGGCTAGGCAACAGCCCGTAACGGTTCACCGCAGAGACGCGGAGGGTCCCCGATGCACCGCACCAGCAAGCCTCGTACTGGCTTACGAAGATCCCCGATGCACTGCTCACTGGCTTGCGAGGGTCTCCGACCCGATGCACCGCAGCCTCGTACTGGCTTACGAAGATTCCCGATGCACTGCTCACTGGCTTGCGAGGGTCTCCGACCCGATGCACCCCATCAGCAAGTCTCTGATTTGCACTGATTGTCCATTCTCTACGGCCAGTCAGAGGCTCGCTGACAACCCGTTTCGGGCCAAAGGCCCTCACAAGCGTAGGTTATTTTTGGGAAAAACTCAGGTGTCTGCCTGCGCATTTACTGGTTTTTACAAAAATAAACCCCTCCGCGTCTTTGTGGTGAATTTGAAATTGCTCAGAGTTGTACCCGAAATCCCACCTTTTGCCGTGTTTTTGCCAAGAGAAGCACGCACAACTGGCCGTTTGCAAAAACGAATGGGCGTAACTTCGCCGCGTTTTTTGCTCATTAGGCTCAACACCCACACCTCTCGCCATGCGTTTTTTCGCCCTGCTCTGCTGTCTGTTTGTCAGCGTCCTCTCGTCGGCCCAAACGGCTGCGCCAAATTTTTTTAAAACCGTACAGGAAAATGCCATCGCCTTGCCCGAACAGGCTGAGCGCAAACTGATCCCGCTGCGCTACCAAACCTACTGGTTGGACTACGCTGGCATCAAATCGGCCTTGGAATCTGCTCCACAAGAGTTTACACCGGAGGCTCGCCAACGGGTTTGCGTGCTCGCACTTCCAATGGCCGACGGCACGTTTGAGGAGTTTTCCATTTGGGAAATTTCGATCATGGAGCCGGCATTGGCCGCGCAGGCACCCTACGTGCGCACGTTCGCGGGCCAATCCTTGTCCGACCCGCGCACGACCGTCCGCCTCAGTCATACCCTGCGCGGCTTTCGAGCCATGATCGTTCGGGCTGATATGGGACACTCGTTCATCGAACCCTACGCTTGGGGTCAGGACGCGGTGTACATGGCCTACGATGCCAAGGATTTGCCAGGCGAGGCATTTCCGCAGGGGCCGCGCACGGTGGTGGTGGATAAAAATATGGTGAAAGAACCCGCTCCGACACTGTACGCCCCTCCGGCGGAAGACCGCGGCTCCGGCCTCGCCCCGATCACGCTCAAGCAGTACAAGTTGGTGATCTCCACTACGGGGGAATTCTCGCAAGACCACGGTGGCAACAGGCAGATGATTTTTTCTGCACTGGGCGAGTACGTCAACCTCATCAATGTGCCCTACGAGCGGGATTTCGCCGTGCGTTTTCAATTGGTTCAGGTTACTCTGCTTACCATTTTTTTAGACCCCTCCAGCGACCCTTTTTTCGGGTCTGACCCAGGTGACCTGGCGGGCCAAAACCAACAGGCGCTGGCCATTGCCGGAGTCACGCCCAACGGCTACGACATTGGCCACGTATTCGCCCGTGGCGGTGGTGGCGTGGGCGGCCTGGGCGCTATTTGTGGTAACAGCAAGTGGTTGGGCTGCACAGCCGGGAGCGGCAACTACGGCCCCGGGTTTATCTACGTGGCCTGTCAGGAACTCGGTCACCAAATCGGCGGCAACCATACCTGGAACCGCTGCGGCGGCTTCGCCGAAGACCAACGGGCACCGTTCACCGCCTACGAACCCGGCAGCGGCAGCACCATCATGTCGTATGTGGGTGGCTGTGGCAGCGACAACGTGCAGGGCGGTGCCGATCTGTATTTCCACGGCGGCTCCATTCTGGAAATGCGCAAAAGCCTCGATTTTGAGTCCGGCTCTACCTGCGGGGCCAGCATCGTGACCACCAACAACCCGCCCGTGGTGACCCTGCCTTATCAAGACGGATTTTTCATACCTATCGGCACGCCATTCGAACTGAACGGCAGCGCTACCGACCCCGACGGAGATGCACTCACCTATTGCTGGGAAGAGATTGACCTCGGCCCTGAAACCGAGCTCGGTACGCAGGTAGCCAGTTCGCCTATTTTCCGCACCCGGCCCGCCGTGAGCGTGACCAACCGCTATTTTCCCCAACTGAGCACGATTCTGAACAACGGCACCGACTCGCGCGAGCTGCTGCCCGATTACACCCGCGACCTGACGTTTCTGCTCACCGTTCGCGACAGCAAGACGGGCGGCGGCGGTGTTTCGTCTGCCGAGGTGGCGTTTCAGGCTTGGGGCGGCGCGGGGCCGTTCTTGGTTCAATTTCCCAACACGGCCGCCAACTCCTGGAATATCGGCGAGTATGCCGAGGTGCGCTGGGACGTGGCCAACTCGGACAAACCACCGGTCAGCTGTTCACACGTCAACATCCGCCTGAGCACCGACGGCGGCCAAACCTATCCGATCATGTTGGCCCAGCACGTGGGCAACGACGGCAGCCACTACGTGCTCGTGCCCAACCTGCCTACCGGGCAGGCCCGTGTGCGTGTGGACGGCTACGACAATGTATTCTTTGATATTTCCAACCAAAATTTCACGATTAAACAGCCCGTCCAGCCATCGGCCACCCTCAGCCTCGACCACGACAGCGGCATTCTGTGTCTGCCAGCCAGTCACGAGGTGGCCATCGCCACGGCGGGCGTGTTGGGCTTCAACAACCCGATCACCGTTGAAATTGACGGTGCGCTGCCGCCCAACGTGACGGCGGTATTCAGCGCCACCGCCCTTCAACCCGGCCATAGTGCCACGTTGACCCTCGACTTTTCGCAGGTGCAGACCGAGGAAACGTTCACCCTGATCCTGCGCGCCACCGCAGCGGGCATGGCCCCCATCCTGCGGCCCATCGTGCTGACTACGCTGCGCAACGACTTTTCCGCCCTCGCGCTCGTGTCGCCCGCCAACGGTGCCACCGAAACGCCGCTGATCCAGACACTGCACTGGAACCGCGCCTTGGACGCACTGACGTATGATGTGCAGTTTGCCAGCAGCCCCTCGTTTGCACCCGGCACCATCCTCGCTTCCGTCAACAGCACTACGCTCGACAGTTTCAAACTGCCCATCTTTTTGGCCAAGGGCACGCCCTACTATTGGCGCGTGCGCCCCAAAAACGAGTGCGGCACCCACGACTGGACGGAGCCTTTTTTCTTTTCCACGTTTGCCGAAAAATGCTTCTCGTGGACGGCCAACGACCTGCCCAAAGGCATGACCGCTAACGGAACACCCACGTTGGAATCGAAAATAAATGTCATCGCTGGCGGCCCGATCAAAAATATGGAAGTGCGTCAGGTGAAAGGTTACCACGAGTTTTTCAAAGACTTGGACGTGCGAATCATCAGTCCGCAGGGAACCGAGGTGGTGCTGTGGTCCACCCGATGCGGCAATTTCAATGGTTTTTTCAACCTGCGCCTGACCGATGAGGCTCCAGCAGCCTTTCCCTGCCCGCCACCGAATACCGGCATCGCCTACCGCCCGCAAGACCCCCTGGCTGCATTTACCGGCCAAAATTCGACGGGCACCTGGACGCTTCGTGCCAAGGACAACCAGGTCGGCGGCGGCGGTACGTTCGAGGCGTTCCAATTAGAGTTTTGCTCCGAGGTGACGCTCAACCCGCCGTACTTGGTACACAACAACACCATGATCGTAGACGTGGGTAATAACCGCGTCGTTTCCACTGACTTGTTGCTGGTGGAAGATGCCAACAATACCCACAGCCAATTGGTGTACACCCTGCTCACCGTGCCCGAACACGGGCATTTGGCCAAAAACTGGTCTCCCGCCTTGCAGCCCGGTGACCAATTCACCCAGGCCGACCTTGACAACGGACTCATCCGCTTTTTCGACTACGGCAGCAACTACGCCTCCGACGGATTTCGGTTTATGGTGACTGACGGAGAAGGCGGGTTCTTCGGCACGCCGCGCTTCAACATCCAGCACACGCCGGTCGGGTCCGACGAGCCGGATCGGGCTGCCATTAATTTTCAGATTTTCCCGAACCCGGCCAACGATGTGGTCTGGCTGGCCACCGATGTGCCTGTCCGGGAAGATGTGCGCGTGGCGCTGCTGAACAGCGCGGGCCAATTGGTGCAGGAGGCTGTCCTGTTTGCCGGGGCCGAGCGCTTGTCGCTGCGCACGGGCGACCTGCCACGCGGATTGTACTTCGTGCAGGCGGGCGCGGCGGTGCGGAAGGTGGTGCTGCGGTAGGTTTTTTTGACACACAGGGCCACCGAGTTTATACACAGAGGGCCACAGAACGTGATTGCGTACTGTGGCCCTCTGCGTTTTCATGACGAATTTTTGCACAGAATCAACAATCTGCATGGATTGAAATCTGCAAAAGTGTCCTTGTTTCAGACTTGAATGGGAGGGTAAATTTGCACTCAAGTTCTGCAAGGGGCCCACAATTTATTCTTTCACACTTTAAACCGATTTTTATGCAAAAACAACTCGATTCCGTTCATCACCACTGCGCCGCCCGGCAATCCGGGGGGGGGCAAACGCCTGCCCGCGCGACGTTAGCAAGCCTTTTTGAGAAGATGGGCCTGCGCCGAAAAGTTATGCGATTTTTGTTGGCCGCGCTGGCGGCGCTGTCGCTGGGAGGGGTGCCGGTGTGGGGGCAGACGGAACCTCCCTGCCTGATGCCCAACTGCGACAAACTGATGATCGAGGCCGTCCGGGTCTACGACAACGTGGCCACCACCTGTACGGACAACGACGTGCCCTGCGGCGACCGCTTCAGCCAGATTTTTTTCAAAATTTACCTGCGTATGGAAGTGCCCGCCGGTACCGCGCCGTTCAACCTCGACTACTCCACGCTGGACGTGTCCGTGCGGCTTAAGAACGCGAACCTGCCCATCCAGTATTCCCACATCAACACACAGGCCACGGACAACTGCTTCAAGACCAGCACGAACGGGGCCAAGTGGTTTGGCTTCAACGATGCCGACGGCAACAAGGTCATTTGGGAGCCTACGGAAAAAGAGGTGGCCGTCAGTTTCGCCAACCTCGACCTGAACGGCCCCAACTGCGGCGTGACTGCCCCGGGCGGCCTTTCCACCAACCAGATCGGTTTTACCTTCGGCCAGCCCGACTGCACCGCCGCCTGCGGCAGCCTGTCGATGCACTGCGCCTACGTCGAGTTGTTCACCGTGGTGGTCAACGCCTACCCCGGCGAGACCGTGTCGCTCGAAATGGGCGAGCGCATGTATGTGCCCAAATCCGACCCGACCTCAAACTGTTCCCCCATCGGGGTGGTCAGCGGGACACCCAACCTGAACTGCCTGGCGGTGTTCAACGGCGCGCCCATTGCCGCTCCGCCAACATTTGCCTCCACGGCCAATGCCGACATTGAGGCCATGCTTTTGGACCCGGTCGCGGACGGCAACGGCGGCTATTCGGTGGATATTCAGGTCAAAAACAACAGCGCCAGCCAGAGTATGTCGCTCAACTACCTGGAATTTGTGGTAAAAACCACCCTCTTCCAGGTGGACAAGCCCCTCCAGTACGTCGGCCACACGCCCCGCGAGGTGGACGGCGGTCTTGTGTCGGGCAACCCCTTCGAGCGGATCGTGTACCTGCACTACCGCGTGAATGCCAACGGGCAGGCACTGGCCCCCGGTGGCACCTGGACGCTGGGTACCATCAAGTTCGGCCCGCCGATACTGACCAACCAGGCCTGGGGGGCCACGTTGGCGTTCCACGAAAGCGGTTCCAAGTCCCGCCTGAAGACCACCGCGCCCGCCTGCACGACCCTTAAAACCTCGGGTACGCCTGCTTTCAATGAGCCAGGCATGGCACTGTGTTCAAACATTGGTATTTCATTTCGAATAACAGGCCAGGTCGGCAGCTGTTCCGGCGCACCTGCTGCGGCCAAGGTCGGATTTAATTCTGTGGTTCCAGGGCCGTGGAAAATTCGCAAGATGAATTTTTCCGTCACGTTCGACCTTGATCCCGGGGTCAGTATTGCAAATGTCTCCTTCCCGGACTGGCCGTTTGTAAGCTGCGATATTTATGATTGTTATTCAACCACGCCACTTCAATGCTGGGAGGTCAGTCCTGACGGCAAAACCCTGACGTATTGTTTTATTACGCCCGACAACGACCCCATTGTATTCGATTTGGACCCGGAGGTGTACATGCTCGTAGAGTTTTCGGACACGGGCAACGGCTGCGTCAAAGGGGCAACCACAACGTTTATCGAAACCACTTACATCCTGGTCAACAACAGTTCCGTACACTGCATCCCACCGGTGGAAACGCCGACGGGATTCCCACAGTGCGGCCCGGCCATCACCGGCAGGCTCGCCACTGCGGCGGGCAGCGGATTGGAAGATGCCACGGTGAAGATCAAGGCGGCCACATGCGCTTCCGCAAACTGCACCGGGGCGTGCCCGGACAAGACCACGAGCTCGGCCCAGACAGGCACCTTTGGTTTTTGCAGCATTTGTGCCAACTGTGACAAGTTTGACGTGGTGCCTGAAAAAAACAACGACCCGTTAAATGGAGTGTCAACATTTGACCTTGTGCTCATCAATAAGCATGTTCTTGGTACAGAGCCATTCAACTCGCCTTACAAAATTATCGCTGCTGATGCAAATAAAAGCAAGTCAGTCACCACCTTCGACATCGTGGTGCTGCGCAAGCTCATCCTTGGCATCTTCTCTCAATTTCCTGACAACACGTCTTGGCGTTTTGTAGATGCAAATTTCTCTTTCCCCAACCCGGTGAACCCATTTCAGACAATTTTTCCAGAATCCATCCTTTGCCTTGCGCCCCCGGCCACAGGTCTCGACTTTGTGGCCGTAAAGGTGGGAGACGTGAACGGCAACGCTATAACCAGTACGCGCCCGGGCGGACGCCCCACACTCCCGATCTCCTTTGGTACCGTCGGTGCCCGCTCGAGAGGCGGCGTGTTCACTGTGCCCGTGACCTACACCGGTGAGCGAAAAATAGAGGCCCTGCAGATGGGTCTGCACTTCGACCCTTCCCGGCTGGAGCTACTCGGCCCGTCCAAAGGCAATCTGCCCGACTATACCGCCGACCACTTCGGCCTGGCCCGGGCGGCCGAGGGCGAGATACGCACCCTGTGGCTGTCGTCCACCGGCGACGAGTATGACCGAATCGCCGCCGGTACTGTGCTGTTCTACCTAACCTTTCGCGCCCGGACCGATATGCCGGACTCGGTGCCGCTGCTCCTGCTTGATGACGCGGTACTGGACAACGCCGCCTGGGAGGCCGACGGCTCGGAGTACGCCCTCGTACCCGACCCGACGGCCGCGCAGCGCGACGAGGCGGTACACGCCGCCACGGCGGCAGGCCTGCGGGCCAGCGTGCGTCCCAACCCGAGCTCCGGCGAGGTGTTGTTTTCGGTGTACGCCCCGCAGGCAGGCCCGGGCCGCATAGCCCTGTTCGATGCTTTTGGAAAGATGATCTTCATCCGTCGCGTCGAGTTCGCGGTGGGCGATCAGGACGAGCCAGCACCCGAGGCTGCCGGTTTGCCGCCCGGGGTGTACGTCTGGCGCGTGTTCGCTGGCGAGCAAAAGGTCGGCGGGCACCTGATCAGGCATTGATCTGACAGGGTCGTTCTGGACCTTGACCCATTTTGACAAGGGGAACGGGACCGGCGTGATATTGCCCAAACGGGCATAATCCTGCTGGCCCGTTCGCCCTGTTTAAGCCCGTGTTTATCCCAGAAACGGTCATCCCCTTTTTCAAACCCGTCAACGCGGTACCGCGCGGCGGTCAAAATCCTGCACGAACATGAAATTTATCTGCTTGCTCCTACCCATCGCCCTTGCCGTCGCGGCCCTGCCGACGGTGGCCCAGAATCGAATCTACGTCAACCACGCCGCCACAGGAGCGAACACCGGGGCCACCTGGTCGGATGCCCACACCGACCTGACAGCCGCCCTGGCCCAGGCTGAGGCGGGCGACGAGGTGTGGGTGGCCCAGGGTACCTACCGCCCCACCACGGGCACCGTCCGCTCGACATCCTTCGCGCCCAAAAGCGGCGTTCGGCTCTACGGCGGGTTCGCCGGTGTGGAGGTCGACCTAAGCCAGCGCGACTGGGTGGCGCACGCCACGGTGCTCAGCGGCGACATCGGCGTGCCCGGCGACAGCACCGACAACAGCTACAACGTGGTGTACCTGCACCGGCCCGACCTCGGCACGGTGCTGGACGGGTTCGTCGTGCGCGACGGCAACGCCACCGACACTCAGGCGGCCTTCTTCGCCCGCGACCGCGCCATCTGCGGGGGCGGGTTGTACATCATGGCCGAGGACGCAGAGGCCTACCCCGACATCACCAACTGCCGCTTCGAGCACAATACCGCCCACCAGTCTGGCGGCGCGGTTATGGTGAACGCCGCGGGTGTCGGCTCGGCCCTGCCGATCTTCACCAACTGTACCCTGGCCGACAACCGCTCGGTGCGAAACGGCGGCGGCATGGCCCGCTTTGGCGGCAGCTGGGTAGAGCGCGGCCCTTTCCTGCAAAACTGCCGCTTCGAGCGAAACAGGGCAGGGCAGCGCGGGGGCGGGATTTACCTGAACGCCTCGCACGGAACTGACAGCCTCGTGTTGCGCGGGTGTTTGTTCGAGGAGAATTCTGCGTTCGTAGCCGGGGGAGGAGCATTTTTTTTATTGGGAAGACAAGGACAAAGTTTTTGGGGTGCTATTGGCGTCCAATTTATAAAGAATGTTGCCGGACAAAGTGCTGCTTTGGAACTGAATTCAAGTGGTATTCCCTTTGACGGGAATATTGTCTTCGACAGTTGTAATATTTTGTTGAACAAGCCCAATGGGCCTAATATAGGCACCATTCGTGAGGTTGTTTTTATTGCCCAAGAGGGGGGAGGCAACAGCAAAATAATTTTGAATAACATGAAGATAGAAGCAAACACAATAATATCAAAATACAAAATAATTTAGGTGCAAAGGACTCTGGATTGTTGCTTTTTTTTACAACTTTGATAGGATTACATTTTAACAGGGCTGACCTACAAAACAATGTGAGATTTGCAACACTAGGGGAATTTGTTCATTACAAGGACGTTATGATAAGCAATTCAAGGGCCCTCTCAAATAAGTTGTCTTCTCCCGAAAAGAGCCTCTGGGCATCCGACGGAAACGATCATTTTTCTATTCAGATAATCAATTGCAGTTTTGTTAATAACAACGTTGATACTATTTTTCACGCATTCCCGGATTCACTTACCATCGCAAATACACTCTTCAGTGATGCTGCCCAAATCACTCATTTCTCATTGGGCTGGAACAATCCCGTCCTCCTCACCCACTGCTACTTCGACTCCCTCAACTGCTCCGCCCTGCCCCCCAGCGTCACCTGCGGCCCCGGCATGATCATCGGCGGCGACCCCATGTTCGTCAACCCCGACTCTGGCGATTACCGCCTCCGGCCCTGCTCTCCGCTCGTCAACGCGGGCAGCAACGCCTATGTCAGCACCCCCATCGACCTGCCCGGCAACCCACGCATCCGGGGCGGCACGGTGGACATCGGTGCCTATGAACACCAAGGCCCCACCCTCGCCGCCGCACCCTCGGCACAGCCGTCCTGCCCCGGCGGTGCATCCGGTGCCATCGGCATTGAGGTGCAGGAGGCCTGCCC